>NZ_JBNGOP010000013.1:0-144030 GCF_050589625.1 Maribacter sp. 2-571 | reverse complement strand
ACGTACATAAGTCAAATAAAAATCTTTGAAGGTCCTGTATCCGGAGATTTGAAAAAGAACTTGGATGGTCATCACCTCCGAGAGCGACATTTTGGATTTGCGGATGCGCTTTTTACCGTTGGCTATCAGGCTTTTTTGCCAAAAAGGAACAAACTTCTTGCAAAAATCGTCTATGGAACAAAAAATTTCGATAATTTTAATAGTAGAAATCATAAAGCAGAATGTTATTTAAGTAATTGAAATTCAACACTTTAATTTACTAAATATTCTGCTTTTTTCCTATCTAAAAAATTCTTTCTTTACGTCGAACTCACGTTATTTAACCTGTTCTACTAATTTTTAATCAATATTATGACGAAGTAGTTTAAGCTTTTTGAATCATAGAGATAGGGCAACGGAAATTTGTGTTGCCACAGGCAGATACCATATCCTATCTACAGAGTACTCTACAAGGATATTATGGAAATGGAGATAGTTCCGCACAAACCTTTACAGAAAAAGGGTTTTACCCCAACGGTCATCTTATGCGAAATCGTCAGTGAGATAAACCATAAGATGAAAAGCGGGGTACAGTCGGAGCTATTGCCCGTGACGGCACTGTTCCCGAGGCCCAGAGCTAGTGATCGGTCTAACGCCATTATCAGAAGTGGCATCTTGACGGAACCTTCCTTGATTGTTGGAAGACCGTTTGAAAACGGCACAGGGACAGGCTCAACCTTTCTAGTTTAGACCTTGACGGGAAGCATACCCCTTGTAAACGTGGTGGCGAGATCTTGGAGTACAAAGGAGCAAGAGGATGAAGAACATCCTCGATACTTCTGGGTGCTCTACCTGACCGACCGCCATGGGCTGCCTTTGGCCATGTCGGAACCCGTTGCGGGCAACCACAACGACCTCTACGGCATCGAGGTGCAGTTCGAGGTAGTCACCGCCACGCTCGACCAAGCGGACATCGCGACGGACGGCCTGTTCCTTAACGCGGAGCAGGGTTCGATTTCAAGGATTTCAGGACGGTATGTTCCGCAAAGGAAATCAATGCCAACATCTATTTCAACAAGTGAAACGGGAGCGCGGACGTTAGGGACGAATAATTTCGACCAAGACCTTTATTCTGAAAGATATGCAGTTGAGAGGACAAATGCATGGATGGACAGCTTCCGGTCACTGCTCTACAAATTCGATACGACCATCGCAAGCTGGAAAGGTTTCAACTACCTGTCATTCATAGTCTTGGCATTGAGAAAATTCAAAATGAAAAAGTCTAAATGAGTTCGGAGTATAAGGAAGGCTAAAAAACTTTCCCTTCAGAAATTTATCAAGATTTTAAAATCTCCGAAGGAAATTCAATTTACTAGATCCAAGGACCGAATACACCCGTTCCGCTCAAGCAATACCCGCATAAAAATCACAATTTGACAACCTCCAGTTATATAAATAATGCAAAACAAATACGAGCATGCTTCCAACACACAAACAAGGCATCGTCATTTTTATTCCGAACAAAATCGCGTCAGGGCCTGAAATTAATATGCGCAGCGTTAAAATTTTATTAAAAAAGGTTTGGATAATTAACTTCCTTTTTTGATTTTTGCCGCTAGCTAATTCAAATAATTAAAAAATGAGAACAAAACTAAACGGATTCTTAACGCTACTATTAGCGGTTATTGTGCATTCGACGTTTGCACAAGACAAGACGATTACCGGTACGGTGACCGATCAAGACGGCTTACCACTTCCTGGGGTAAATATCTTGGTAGTAGGAACTACCAGTGGTACCCAAACCGATTTTGATGGCAACTATGCCATTAAGGGAAGTGAAGGCCAGGCCCTTCTTTTCACCTACATTGGTCAAAAGAACGAAAAAGTGACCATCGGTGCATCCAACACCATCAACGTACAAATGACGGAAAGTGCCCAAGCGCTAGAAGAGGTTGTACTTACCGGTGTTGCTCAAGGAACTTCCAAAAAGAAGCTTCCTTTTATTGTGGAAACCGTTCCTGTGGCAGGAGTACAAACGGTTCCAACGCCAGATGCTGCCTCCGCCCTTATCGGTAAGGTTGCAGGTGCACAAATCGTTCAAGGTGGCGGTAACCCGCTTAGAAACTCTGCGATTATATTGCGGGGTGCCAGTTCTATTGAAGGAAGTACGGCTCCCCTTATTATAGTAGACGGTGTGATCACCCAAGGGAGCTTATCCGATTTCAGTACCCAAGACTTTGAATCCATCGAAGTTGTTAAAGGAGCGGCAGCTTCCTCCCTCTATGGATCTTTGGCGGGTAATGGTGTAATCCAAATTATCACCAAAAAAGGAACAACGGACAAACCTAGGGTTAACATTCGACAGGAAAACGGTTTCTCGAATATACAGCGAGGGTATCCTTTGGCGAAAAACCATGACAGACTCTTGGATGCCAATGGTAATTTTGATGTAAGCAGTGGCGGTATCGTTGCCGACCCAGATGGATTGTTCGATAATCCATGGCCCGGACAGATTATAGACAATGTAGACCGGTTATTGACTACCCAACCTTATCAACTTACCACGATCAATGTATCACAGAAGCTGGATAAAATAGGGTATTTTGCTTCCCTTGAAGATAATAGAGTTGGTGGACTTATTGATGGTTTGGAAGAAACCAAGCGTCAAAATGCCCGTTTGAACATGACTGTCAATATGTCTGACCGTTTCAAAGTCGATTTCACCAACTATGTAGTAAGAAGAACAGGGCAGGAAGTGCAGCAAGGTGGACAAGGCGACAACTTGTTCTTTAACCTTCTTACCGGTGACCCGACCACAGATCTTGAAGTAAGGGATGAAAATGGAGGATTTGTACCTTTCTACCCCGACAACGGTTTTATTGGCGAATACCAAAACCCATTGTATGTAGCACGTCAGCAAAGAAACACTGTTGAAAGTTCAAGACTCATTTCCGGTATAACCGCAAAGTATAGCATTACCGACAATTTGTTTTTTGAAGGCCAAATTTCTACCGACCGTGGTAGCACTCAATTCGAAGAGTTTTTTCCCAAAGGTTACATCAGTGGAGCACAAGGCAACCCAAATACGGATAATGGTTTTTATTCAATCTTAAACGCCAAATCTGCGCGTGTTAATTCCTATGCACAGTTGAATTTCAACAAGACCTTTGGTGATTTCGGAATAAAAAGTTCCGTACGCTACTTGTTTGAAGATATTAAATCTTCTTTCAATCGTTCCCAATCGTCAAATTTCTTGACAGAAGGCGTTCGTAACTTACAGCAGGGAACAGAAAACATTTTTGTTTTCTCTGGTCAGTTCAGAGAAAAAACACAAAATCTTTTCTTCTCGGCAGATTTGGATTGGAAAGAAAAGTTAATTCTTGGTGGTTTTGTTCGTACTGATAGAAGTTCTTTGTTTGGTGAAGATAACAGAGACCAAGTCTTTTATAGAGGCTCTTTGGCCTACCGTTTAAGCGAGGACTTTGAGTCGGATGTATTCACCGAGCTTAAATTACGCGCTTCTTATGGTACTGCAGGTTTGCGACCAAACTTCGGCGATATTTTTGAAACGTTCTCTGTAGCGCAGACGGGAATCAGTCCTGTACAAATTGGAAACCCCAATCTTCAATCTCCGGATATTAGCGAGCTTGAAGTCGGTTTGGACTTTACCCTATGGGATAAAATAGATGCTTCTTTTACCTATGCGAATTCTCAGACAGAAGGAGCGATTATTACCGTTCCCCTTTCTGGTGCGGTTCCGGGAACAGTTCAAAGACAGAATGTTGCCGAAACGGAGTATACTTCCTTCGAAGCATCCATTAAAGGCACTGCGATAGAAACGGAAGACTTTCAGTGGACTTTTGGTATCACGGCTTTCACCGTGGATAATCAAATCGTAAGTCTTGGAGATGTGGCCCCGTTTAACCGAAATATTGTCGATTTCGGCGATAACGTTATAAATCGGGTCGATTCAGCTCCGGCCGTTAATGTTTTTAGAGTAGAGCCAGGACAGCCCTATGGAGCCATGTTCGGTAATACCTTGGTGAAATCTTTGGATGACCTTACCGTTGAGGATGGATTGGTAATCAATGAAGGACTTAACCTTCCGATAAGCGACTTCAGTGTCAATGAATTTGGACACGTAATCGTTACCGCCAATGAAGGCGAAACAGGGCTTGTAGGCACCGGTGAACAAGCCATCCGTAAATGGAACGCCGACACCAACCAATTGGAGGTAGGCTTTATCGGAGATACCAACCCGGATTTCAATATGGGCTTTAGAAATACGTTTACCTATAAGAACATGAGTTTATACACCTTGATAGATGCACAATTTGGCGGTGATGTCTACAATTATTCAAGACAGTTTTTATACTTTAACGATAGGCACGCCGATTTGGATACCTTTGGCGCTGCGGGGCAACCGTCGTCTTATGCCAACGCAAGTTCTACGATTTACAACGGCGCTGCACCTATTGACTATTTTGTAGAAGATGCATCATTTGTAAAAATTCGTGAAATTTCCTTATCTTATACCTTTGATAAAGAGATTTTAGGACCACAATTACCTCTAGAAGCTATTAAGTTGACATTATCAGGTCGTAATCTTTGGACATTTACCGACTATACTGGATATGATCCAGAAGTCGCTTTGGCGGGAAGTCCGATTTTTAGGATTGATGAGTTTACCTTTCCGAATTTTAGGTTATTTGCTGGTTCCATCTTGATAACATTTTAAAAAAAAAAGCATTATGAAAAAAGTAGTTTATTTATTAACGGCCTTGGGAATCATGTCGTGTTCCCAAGAGGAATTTAATATTCCAAACGATAACCAGGCCGATGCCGGAAGGGTATTGGCAAATGCCGCCGATTTCCAGAATTTCAATATTTCCAATCATTCGGCATTGATGACCTCACAGGTAGAATTTACCGGAGTGTATTTTAGGGCACTGTCCGATCAGTTTTCAACTACCAATGCGTTTAGAGGTTTCTGGGACTTTTGTGATCAGCCAAGACGGCAGATTATCAATTCTACCGCCAATGACGATTTACCATTTCAAGCTGGTGGTGGTTGGAATGACTTTAATTCCGTAATCAACAATGCCAATATCGTTATTGGAAATATAGAAATCGATGGAAACACTGTAATTGACGGTGACACCGATTTAACGAACCAGGAACTTGCAGGCGCTTATTTTGATAAGGGTGTTGCTCAAGGATATCTTGCTATGATCTACAATCAGGCGTACATCGTAAATCCTGATACCGATCCTAACACACTTGAATTTTCGACCTATCAAGAGGTGTTTGCCGCGGCAGTCGCCAACATTGAGCAAGCGATTTCAATCGCTCAAGGAGAAAGTGGTTTTCAGTACCCAATATATCCAAACGGAGAGGTTATCGATGGAGCAAGATTTATTGCATTGGCCAATAGCTATTTAGCAAGGTTGACTATCGCGCTTCCAAGGACTAATGCGGAAGCCCAAAGCGTGGATTACGATGCCGTACTTGCGTATGCAAATAACGGTATTACCACAGACCTTGCACCGCAAGCCACCGAAAATGTATTTTTCAACAATTTCCAAGATTGGTCTCTTTTCGATTTGAGTCCGGCCGGTTACATGCCGACAGACATCAAAATTCAACGTTTATTCGACCCAACGTACGATACGGACTATCCTATAGATGATACCATCATCTTAGATCCCGTAGTTACAGATGACCCAAGAGTAGATGAGTATTATGCCTATGTTGGTTCGGAATTTGGATTTTTACGGGCCTCTAGGGGTAGACAATTATTTTCCAGTTACAAGACAATCAAGTTCTTTAACGGTAATAATCAAAACCAAACAGGTATTCCAGTGAACATTTTCGCTGCAGCCGAAATGGACTACATTAAAGCGGAGTGTTATTATAGAAAAGGTGATTTTGCTTCTGCTGTTGCTGCCTTGGATGCTTCTCCAAGAGCTACTAAAGGTAATCAGTCTACGACTGCCGCAGCTGACAACGTACTGAACGCCCTGCTCTATGAAGTATCTATAGAGCTTGACCTTGCTTCTGGAATGTGTGTCGAATGGGCTTTTATGAGAAGACATGATATGTTACAGGCAGGATCTCCTACCATGTTTCCAGTACCCGCTTCCGAATTGGAAGTTACCCAAGATGATATTTACACTTTTGGTGGAGAGGCCTCAGCCGGAGATGTAGGTACTGCTACGGGAGCTAACGATTGGAGAAATAGAGACTTCGTATATTAAAAAACGAATAAATATTTTTATAAAGCCTGTGACATTTATGTTACAGGCTTTTATTTTTGAAGCATACCACCTTAGCAAGGTGGCCCTTTTCAAATTCATTTTAAACATATGATTCCTAAAAAAACAATCCAATTATTCGCCTCTATCGGCCTATGTATATTGCTATTCAATTGTACTTATAAAAAAGAAAAAACGGACTGCAAACGGTCTCAAAACGTAAGTATAGAATATAAATTACCCTTATCGTTTTCATCTATTGACACCCTATTCATCGATGATTTAAAATTCACCCATGTGACCAAAAGTGATAGCATTGTGCTAGGCAGTTATCTTCCAAACTTAGAAATGGTACTTCTTGAAGTGAACGGAAAACAAGGTAAAACAAAAATGAACAAACTGGATATCATCCGCGTCTTAGCGTCCAAATTAAAAAGTACCGGAAATTATAAAATTTTAAACGGACCAGAACTCATTACCAATGGTGTTCTAAAAGTTAGTAGGACTGATGGGAAAATGATTGAAATCTGTACCTCAAAAGGATATTTAGCCAAGGTAAATGCAATACCTTGATTTAAACATCCGCTACCAGCAACCAAATCGTGTTTCGTCAAGTCACTTTTTTACCAGTAGTTTGGGCTCTCAAAATTTGAGGCATTACCTGTAATTTGCAACAAAACCAGAAGACATGAGCATACCGATTTAATACTACTCAAACCGCTTTGCTTTGACATAAGGCCAAAAGTGGATTTTTCGGTATCTAAAAGTTTTGTATTTCTAAACCACAGGTGTTATAAAGCTCATTTTTTCGTACTTTCCCACTTAATTAGAATTCATAAATATTGAAAAATCCTCTCTTTTATCTTTTCCTATTTTCTTTGTCATCTTTTGCTCAAGAAATCAACTTGGAGCATGAAAAAAAACTCCAAGTTTACGATGTTATTTTTCCATACGTAAATTCAGGTATTTACTTTGGAAAGCCGAACACTCCTTATCCTAAAATTTCCGGCGAAAACAATCCGTTTCACGACACACGTTTTTACCGAGCGGGCAACATAACTTACAGAGGACAACAGTACTATAATGTATCGCTACGATACGACATCGTAAAACAAGAATTACACATGAAACCCCCGCCAGAAACGGATTTGCTTTCCATAACCTTGTTCACCGATTTGGTGACTTCCTTTTCCATGGATAAACGCAATTTCGAAATGAAACTTTCGTCCGACGGAAATCCTATTTTTTACGAAAAAAAATCTTCAAATCCCTCGTTCCAGGTTTTTGTGCTACATCAGAAAAAGGTTCAGGAGAAATATGCGGAAAAAAATGAACTGTACGACCGGTATACCGCCACTAAAACATGCTATGTACAGCGCGGTAATGAAATGTTTTTAATCGATTCGGAGAAAGACCTTTACCAGTACTTTCCAGAGCAGCGCCAGCGCATCGATGGAATACTAAAACCCTATTCCAGAAAGCAACGAAAAAAACCGGAAATTCTGTTATTGCTGTTGAACGAGCTGCATTTGGCATCCTTAAAACCTAAAATCGCGGTAGAATGAAAATACTGTTTCCACTTACCGTATTGTTGCTACTTCCGCATTTTTTCTTCGCGCAAATGGAAAAAACGGAGGTTTCCATTACCACTCAAGGTCGTACCAGATTGGAAGTTTTACAACAGTTGGAAAAACAAACGGGAATCCCTTTTTATTACATCCCAGAGTGGTTTGACAACACACCCATCGCGGACGAGCTATCGGCAAACGATTTGGGGACCCTACTGGAATCCCTGCTAGAGGGGACCGATTTCAATTACTACTATTACGATGGAAAAAAGGTGGTGCTTACCAAAGGGCAGTTGATCTATGATTATCTCCCAGAAGGTTTCTTTCCCAAACAACGAACCAACGATAGCATACCTGTATCTTCCGAAGAAGAAAACGCCGCACTTTCGGTAGCGTTCCAAAATCAGCAAAACCAGCGGAATACAAAACGGACCGTTACCATTGGTAAGCAACAAAAAGGAAACATCTCCAATGCTTTTAAACTTTCCGGAATCGTTAGAACAGCGGAAACGGGAGCCTCCATACCCAATGTACTGGTGCGGATCGAAGGTGGCAAAAACACCGTGACCGACCAAAAAGGGTTTTATACCCTTTCTGTGCCGGCAGGAAAAGCAACGCTTTTGACCGATGCCATTGGATTAGAGCGCTTGAACCAGCCCATCATCGTTTATGGCAACGGAACACTGGACCTCGTTGTTTCCGAACAAATAGAACAATTACAAGAAGTGGTGCTAAGGGCGAATAACAATGCGGACATTCAAGAAACGGAAATAGGAAGTAGCAATATCGGGTCGGAAGAATCAAAAACCATACCCGTTGTTTTAGGGGAGCGGGATCTTTTGAAGGTAGCTACCACATTACCGGGCATCACATCTGCGGGCGAAGGCGCGGCCGGCTATAATGTAAGAGGTGGTAAAACCGACCAAAACCTCATTCTCTTGGATGGTTCCACGCTTTACAATCCTTCCCATTTTTTCGGCATTTTCTCCGCCTTGAACCCATTTACGGTAGAATCCGTCGATATTTTTAAGGGCAATATCCCTGCTGAATATGGGGGACGGCTATCCTCTGTATTCAATATTAAGACCATAGACGCCAAAACCGAAAAAATTCAGGGAGAAGCCTCTATCGGTCCGGTAACGGGCAATATAATGGTACAAGCACCGATATGGGACAAAAAGGGGGGAGTTCTCATCGGGGCCAGAGGTACCTATTCGGACTGGATCTTAAACGCGATAGATGAGCCTTCTTTACAAGGGAGAAATGCTTATTTCTATGATATAGTAGCCAAATACAATCACACATTGAACGATAACAATGCCATAGAGGCAACGGCCTATTTTAGTAAAGATGCCTTTAGTATTACCCAAGATTCCCTTTATGGTTATGAAAATAGGTTGGCCACCCTTAAATGGAACCATGTGTTCAATGAAAAACATAGGGGTTCCGCTAAACTATCCTACAATGAATATCGTTTCAACATCGATTTTGAAGGAAGACCCGAGGTAGACTTCGCTTTTGATTACGGTATCCGGGAAACCCAATTAAAGGTGAAAATGGATTATCGTCTGCATCCGAAGCACGCCCTTTCCTACGGAATTGAAAGCAAACTTTATTCCCTAGAGCCAGGGGCCATACAAGGCCTGACCCCCGAAAGCCAGATCCAAGCGATAAAACTGACCGAAGAGCATGGATTGGAGTCTGCATTATTTGTTTCGGATAAAATTGATTTTTCGGAAGCCTTTGAACTGAATTTAGGGGTTCGCCTCTCCATGTTCAATGCGATCGGTCCATCCGAACAACGGGTATATGAAGCCAATGAACCGCGAACCGACACTACCGTAGAGCGAACGGAAAGCTTTGAGAAAGGGGATTTTTTCAAAACCTATCTGTACCCGGAACTGCGTATCGGTGCCCGGTACACCTTACAGGAAGATCTTTCCGTAAAAGCGAGTATCAACAATACGGTACAGTACCTACATTCCCTTTCCAACAATACTACCGTTTCCCCGATAGACACCTATACCCTATCCGACACCAACATTCGCCCACAACAGGCGTGGTTTGCTTCAACGGGCCTATTCAAGAATTTTGCCGAAGAACAATATACCCTGAGTTTGGAAGGGTTTTACAAACGGCTTAGCGACGTATTGGACTTTAAAACGGGCGCACAGCTTTTGTTAAACGAAAATGTGGAAACCGAAACCTTACAGGGCGATGGTGAGTCCTATGGAGCAGAGTTGCTGTTGCGGAAAAACTATGGCAAACTCAATGGCTGGCTAGGGTACACTTACAGCCGTTCCTTCTATCGATTTCAAAGTGATATCCAAGAAGAAACGATCAATTCTGGAGCGTACTTCCCGTCAAATTTTGATAAGCCACATGACATTAGCTTCGTTGCCAACTACGAGGTCAGTAAACGGATCAGCTTCTCCACAAATTTTATATACCAAACGGGACGGCCGGTTACAATACCTACCGGGACCTTTACTTTTGATGGACAACAACAAGTGTTGTATAGTGCAAGGAACCAATTCCGAATTCCGGATTACTATCGGCTGGACCTTGGTTTCAATTTGGAGGGAAACCATAAAAAGGATAAGTTGGCCCATAGTTTTTGGAATATTTCAATATACAACGTATTGGGCCGTAATAATCCCTATTCCGTATTTTTTGTTACCGATAGCGGAGAGGTAAAAGCATTTCAAAGCGCTATTTTCAATATTCCGGTACCATCGATAACCTATAACATCAAATTTTGAACAAAGAGCACGCCCACATACGTTACATTGCCGTTCGTTGCGCCCTAGCATTGGTCGTACTGTTGGTATTTACACGCTGCGTAGAGCCTTTTGAACTACCCGAGAGTAATTTTGAGGAGGTGTTTATCGTAGAAGCTACCATAACCAATACGAACGAATTTCATACTGTAAAAATAAGCAACACGGCGGCACTCGGCACATCCGAGGCCGTACCGGAACAAAATGCCTCGGTAACCGTCCTGGAAAATGATAGGGCAATCGCTTTTGAGGAAATTGTTCCGGGCACCTACCGATCCGTCGAGGCCTTTGAAGCGCTACCGGGTACTGATTATAGGTTACGAATAGAAACGCAGAACGGTACCGCAATGGTTTCTGAAACCGTGCGGCTATCCACTACCTCCAATATCGGTTCGGTCGTTGCGCAAAAGGCAATAGACGAAAATGGCATAGAAGGCGTGAACATCACCGTCAACAGTACCGACCCTTCGGGAGAAAGTCGCTACTACCGCTATTTTTATGAGGAGACCTATAAAATTATCGCGCCAAGGTGGAGCCCGTTCGAAGCCTATGTGGTTACCCAAGACCCACTGACCGTCGATATTAGACCCAGACAAAGGGAGGAACGGACCTGTTTTAAAACGGTTGACGCCACCGGGAGTTTACTTTTTGATACGACCAACCAGGCCGAAGACAACGTAGTCGCCTTACCGATTCGATTTATAGAACGATCGGATTTTATCATTGCCCACCGCTATAGTATTTTGGTGAAGCAGCTGGTACAACGCCGCAGCGCTTATGAGTTTTATAACAATTTACAAAAGTTATCCAACCAAGGAAGCCTGTTGTCCCAAAACCAACCTGGTTTTCTGATCGGGAACATTACCGTATCTGGAGGTACTAAAAAGGTAAGCGGTTTTTTCGATGTTGCATCAATCTCCGAAAACCGCATATTTTTTAATTACGAGGATTTCTTTGAAGATGTTACGGAACCGAATTACGCCGTTGGTTGTGATGTTTTTCTCTCCCCTCTTTTAGAAACGGACCAATTTGGAAATTCCCCATTGGCACTCGCAATCGAAAACGAAACTTTGGAGTTCTTTACCGACTCGGGATCTCCGAGACCTCCGGGAGAAGGTCCGTTTAGTATGGTACCGACCATTTGCGGAGATTGTAATGTACTGGGCACAAACATTGTTCCCGAATTTTGGATAGATTAATTGAAAACCATATGCCTTTACCACATAAGTTCTTCATAACCGTTCTTTTCCTTCTTCTTTTTAAAGAAGGGACAAAGGCACAAGAAACGCAAACGTTTTCAAAGCTTTCCCCAGAAACCGTGTACCTGCATCTTAACACCACCGTATTTTTTCCGGGAGATTATGTGCATTACAGTTGTTATGTTCTTGATCGTAAAACCTTACGATCGAGCACCACGAGCAAAGTGGCATACATCACGCTGATCAACGAAACCCTTGAGACCATTTTTGAAAAAACCCTTTTCCTTACCAATGGAAAAGCGACAAGCGATATTTTTATAGGAACCAATCTGCCTACCGGAAACTACAAACTTCTGGCCCATACCCAATGGATGCGCAACGGGGGCATGGCCTCCTTTTTTAAAAGTGATATTACCATAGTAAACCCCTACACCACGGCTAAAACGAAAACGAACAATTCTTTGGAAACATACGGGGCCGAAATTGACCGAAACGACCAAATCCAAAGCCAAAAGACATTCAAGAATACCGCTCCGCCGTTGCTAGAGATTTCCATGACATCGCCAGTTTTAGGGACCAGGAAAGAAGGGCAGGCCAACATTACAATAAAAGACCCTAGCTTGCAAAAAGGTTCCTACTCCCTTTCCATACGAAAAGCAGGATCTCTTTCTGGATATGAACCTCCAAACGCTACCGCACTGCTACCCGAAAAAAAAGAAAAAGCACGGTACGATTCCATTCTATTTATACCCGAGCTAAGAGGAAAAATCCTTTCCGGCACGATCATCAAAGAGGAAGACAATACCGCTGCGTTGTCTCTTGCGCTTTCTGTCCCTGGACAGCCAGAACGTTTCAATATCTATCGAACAGATGCCGAAGGTCGTTTTGATATCGTTATTCCAAAGGGTATCGAGAACGAAATGGCTTTTTTAGACCTCCTGGACCAAGAGAATGCCAAGTTACAATTAACGCCGACCCCTGCCATTACATACGATGCTATATCGTTTAGGCGGTTTGAATTGTCGCCCAAAATGGAAAAAGCCATTTTGGAAAAAAGTGTACACAACCAAATAGAAACATCTTATTTCGCGGTAAAGCCCGATAGTCTGTTCCCGACCCCAAAAACAACCCTTTTGGAAAAGGGGACACAAAGTCATTTCAGACTTGACGATTACACGAGGTTCCCGACCCTACGGGAAACCATTCGGGAAATCATTGGGCCAATACAAATCAGTGGAGCAAATTCGGGGAATCGAATGCGCGTACGGACCCCGCCTTCCATTTTGTTCGACACCAAGGACGCTTTGGTACTTTTAAACGGTCGGTTGGTAAAGGACCATGCGCTATTACTGGACCAATCGGCAAGTGATTTCGAGGAAATTATCGCTTCCCAAACGAACCTGTTTTTTGGAAAACAAAGATATCAGGGCGTAGTACTGTTCAACACCAAACTGCCCCAAACCGTTGTCCCGGTTTTTAAAAACGATTCGAAACCGGTGGACATTCCCACGGTACAGCCCGTTAAAAAATACTTTTCGCCAAACTATGGTTCCGTAGGCGGTTCCTGGGAACATGTTCCGGATTTTCGATATCAATTGTTGTGGAACGGCAACTATGTGTTACGACAAAAAAACAATACCATCTCCTTTACTACCTCCGATATTACGGGAACATTTGAAATTGTGCTGGAAGGGTTTACCGCTATAGGCACTCCTATTTCGGAACGGGTTTTGTTCACGGTAGAGTAATCGGACAATACCAAAAACGATTTCTTGAAATTCTTTAAAAAAAGAAACCCTTTCCAAAACACCATACGATATTTGGCTACCTTTACGCCATGAAAGAAACCACCCAAATATATGGGATACGTGCGGTTATAGAAGCAATAACTGCTAACGAACCCATTGATAAGGTTTTTGTGCAACGTGGGCTTCAAGGAACGTTATCCAAGGAATTGGAACGACTCGTGCGCGCCAAGGGTTTGAACACTTCTTATGTTCCCATCGAAAAACTGAACCGGCTTACGAATAATAACCATCAAGGCGTTGTAGCGAATATTTCGCCCATTCGTTTTCATGATCTTTCGGTATTGGTGGATACCGTGATGGAACAAAAAAAGGATCCCTTGTTCTTATTGCTCGATCAACTCTCGGACGTCCGTAATTTTGGGGCCATTATCAGGACCGCGGAATGCACCGGTGTAGATGGTATTATCATCCAGAAAAAAGGTGCCGCTCCCGTAACTTCAGACACCATCAAAACCTCTGCGGGAGCCGCTTTTTTGGTTCCTATCGTTAAGGTAGACCATATCAAGGATGCCGTGTTTTATTTGCAGGCTAGCGGTGTTTCCGTAATCGCTGCCACTGAAAAGACCGATACTTCCGTATATGAAACCTCCTTGAAAGGAGCATGTGCCATCATCATGGGATCCGAGGACAGGGGAATAGCTCCGTCAACGCTTAAAGCTGCCGATCATAGTGCCAAGTTGCCCTTGCTAGGAGAAATCAAATCATTGAACGTTGCCGTCGCCTGCTCCGTTTTTCTATATGAGGCGGTACGCCAACGAAACACCTAGAGCTGGGAGAATATCCAATGCAGCGTAAGCGGTTCCATAAAAACGGAATCGAATATCACCATTGACCACAATCAGTCCGATGTATCGGAAGATTTCCGTTTTTTAAAGTGATAGGTGATTTTCACCTTTGGTGCGGAAACGATCGGTTCTTCCTCTTGTTCCGGCACTACATTCTCTATAAAATTTCCATTCTCGTCAAAATGCTTTAAAAACACATCATCGGTCTCATCGTAATCTTCCCGCTCCCAGTCGTATTTTTTGGCTGCAGGCATGTGCGACTTTACGAATACCGCTAAAAGCAATCCCGTTAAGAAACCGGCCAAATGTCCTTCCCATGACATTCCTTCCTTGACCGGAAAAATATACCAAAGCATGCTGCCATAAATAAACACCACGATCAACGACAGGGCAATCAGCCGATAATATTTGGTAAAGATTCCCTTAAAGAAAATAAAGCTCGCCAATACGTAAATAAGCCCACTGGCCCCTATATGGTATGAAGGCCTTCCGATAAGCCAAGTTCCCAGACCGGAAATCACTATCCCGATGCAAAGCACCATCAGGGCATTCTTCCTATAAAAATAAAACAGGGCCGCCGTTAAAATACCCAGGGGCAGGGTGTTGTTGTAAAGATGCTCCAAAGAGCCATGTATGAACGGACTTAATAATATACCACGAAGTCCACCAAAGGTTTGGGGCACGATCCCAAATTCGTTGAAGTTGGTATGCAAACGCAGTTCTAACCAAAAAACGGTCCAAATGGCGATAACCGACACCAGTGGGGCAATTATAACGGCATTTGTGAATTTGAAATGCTGAGCTTCCGTCATGACCTAAATTTAGCAATAAATCGGCCATAGCCATTTTACCTGAAATATTGTCACCTTGGCAATAATCACTCTGAAGGTAAAGGATACAATCGCCAGCACACTCGTTTCAACCACGAGTATGTTAGGTTCAGCTCCCCTTTTAAAACGCAAACGGTCCTTAATCTTTGACGGCCAACCGACCGCTTTTGTTTAGTTTGTACCATTTTAACTTTGAAATAACACTAAGAACTCGTTTCTTTTTCATCCATTCTGTTAAAAAGCCTGTCCCCGGCTTGACTTGGAATCTAACCGTAGCTCAGGCTATGCTTCCATTTTTTGCGTTGAACAGCTAAAAAATAATTCAATTTCTATACATGCCATTTCAAAGTTAAAATGGTATTGTTTTACTTTTACGGTATGAACGAACCGTTAGCAGAACGAATACGCCCCAAAACCCTTTCCGATTATGTGAGCCAAAGGCATTTGGTTGGCGACCATGGTTCCCTCACCACGCAAATCAAAAAAGGGATGATCCCCTCCTTGATTCTTTGGGGGCCTCCCGGAACGGGAAAAACGACCCTGGCCAATATTATCGCCAACGAAAGTAAAAGACCCTTTTATACGCTGAGCGCCATCAACAGCGGGGTCAAGGATATTAGGGAGGTCATAGAAAAAGCGAAGCAAAGTGGTGGACTTTTTACCGCAAAAAACCCCATATTGTTTATAGACGAAATCCACCGGTTCAGCAAATCGCAACAAGACTCCTTGCTTGCCGCCGTGGAAAAAGGTTGGGTTACCCTTATCGGTGCCACGACCGAAAATCCTAGTTTTGAAGTCATTCCGGCACTTTTGTCCCGTTGTCAAGTGTATATTTTAAATGCATTCGACAAATCCGATCTGGAAACGCTGTTAAAAAGAGCCATGGATGAGGACACTTTACTAAAGTCAAAAAAAATAGCCCTCGCCGAAACGGAAGCACTTTTACGCTTGTCGGGAGGGGACGGTCGTAAACTTTTGAACATTTTTGAACTGGTCATCAATTCGGAGGATACGGAGGAGGTTGTAGTAACCGATGAACTCGTCATGGGCAAAGTGCAAAAAAATACGGTGCTGTACGATAAAACGGGAGAACAACATTATGATATTGTTTCGGCCTTCATTAAATCCATACGGGGAAGCGACCCCAATGCGGCGGTTTATTGGTTGGCCCGGATGATAGAAGGTGGAGAGGACGTAAAGTTTATAGCGCGAAGAATGCTCATTTCGGCTTCGGAGGATATCGGCCTGGCAAACCCTACGGCCTTGGTCATTGCCAATACCACATTTCAATCCGTAACCACTATAGGGTATCCGGAAGCCAGAATTATCCTTAGCCAATGTGCCATTTATTTGGCAACTTCACCAAAGAGCAATGCCAGTTATTTGGCCATCAACAAAGCGCAACAACGGGTAAGGGAGACAGGCGACCTTTCCGTACCGTTGCCACTTCGGAATGCACCCACCAAACTGATGAAAGATTTGGGCTATGGCGCGGATTATCAATATGCGCATGAGTACTCCAATAATTTTGTGGATGCAGAATACCTACCGGAAAGCCTTAGTGGGACCACCTTTTACGCTCCCGGTTCCAATCCTCGCGAGGATGCCATAAATACCTTTTTGAAAAACCGTTGGAAAGATAAGTACGATGGTTAAAACTTGATGTTCAATTCCTGAACCGTTTGTTTTTCACCGATATAATACTCCAAAAACCACTTGTCGTCTTTTTGGTAGACCACACCGTTGCCACCGGCTATCGTGGTAGTGTAAACATTGGGAACAGCTGTCCTATACATTTTCAGCACTACTTTGGGCGTGCTGTCGACCAACTGAAAACCATTGGTTACTTCTTGGGCATATAGCAGTTCGGAGGACTTAAGACCTTCTACACTTGTACCGGTACTTTTTTCAATATCGGAATCGACCGGCGTATTTGTTTTATACAGTTGTACCTCCTCCGTTGCCTTTTGCTCCACAACCTCGGCCGGAGCTTCGCCTTTTTCATATTTGGACGCTTTAGGTTCCGTACTTTTAAAATACTGTTCGTCCTTGGTCGCTTTTTGTGTTACCATAGGGTCTTGATGTTTGTCCAAAGTGGGCGTTGTCTCCTGATTTTCTTTCAAATGTTTGACATCGTTATTAAAGCGTAACGTCACCGGTTCTTGCTGTGCCTGTCCCCTTCCGTTATATTCGTACACAATGTTCTCGTATGAAACAAAGGCCTTTTTAATGGCCTCGGTGTACGCCTCACGAAACACCTTGCTTTTACTTTTTCCTTCCTCGCTTTTAAATACCTCACGCCCGTTACAATCAATTAGACCCAAAGTGGTTTTCGTAGTGAAAAGGGAGGATTCATCATTCAAACGAACCGTTAGCCCGATACAGGGATTTCCATAAAGGTCCTCGGGCAGGTTATCATCATAAATGACCGTGTATCCCTTTTGAGCAAAAAGATATTTGATCAACGTACTCGTAGAGTGCTGATTGGGTTTTTTAAAGTTTCCGAACTGCTTTGGAACGATAATATATTTATAGTCGTTCAATTGCGCCGTTGCCTCTCCGGCAAAAATTGTCATTAGAAATAGGGATAAAAGAATGCGCATCACAGTATGCTGTTTTTTGGTTTACAGGATAACTAATGAAAAAAGCATGCCAAAAAAGTCGAGGGACCGAGTGTTGGACAGCAGAAGTTATTAGTTCCTGCCCCAAGATATGATATTTAATCCAAATTGAAGGGATGCATAGCGGCTATCCGCGAGGTTCCGATAGGCAAGTAAATTATCGGCAAGCACATACAGGTTCACCGGACCGGCCTGTAAGTTTAGTCCTAGGCCAACATTCGTGAAGGTAAATTTATCAACAGTATAGGTGGTTTTAACGGCCATTGCATTCCCTAAACGTCGCATGTAAAATGCCGAAAGTGCCGATTGCGGACCACGTGGTCTATTGATCATGTACAATTGTCCGCCAACACTATTAGCAAATTTAGAGCGAAAACTTCCTCCTCTAGGGGCGGTACCGCAATCACAGGCTACCCGAGAAGCCTGCTGTTCGCCAAAATCGTACCTTAGCGAAGCGTTCAGCTTTGTAGGACGAAAAGCGATATAGCCATCGGTATTATCTTCAAAAGGCACAAAGGTTTCCACTTCGTCTACCAAATCTTGCCAAAAATCCCGATTGGGATCTGCCAAAGCATCCGGTAAAATGATTTCAATGCCTTCAACGGTAGCACTTCCGTTCAAGGTATAGGTCTTTACATCGTTAGTGTGGTAAACAAACCCCAAATCTAAAACACTAGCGGTAAAAACGGTTTGCTCGTTCAAATGATAACTGAAACCCAAGTCAACCCCAATACCCAAATTGCCCCCTAAAAGACCTCGTTTTAAAATGGTCTGGCCTAAATTGCCTTCGTCCTGAGCATCACGCAAGGCCTCTATTCCAGAAGTACGCAACTGCATATCGGCATCAATGGTACTGGCGAGAATATTGTTCTGCCCTTCCGTTGTTACAAAATATCCTTTATTCCTTGTGGAGTTAAAATCAAAAATACTGGAATATACTTTGGCCCTTCCACCAATGGTCAATTCGGAATTAACTCTTTTATTGATTCCGAAATGAAACACATTCATCATTTCGCCCCGAGTTTTTAGATGTCCCAAATCGAACCGTTGGTTCAACCGATCGGCATTTCCCTCATAAGCAAGGATTGCATAATCTTGGAACCAATATCCTATGGCATCGCCTTCATGATACATTCCAAGAGAATAAAAGATATCGGGGTCCGTACCTCGAAAACCTACATTTAGCAACTCAACCTGATAGGTACCACTCAGCTCATCGCGGGGGTTTATACCGAATACCGCTCTTTCCCTTATTTTAGTATTTATATCGACACCATCATCGGCAAAAATATCGTTGACCGAAATCCCACTTGAACCGGCCTGAAACGATATACCCGATAGCACCGGTATGCCACTGTACCAGCTGAAATCGGTTTCAACTCCAGGGTTTACCATCAACGATTGTGGGATTTCGTTAAAATCATACAACAATTGCTTGTTCTGTCCCATGGCCGGAATCCATATTCCTAGTAAGGTTGCTAATAGAAAGGTATATTGCTTCATCTTAGGCGAACTCTAAATTTTCCACTTGAACGAAGTATTATTTTGGGATCTGGCAGATCTGATGTACTAACATCGTCCCCTAGGTTGGCCGCACTTACGCGAATACTTGAAGTGTTTCTGATAATTTCGATAGGTTTGCCCCCATCACCATAAAAAACTTCCCGTTCCAATACAGCGGTCGGCCCTTCGTCGATCATGAAAATTTCCGTATCCAATACCTCATTGGCCTCATTCAAAAATTGGACGGTAAGTTCCAGCGCTTTACTGGTAGTATTGTCTACCAAATAAGTTACAGAACCTTCTATAACCCTGTCCGCGAACACATTTTCGCTGAACGCGTCAAAATTAAAGTCCTGTGCATAAAAATTGGATGCGGCAACTGCATTTACCAGTGCCTCGGGTGCCTCTACGTAAATAATACTGGCCTCATATTCCGGCTCCACGGTAAGCGCATCGAACTGGTCAAAATTTTGTTCTTCTATACAAGAACTCACTAGTACGATGCCAAACAAGAAACAAAAGATAATCTGTATTCCCTTCATTTAAAACCTTTGTAACGCTATAGGTCGGGTTTAACCACCCGTGCCCTTAATAACTCTACAAATACGTTTTTATTTCATTCAGCTCCTTAATCGTTACACATGTTTCGTGCAACGGACCGTTATCCGAGTTGAAATGTATCGCTTGGAGTCCAAAACCAATAGCGCCGGCGATATCGGCCTCAAGACTATCACCGATCATGATGGAATTTTCAGGTTTGGTACCGGCCAGTTCCATACCCATTTTGAAGATATCGGGATGTGGCTTTTTAACGCCCGCCATTTCAGAATTGACCACCTGCTCAAAATAGCCATCGATTCCCGAGTTTCGTAATTTTCGCTCTTGGATCTCCTCAAAACCGTTTGTGATGATATGAAGGCGATAATTGGGTTTTAGATAGTCCAAAACCTCGATCGTATTCGGAAAAAGGTGTTTTTGACGGGAAAGTCCTGCAATATACGCTTCGGAAAGCAAATCGATCGTTGGGTCGTCGACAGGGTGTGCTATCGCATCAAAAACAGATTTCAACCGCTCATAACGCAGGGCTTCCTTTGTGATCTGGTTTTCGCGGTACCGTCTCCAATATACCAGATTGGCAGGTACATAAGCCGTCAGAAAAACGTCCAAGTCCACCCCAATGGCATGTTTTTCAAAAATTGTTTTAAAGGTAAGGGCCGAATTTTTCTCGAAATCCCATAAGGTATGGTCCAAATCGAAAAAAATGTCGGTAACAATATGTTTATTGATAATACGCATCGATTACTTTTTTATACAATTGCATCCAGTCAATACTGTGATCACTTCCCAAAAGTTCATTTGAAAAAATGGACAAAAACGCTCCATTTACCGATTTCACTTCCCGGTACAAGGTGTTGAGCTGTTCTAATATACGCTGTTCATTGGTACTGTTCGCAAGGGCATAATCATGAAAAGCGAAGGGGTGTACGCGTATGGGTTGTTGTATTTCCAAATTGATATCGTACATATAAAACGCGGTACAAGTACTGGCCCTAAAACCCACCTCGTGGGTATACCCCATAGTGTAATCGTCGGTAAACTCCGCGTCGACCAAATTGCGATAGGTTTCGGGAACACTTACCCGGTTATACCGCATTCTTGAAAAGTTGACCGGTCTGTGAACTACTTCGGCCAATCTTCTTTTCTCGTTGCGCAACATATCAATATCGTCAAAAGAACTGTAGGAGGCCGATAGGGAAACGACACTGTAGTCCGCAATTGATTTGATAAGGTATCGAAAACAATTGCTGTTCGGGGATACATTTTTGTCATAAGTAGAGTAATCGGCAAACTGAAAAAAGAACATGCTCCTGATTTTCCGGGATTTGTGCAACGCTATCAGTTCATTAAAATTATCGTAAGGATCGTTCGTTGGATCGACCCAAACCCTTACCCTACCTGCTACCCTTTTCCATTTCAACGTAAAAAGGTCCTTTAAAAATCCGGCTACGCCACGCACTGTTCCCCGGTAGGCAAAACAGTGTGATGTGGTAACATCGATAACCGAAGTATACCTGTATTTACGTTCCTTCGCTTCTATTTCCGGAAAGCGGACCCGCAATTGTTCGAACAATTTGAAGGCCCAAAGATCGACGACTGGCCTTTTTAAAAACCCATTTTTATAGGCAATACTTTCTTTGGGCGGAAAACGGCCATGAATGTCCTTTACATGGGGCAAATACTCTTCATACCTGCTTAACAGATAAAAACTCGCGGCAAAAATATCAAAAGGGACCGCGCTACGTTCCCCGGTGGTAAAAAAGCTGGGAACACCTTCCCAATCTTCTATCGAAATATTAATATCATTGATACCCTGCTCGAACAATAAATCGGTACTACGAACAAAAAACTCGTTTTGAAGTGGTTGTTTGGTATACGTAATCTTTGGTCCTGAATGCTTTATAAAATCTTCTACGGTAGTGGTAAAAGTAACCTCGATGCCCAAAATTCGAGTGAAAATTTGTCGCATGGTATAACCAAAGCGCGAGGTAATTTTATGGGTATAGATCAGCAGCATAAACGTGTTAAAAAACGTGGGCGATAGCATTAAAAAAAACGATGTTCACCGAACAACCTTTGAACCCGCCCTTTTTAAAGAAGCCCACCATCGGCGAAGCTAAAATAGTCTTTTTGGGTGACGATCAAATGGTCCAATACTTTTATATCCAAGGCCGAAGCGCCCTTTTTCAACCTTTGGGTCACCTCTTTGTCCGCTTTACTGGGCCGTAAACTGCCCGAAGGATGGTTGTGTGCCAAAATAAGCGCCACCGCACCCAGTTCAAGTGCCTTTTTCATTACCAAGCGCACATCTACCAAGGTTCCCGTAAGCCCCCCTTTGCTCAATTGGGCCGATAGCAATATCTTGTTTGCATTGTTCAAATATAAGATCCAGAATTCTTCATGCTCCAAATCGCCAAGGGTAGGCAGCAACACTTCAAATGCCTCTCGACTACTGTTTACTTGACCGCTCTTTTTAATATCTTGTTCCTTACGGCGACGGCCCATTTCCAGTGCTGCAATAATTGTTACCGCTTTGGCTTCCCCGATACCGTTAAACCGGCTAAGTTGTTCTACGGAAAGCTTTCCCAGTTCGTTCAGGTTATTGCCTACAGAGGCCAAAATTCTCTTGGAAAGTGCCACCGCACTTTCGTTTTTGCTTCCAGAACCGATCAATATGGCTACCAGTTCGGCATCGGAAAGTACCGCCCTTCCCTTTTGCACCAATTTTTCGCGCGGACGGTCATCATCGGACCACTGCTTTATCGAAAAAGGGTAAGGGTTATCTTGCATGCACTAAAAATAGCCATTTAAACCATTTCAAATGTTAATATACACAAGTAAAAAATAGGGATTTTTGTGTAGGCGAAAAAAAGCTACACATAACCTTGATTACAATTATATGTTATTTTGAGGCATACACGGAAGGACAACTGTTCAAGGGGTAAGTTAACATCGGAAATGGTATTCGCCATACCCAGGAAATAACATCCTACAATTTTATTGTACTTTTAAAAAGTAATATGGCTAGACAATGAAATCAATTTTTGACGAAACGGTTTATCAAGAAATCCTGTCGCGTATCGACAACCTGGAGGAAACGACCGCAGGGCAATGGGGAAAAATGACCGTTGCCCAAATGCTATGGCATTGTCAGTTTCCATTGCGTATTGCCATCGAAAATAAAAAGCCCAAAGGATCGGGGAACATTTTTGCCAAACTATTTTTTAAAAAAGCACTCTATAATGACAGGCCTTGGCGAAAGAACCTTCCTACGGCACCGGCCCTAAAGGCCAAGGAAACCAAAAATTTCGCTTCCGAAAAACACATGTTAAAAAAGCTGGTCACCGATTGCCATAATGTGCGCCACAGGGAAACATGGAACGCACATCCCCTTTTTGGAGCATTTACACCTCAGCAATGGGGACAAGTACAATTCAAACACTTGGACCATCATCTCAACCAATTTGGCGTATGACCCCTATACTTTATAAATAATACATTGTTTGGGCGAAGATCTTACCTCCAAGATGACCGGCCGTGCGAGCACCGTTCAAAAGCCCTATGAAAATACTTTCCTTAGCTTTCCGACACCTTGTTAGCCAGTTTGTCCAAATCGAGTCCGCCATAGTTACCGGAACTCATAAGCAGTACCACGGAATCGGAAAACGATTGACCAAAAATAAAATCATGAAAAGCTTCGGCCTTAGTGAAAATTTCCAGATCGTCCCGTTTAAAGGCCGACGCTATCTGTTCGGGAAGCACGGGGTCTAGTTTTTTGATGGCCACCGATTCCGGCAGATAAAAAATAATGGCCCGATCGGCCCGGTCCAAAGCACCTTGATACTCCTCTAAAAATTTTGGATTAAAACTACTGTAGGTGTGCAGTTCTAGACAGGCGATTACCTGCCGTTCCGGATATTGCTCCTTTACCGCACCGGTGGTCGCTTTCACCTTGCTAGGGGAATGTGCAAAATCCTTGAACAATACACTGGTTGCCGATGCCGCAATCTTTTCCAGTCGCTTGGAGGCTCCTTTAAAGGTAGCGATCGCTTCATAGAAGTCTTCCTCATCGACCCCCATATGTTGGCAAATCCATTTGGCCCCGGCAAGATTGTTCAAATTGTGTTTCCCGAAAACGGCTATAGGCATAGGCCCATCGGGAGTTTCCAACATTGTTTCACCATCGATCACTTCATAGTCGGGGGTATTGTAGGGCAACTTTCTAATCGTATTCTCCGAAGCTTCGACGACGGCCGATACTTCGGCATCTTCTTCATTATAGGTAATACTCCCCCCTTTTACGATACTGTCGACAAAAATGCGAAACTGGGAAACATAATTTTCAAAAGTGGGAAACACGTTGATATGGTCCCAAGCGATGCCGCTCAACAATGCGATATTGGGGCGATATAAATGAAATTTAGGCCGTCTATCGATTGGTGAAGACAAATATTCGTCCCCTTCCAAAACGATAAAATCATTTTCCTCGGTAAGGTGTACCATCCGATCAAAACCCTCCAATTGGGCACCTACCATGTAATCGACCTCCCGATCGTGATAATTCAAAACATGTAAGATCATGGATGTAATGGTAGTCTTCCCATGGCTTCCCCCTATTACTACCCTTGTTTTGTCCTTGGACTGCTCGTACAGAAACTCGGGGTACGAATAAATGACAATGCCCAATTCTTGGGCCTTTAATAATTCAGGATTGTCCGCTTTGGCGTGCATTCCAAGAATTACCGCATCGAGCTCCTTGTGTATCTTTTCCGGAAACCAGCCAAAATGTTCCGGAAGCAATCCCTGCCGCAACAACCTGCCCGCAGAGGGTTCAAAAATAACGTCATCACTTCCGGTTACCGTAAACCCTTTGTGGTGCAATGCCAGTGCCAAATTGTGCATGGCGCTTCCTCCAATAGCTATAAAATGTACATTCATAATCAAAAAAAATTACTTTTAACAGGGGGATTTCTTACCGAAATACCTTCTTTTTTAACGGGAATCAAATAACGTAAAAAAGGCATAAAAGCACTTACTAATCGATGAAATGCACTCCAAAAAATCGATGAAATACACCTTTTTCTAATGTCCACGCTGCAAAAAACGACCCTTACGCACGCTATTCTTTCACTTTCACAACATTCTTTTCTTACAGTGCCCATTCAAAAATACATTTACCACTTCTTTTAAACTACAGTATAATTTAAAAATCAACCAATGCCCAACATAAAAACTGTGAACACGTTGTTCGGTCGACTGTTCTTTTTTATCGTTTTCAGCATCTCATCACAGGCTATTGTCGCGCAATGTCCAACATTGGACCCTGGTGGCGAAAACCAAGATTTCTGTGATAGCGATAACCCTAGAATACTGAATTTGGTGGCAAACGATGCCGGCGGCGGTGTTGTTTGGTATACCGATCTGGTCGGTGGCACCCAACTTAGTAACAATATTGTTTTACAGGACGGCGTCACTTATTATGCCGACAATACCGCGGGTACCTGTGTAGTACGCCCCAGTGTAACGGTAAGTATTACCGGGGAGCCACCAACGAATGTGGATGTTGCGGTATCGCGTTGTTCATCGGACACGAACACCGTTTCGCAGTTGAGCGCCAATGGTACCAACATCGAATGGTATAGCGAACGGAACGGGGGAACCCTTTTGAGCGGCACAGATCCATTGGTCAGCGGAGAAACATACTGGGTGCAACAGACCGAAGGGGCATGTACCAGTATACGATTACCGACAGAGGTAACGATAATCGACCCGGGAGAACCTACGGGTCCTGCCGAACAATTTTACTGTAACGATCCAGCGGCTCCAACTACTTTTGTTGTCGCCGACCTAAATGCAACGGGTACCGACATCAACTGGTATAACAGTCCATCATCGACCTCACCGTTGGACCCTTCTACCCCGCTGGTCAACAATGCAACTTATTATGCGACGCAAACTACTTTTCCCTGTGAAAGTACGGGGAGGTATGCCACTATTGTACGCATCGAAAACTTACCGGACCCCGGAACGGACGACAGTGTCGATATCTGTAATGATGCCACGGGAACCTTGGACCTGTTTGACGAATTGGGCGGCACGCCCGATACCGGAGGTGTTTGGACGGGACCCGAAACTACTACGGGAGGCGACCGGGGAACTTTGGACGTTTCCTTGTTGACGCCCGGTGCATTTACCTTTACCTATACCATTCCGGCAGCGAATGCCTGTCCGGAAGTTAGCGCCACGGTAACTATTAACGTACAGGAAGAACCGGACGCCGGTGACGACGGCGTACTCGATATTTGTAGCAACCAGCCCAATGTAGACCTGTTCACCCTTTTAGGGGGTACCCCGGATGGGGGCGGTGCTTGGACCGGACCCAGCGGTGTGACCAACGGCGACCGTGGAACGATCAATCCGGCAACTGCGCTCTCCGGAACGTACACCTACACCGTATCGGCGACCGCACCATGTACAACTGCCGATACCGCTACCATTACCGTAACAATAACACCTGCTCCCGAAGCGGGTAATAATGCCAATCGCGCATTCTGCGAAAATGATCCCGCGCTGGACCTTTTTACCTTGTTGGGGCCTTCTGCAGATACCGGAGGTACTTGGAGCCCGGCATTGGCCAGCGGCACCGGAGTATTCGACCCAAGTGTTGATAACGCAGGGGACTATACCTATACCGTACCGCCATCGGCTACCTGTCCAGAGGACAGTGCTGTGGTAACCGTGACAGTGGCACCACAATTGGAGGCCGGGGACGATGCGGCCGTAGAGTTTTGTAGAAACGACCCCGCTGCCGATCTTTTTGCTTCTTTAGGAACCGATGCGGACGCCGGCGGTAGCTGGTCCCCCGCTCTGGCAAGTGGAACCGGGGTATTTGATCCAAGTGTCGACACTGCAGGAACCTATACCTATACCGTAAGTAATGGAGGGGTGTGCCCTGACGATACCGCTACGGTAACCGTGGGTGTTAGTATCGAAAGTTTGGCGGGAACAAATGCGACCATTACGGTCTGTGGTAGCGATGCCGCCTTTGATCTGTTTCCCTTATTAGGAGGAACACCGAACACCGGTGGTACCTGGACCGGGCCTAGCCCCGTCACCAACGGGGATACCGGCACATTTGATCCAAGCAGCAACCTTTCTGGAACGTATACCTACACGGTCAGTGGAACCGGTGCTTGTATTGACGTAAATGCTACGGTAGAAGTTACCGTTATCGACCCGATACCAAGTTTGGCCCCTGACGGACAAATTTTTTGTACCATCGACAGCCCTGTAATTACCGACCTTATCAACAATGTGGTTCCCGAAAACGGGGGTACGCTTCAGGTGTACGCCGCGGCTACGGGCGGTGCGCCACTAAACGGCACTGACGCCTTGGTAGATGGCAACTCCTATTTCGTGAGCGAGACGGATGACCCCTCTGCCTGTGAAGGCACGGAACGTTTGGAGGTTACCATACAGATCAACGATCCACAAATACCGCAATTGTCCGATACCGAAGGTGCTTTCTGTCTGATAGACGATCCTACGGTCGCCGATTTAAATGCCTTTGTAGTCTCTGGAGATAATGTCATTTGGTTCGATGCGGCAACGAACGGAAACCAGTTCAATGAAACGGATGCGCTTGCCTCCGGTGATTATTTTGCCATTGAAGAGGATGTTAACGGTTGTAGAAGTTTGGCCTCACCTCCTATCAGCATCACCATAAACGATAACCCGGCACCGACCTTGAACCCTATGGGCAATGAACTGTGCGGTGTGGAAAGACCTACCATCGCAGAGTTGGAGGCCAATCTTACGGTAGACAACGGATTGTCGGTAGTATGGTACAATGTTATGGAAGCCGGTACGGCCTTAAATACCACTGACCTCCTATTGGACAATACCACCTACTATGCCGCCACTTTTGATCCGGCTACGGGCTGTGAGAGCAATGAACGCCTAGAGATTACGGTAGACCTTACCGCCTGCGACCTGAACGTTTATACCTTGTTGATTCCAGATGGTTTTTCACCGAACGGGGACGGCATCAATGATGTTTATGATCTGCGCGACGTAGAATTTTTGTTCGAGGATTATGATATCGAGATCTATAACCGCTATGGCAATCTGTTATTCAAAGGAAACAACACCGTTGCACCCTGGGACGGAACATCCAACCAACCCGGAGCTGCAGGGGACAATGTAGTACCTAATGGCGTCTACTTCTATATTTTCAATTTCAATCGCGACAATATACCTCCGCAACAGGGTCGCATATACCTAAATCGATAAAACAAACGAAAATGAGTATTCGCAACCCTAAACCGAAATTCATGAAAAAAGTATCCATTTTACTTTTTCTGGGCCTCATACATAGTTTGTATGTAACGGCACAACAAGATCCAGAATATACCCAATACATGTACAATACAAGTATTATCAACCCGGCCTATGCCACCTCCGATGTGGGCGTCGCCAACATGGGGGTGCTTTACCGTACACAATGGGTAGGCGCCGTGGGTGCCCCCAAAACGGGAACCGCATTCTTACGCACGCCCATAAACGAAAGTATTGAAGCGGGCATTTCCTTTATCAACGATGAAATTGGGGACGGTGCGCTGAACGAAAACAACATTTATGCCGATTTGGCCTATATCATAAGGTTAAACGAAAAAGTACGGTTGTCTTTCGGCGCTAAAGTCGGTGTCACTTTGTTCGACACCCAGTTCAACGATTTTCAATTGAACAGTGGCGATTTTACGAGCGACCCGGCATTCTCGGAGAACATTAACGAAACCTTTTTGAACATCGGATCGGGACTTTACCTTTACAGTGACACGTATTACGTTGGCCTTTCGGCGCCTAATTTTTTGCAAAGCAAACACTTGGAAGACCGAAACGGAGTAGCGTCCTTGGGCAATGAAAATTTGCATCTTTTCCTTACCGGGGGCTACGTTTTTGCACTGAACCAAAATTTGGATTTCAAACCATCCTTTATGGTACGCAGCGTACAAGGGGCCCCTATTTCGGCCGACATTAACGCCAACGTAAGGATCAATGGAAATTTTGAGGTAGGCCTCTCCTATCGATTGGACGATTCGGTAAGCGGAATGTTCAATATCGGTATTACACCCGACCTTCGCGTAGGCTATGCCTATGACTATACTACGAGTAATCTGGGCAACTACAATTCGGGAACCCATGAGATCATGCTATTGTACAACCTTCGCTTTGCCGGAGCCAAACGCTATTCCTCACCTAGATTCTTTTAATCATGTCAAGAAAAAACATATACATATACTTCATCCTTTTCGTAACTACCTTTGCTTCGGCCCAAGTTTCGAAGGCCGATCGTTTGTTCAAAAAAGGAGACTTTCTAAATGCGGCGGAGCTGTATGAGAAAGCGGTGGTCAAAACCCGAACACAACATATTTTGGAACAGCTTTCCAGTTGTTATTACAATACCTATCAATACGAGAAAGGTATCGAAAGCCTGAAAGCCTTGGTAAACGAGGATTTTACCCAACCCAAAGGAACCATGGAAGCACGGTACCATTTTATGTACTATCAGCTTTTGTCGGCTACCGGAGACTATGAGAAGGCCATCGACCAACTTGTGGTGTATAAAAACAAGATGGGTATGCAAGCGCCGAACGTTTCGGAATCCAAGGAAAAGGTGGAAACGTTCCGATTGAAAAAATCCGATTTTGAAATCAAAAGAGTAGGCTTCAACTCGGACGCTTCCGATTTTGGTGCGGTAAAGCGGAACGATTCCATTTACTTTTCATCCGATCGTGAGGGCGGTACTTCCAAAAAGGAGTACAAATGGACGCATCGTCCTTTCCTCGACCTTTATGTAATCGCTTCCGACACCACCAATGAAGGCATCGGGGAACCGGTCGCAATGCCCGAAAACATCAATTCCGCCCTACATGAAGGTTCGGTATGTTTCAGCAAGGACGGGAATACCCTCTATCTTTCTCGAAGCAACTTGGTGGACGGAAAAAGAATTTTTAACGAGGAGGATAAAAATCAAGTACAATTATACGTATCCAAAAAGACCGGGGCCAAATGGTCGGAACCCAAAAAGTTACCGTTTTGTTCGGATGATTACAATTACCAACACCCTTCGTTGAGCGCCGACGGTGCTACCTTGTTTTTCGCGACCGATGCCTCTGGAGGTCTGGGAAGCCATGACATTTACCGCGTGGCCATTTCCGAAGACGGTAGTTACGGAGAACCGGAAAACCTGGGTGCTACCGTAAACACTCCCGAACGGGAACAATACCCGTATGTTTCGGAAGATGGGCATTTGTTTTTTGCCTCCAACGGACACTTGGGATTGGGCCTATTGGACCTTTTTGTGTCCGAGTATAAGGACGGAGTTTTTCAGGAACCCATTAACTTGGGAGCACCTCTCAATTCCCGATACGATGATATTTCATTGAGTTATAATTCTCCCAAGGACGGCTTTTTTAGCTCCAACCGCGAGGCCAACAACGACGATATTTTTGCTTTTACCCAAATCGGGGAAATATTCACACGTGAATATGTAAATATTATTGCTCTTAAGGACTCTATTACGGGAGGCCCTATCCCTAATGCTAAGGTAATTCTTAGAAACAAAGATGGTGAGGTCGTTTATGAAAACACCTTGGACGAAGAAGGTACGTTTACCGCAAACTTGATACCTGGCGAATATGACCTGGTAATAGAGGCCCTTGGTTTTGAAAAGACCCAACAACAACTGACCATTACGAACAAAAATAATGACGAGCATAACATATCGATCAAAAAATTATTCGACATTGCGGAAATAACCAAAAATGATTCGGAAGACTCTAAAGAGGTTCTTAGCAACCTGTTGCGTGACCATACCCCTCCTAGGGTCAAAAACAAAGACGGGAAATTCTATTTTGATCTTCCCTATATTTTCTTTGACTTTGATCGCTGGGCGATCCGGGAGGATTCCAAAGTATTGTTAAACAATTTGGTTACTAAACTCAAGGCATATCCCAGTCTAAAAATTAGGATCAATTCACACACCGATAATAGAGGATCTAACATGTACAATCAAGTACTTTCCGAAAAGAGGGCTCAGGCTACACGGGACTACTTGGTAAAAGTAGGTGGCCTCGCTTCGGACAGGATCAGCTTTAAGGGCTATGGTGAAAAACAACCGCTGTCGGACTGTCAGGACGATTGTAGCGAAGAACAACATCAGAAAAACAGAAGGAGTCAGTTCGAAATCGTAGAATATTGATTTATTTGAGCTGCTTTGGATTGCTATAGGCCAAAATCCATTTAGCATTCAAAAGCCCGAACGGTACAAAACCGTTCGGGCTTTTTATTTTGGGCCAAGGTTGTGTTATCTTAGTGTACCAAAATCCTTTTTTCTCGCTGAATACCTACAAAAGGTGTACAAAAACACAAAAAAAATTTAAAAAACTGTTATGGCCATTAACATTGCGACCTTAGCTTCAAAAGAAATTATGCCCGGTTATCATGGTAAAATGATACATACGGCGACCATGACCCTCGTTTACTGGGATGTGGAAGAGGGTGCCGAGGTACCGGAGCATTCCCACAAAAATGAACAGATCATGCAGGTTTTGGAGGGTCGTTTCGAGTTTTGGGTAGCAGGGGAAAAAGCAATTTATGAAGCCGGGGACCTTGTGGTTATCAAAGCCCATCAAAAACATGGTGGTAAAGCCCTTACCCCTTGTAAGTTAATGGATGTTTTTTCTCCCACAAGGGAGGAGTATCATTAATGTGGTTGCAATACCATTTAAAAACCGAACATAAGATGCAGATTTCACTTGTTGGCAAAAACGCCCTAGTGGGCGGAAGTAGTGATGGTATAGGCAAGGCCATTGCAATACAGTTGGCCGCTAGTGGTGCCAACGTTACCTTAATGGCCAGAAATCAGGAAAAGCTAACAAAAGTGGTCGCTGCGCTACCAAAAACGGCAGGGCAGTCCCATGATTACCTGCTAGTAGATTTCAATGACCATGAGGCATACAAACGGAAGATTACCGCTTATTTTACCGAAAGATCGGTATCCATCCTGGTAAACAACACGCAAGGACCGTCCTCAGGGAGCGCTTCGGAGAAAAACGTGGAGGACTATCAAGGGGCATTCGATCTTTTGTTCAAGAATACCCTTCTCACCACAGAACTTGCCCTCAAAAATATGCGGAAGGACCAATGGGGGCGCATCATCAATGTTGCCTCGGTCAGCGTCAAGGAACCACTCCCCTACCTGGCACTGTCGAACAGCATTCGCGCGGCGGTGGTCACCTGGGCCAAAACGTTGGCAACGGACGTGGGCGTCCACCATATTACCGTAAACAGTATCCTAACGGGGTACTTTGATACACAACGCATCGCCCAACTGAATTCACAAAAAGCAAAACAATTGGGGATTCCGGTGAACGAGGTACGTTCCGACATGGAATCGAAAGTGCCCCTGAAACGCATCGGAAGTACGGAAGAGTACGGGTATTTGGTTGCATTTTTGGCTTCAGATCAAGCTGCTTATATCACCGGTACGCAAATTCCGATCGATGGCGGACTACTAAAAAGTATCTAATACCATTTTTACCTTTAAAATGGCAGAAGAAGCGGGACGTCCCTAATCCAAAAAGGAAGTTCCCTCATTTTTCATTGTATTCAGGGAGTAGCGTTATCACCTTTGTGCCTAACTTTGAACCGGTATACGTAGATCAAGATAAAATCGTTTTATTTGAAAACGTATCGTCCAATACCTTAGCAATGAAATACCTGGCACCCATAATCGCTATATTCTTATTCTCCCAAATGACAAAGGCACAAGACAAAAATACACCTTACGAATCCCTCTGGAAACAGGTAGTGCAGGCCGAAGACCAACGTCTCACCAAATCTGCACTGGAAACTGTACGAACGATCTCGAAAAAAGCCAAAAAACAAAAAAACACGGAGCAGACCGTTAAGGCGCTGTTGTACGCCTCCAAATATATGATGGTCTTGGAAGAGGATGCCCAATTACAAATTATCAACGATTTTAAAACGGAAATAGCGAACGCGGTTTTCCCTACCAAGAATATTCTGGAAAGTTACCTGGCCAATTTGTATTGGCAATATTACAAACAAAACCAGTATCGCTTTTATCAGCGTACGCAAACCGAGCGGAAAGTCGATTCCGTGGATTTTAGGACTTGGGACCTGAACACGCTCTTCCAAGAAATATCGCTCCATTTTGATCGATCACTTGAGCACCGGTCCCGTTTGCAAAAAACCAAACTTTCCGATTTTACCCTACTGTTGGAGGAAAGGGAAGATTCCAAAAAATATCGCCCTACCCTTTTCGACCTTTTGGCCCATACCGCACTTGATTTTTATAAATCTTCAGAAAACAGCATTACCCGACCTGCCGACAAGTTCGAAATAAACGATACCGATCTGCTGTGCGACGCCGGCATGTTCACCCAACGTACCATCCCGACCGATGACCGCACCTCCTTGCACGCAAAAGCACTGCGGTTGTACCAGCACCTCTTGCGGTTACACCTATCGAGCGATCAGCCGTATGCCTTGGCCGAAATCGATTTGGAACGGTTACAGTTCGTATATGCCAACGCCATTTTCGAGGGTAAGGACAATCAGTATTTAGAAGTGCTCGAAAATAGCGTCTCGGCCAATAAGGACACTCCCGGAAGCACCTTGTACCAGCATGCCATTGCGGCTTTTTATGTAGTTCAGGGCAACCAATACAACCCTAAAAGTAACGAAGGTGTTCGTTGGAAATTGAAGGAGGCCATAGAACGATGCAACACGGTCATCGAGAAGTTTCCCGACGCCAGGGGGGCGCAAATGTGCCGTGCCTTAAAATCACAGCTGTTGCGAAAAAATATGCAATTGACCTCAGAGCGTTACCTTCCTACGGAACAGACCGGAAAGCTATTGGTCAATTATAAAAACCATACGGGCCTAAAACTCTCGGCATGCAAAATAACGAAAGGGCAGCAGAAAAAATTAAATGGACTTTACCCCAACGAAAAACAATTGGCATACATCCGTGAGCTACCCGTTTCCCAACGTTGGGAAACAGCGCTTACCGACGAAAACGACTATCAAAATCATACTACGGAAATACGCATGCCTCCCCTAAAGAACGGACGCTACCTAATTTTAGCGGAACCTCTACAAAAAGATGGCACCCCGGTGGATGACGGAACCTTTGCCTTTAATACGGCCCAGGTTACGAACATCGCCCTATTGCCGACCACCGTGCAGGACGAGCATCTCTTTCAAATGGTCGATCGCAACAACGGAAAACCCTTATCGGGAGCCGGAGCTACCCTTTCGTACCAGGTAAACTACGACGGACCCTACCTAAAAAAAACAATGACCGCCGATGCCAATGGGTTTATAAGGATCCCGTTACAGTTGAGAAAGTATTGGAACAATGTGACGATTGCGGTCGCCCATGGTAAAGAAACTGCCCACTTTGGAGACTACTATATAAACGAAAAGTACGAACAATCCGAAGTAAAGGTAAACTACCATGCATTTCTTTTTACCGACCGTAGTATTTATCGCCCGGGGCAACCTTTATACTTTAAAGCGATCGCACTCCAAAAAAACGAAGCGGGCTCCAGCGCCCTTGAAAATACCGAAATTACCATCACCTTAAAGGATGTCAACTACCAAGAGGTAGCCAAACAAACGTTCCGCACCAATGCATATGGCTCGTTGGCGGGCGAGTTTATACTACCGGCAGGAGGACTTACCGGATCGTTCTCATTGGAAGCTACCGCCAAAAAATATGCAATGTTCGGGAATGCCTCCATTTCAGTAGAGGAATACAAAAGACCAAAATTTCAAACCAATTTTGAACCGGTGACCGAAACCTATCAAGTAAACGATAGCATTTCGGTATTTGGTAAAGCAATGGCCTATGCCGGCAGCAACATTACCGATGCAAAAGTAGCCTATACGGTAAAACGGGTGGTTTCTTATCCCAGATGGTATTCTTGGTTCAGACCCTATGTTTCCGGTAACGAACAAGAAATTGCCCATGGGGAGACTGTCAGCGATGCTTCCGGGCGTTACGAAGTGCGTTTTAAGGCGATACCGGATGAGCGAATTTCCAGAAAGGACCTACCGACCTTCAGTTATGAGATCACGGCCGATGTCACCGATCTCAATGGCGAAACCCATAGCGCAACCAGTGTAGTGCACGTGGGTTACCATACCCTTAACGCCAACATCTACGTACCGGGGAATATCAACAAGGACGAACCCCAAGAACTGAACATTGGCACCACCAATCTGAACGGTCAGTTCGTTCCGGCGAAAGGGACCATCAAGGTCTATAAACTAAAAGCACCGGATAATGTCCTTCGGTCGCGCCCTTGGCCTGCACCGGATTACCAAGCCTTTGACCGGGAAGCGTTCAAGACGCTGTACCCGCATGAGGCATATGGAAACGAAGATGATTCAAGTACTTGGAAAATAGGGGAAATGGTATACGAAACGGGTTTCGACACAGGAAAGAAAAAGACCCTGAACCTAGCGGATATGAAAAAATGGCGGTCCGGAAAGTACCGGATTATTTTGGAGAGCAAAGATCGGTTGGGACAAGCGGTCAAGGACATTTCGGAAACTAACTTGAGCAGTCCACAGGACCAAACCTTACCGGACAACCAACTCTTTAGCATCCGTACCGATAAGCAAAGCTATTCGGCAGGCGAAAAGGCCGTAATTACCCTGGCGAGCAGTGCGAAAGATGTTAAGGTTACCTTGTTCGTAGAAAAAGACCGTAAAATTGTCACCACCAAAATAATCACCCTCGACAATAACTCCAAGTCGATAACGGTACCCGTATTATGGGAAGATCAGGGCGGCTTTGGGGTAAGCTATAGCCTAGCTGCCTACAATGCGTTCCGAAATGGGAGTATTTCCATTTCCGTTCCCTATCCACAAACCGACCTGACCATAGAGACCACCACCTTTCGCGACAAACTAAAACCGGGAACGCACGAAACATGGTCCTTTAAGGTAAAAGGTCCGGAAGGGGAGCGTATTTCTGCGGAGTTATTGGCCGGTATGTACGACGCTTCCTTGGATGCCTTTAGGGGACATTACTGGAGTTTTGACCCCGATTATCGCCCTTCTTATTACACGAGCGTTCACACCCAAGGGTACTCGAGTTTTGGGACACAGGCTTTTCAGGCCTACAACCCGGCCAGAAACTTAATAAGCTATCAAACACAACATTTTGATACCTTCAACTGGTTCGGTTTCTATTTTGGCAACGGCAACACCTATAGGACAAGGCATTCAAGGATGATAAAAAGTGCACCGGTCGGCAGTACTATCGACGCTATGGAAATGGATGTATCGGAAGCTGAAGCGTCTCCAGCAGCAATGGAGGACAGCGCGGGGGCACCTCCACCGATAGCAGAAAAAAGAAAAGAAAATAAGGCCCCCGAAATTGAAAATAATGCTACCGAACAACAAACGACCGGTTCGGAAGAAGTCCAGGTTCGTACAAATTTGCAGGAAACGGCATTCTTTTTCCCGCAGCTGCAAACCGATAAGGACGGATCGGTCTCTTTTAATTTCAGAACGCCGGAAGCATTGACCGAATGGAAACTGCAATTGCTGGCCCACACAAAAACGATGCAGAGCGGATATACCACCTTACGAACGGTAACCCAAAAAGAACTCATGGTAGTACCCAACGCGCCCCGTTTTTTAAGAGAGGGCGATCGTATTATCGTTAGTACTAAAATCGCAAACCTTACCGATGCCGTGCTGAACGGAGAAGCTTCCCTTCAGCTTGTGGATGCCGTTTCAGGCAAGGATGTTTCCAACACATTACTGACCGACAAAGGCCTAAAAAATACCGTTAGGGGTTTTGAAGTAGATTCCGTTGGGAACACTCAAGTCTCCTGGCAACTGCGGATACCGGACGGTTTACAGGCTCTTCAATATCGTATTATCGCAAAAGCGGGAGATTTCAGTGACGGGGAACAGAACATGCTTCCGGTACTCAGCAACCGTATGCTAGTGACCGAAACCCTGCCTATGTGGGTACGCAGTAATGAAAACAGGTCCTTCGTTATGGACAAGCTCGCAAACAACAGCTCCAACACGCTTCGCAACCACCAGTTGACGTTGGAAGTCACCTCCAACCCCGCTTGGTACGCGGTACAGGCACTTCCCTATCTTATGGAATATCCGTACGAGTGTAACGAACAGACATTTTCACGATACTACGCCAACGCACTCGCTACCTATATTGCGAATAGCAATCCTAGAATACAACAAGTGTTCGAACAGTGGCGTTCGTCCGATGCGCTTTTGAGCGATCTTGAAAAAAATCAGGAAATGAAATCCCTTCTCATACAGGAGACCCCGTGGTTACGTGATGCACAATCGGAATCCGAACAGAAAAAACGTATCGGATTGTTGTTCGACCTCAATAAAATGAAGCAAGAACAGGCATCGACCCTACGGAAATTGCGCACCAACCAAAAATCGAACGGTGCCTGGGCCTGGTTCCAGGGCGGACCCGATAGCCGATACATAACCCAGCATATCGTTTCCGGAATGGGCCACTTAAAGCAGCTCATCGCATCCGATAAAGCAAGCGTTTTTGATGGTGAACAAGAACAGATGATCAAAAAGGCCATCGCTTATTTAGACAAAGAATTTGTGGCGGAATACGAATACATGAAAGCCCATACCGACGATATCGATAAGGACCATTTGACGCACAATCAAATACACTATCTGTATATGCGCAGCTTTTTTGGCTCCGTTAAGAAAAGTAAAAAAGTAAACGGTATTGTCGCCTATTATAAAGGGCAGGCACAAAAATATTGGAAAAACAAAAACCTATATGCCAAAGGTATGTTGGCCTTGGTGCTCCACCGTATGGAAGATACGGCAACAGCAAATAAAATACTCCGTTCTTTGGAAGAGAACAGTATCATTTCGGAAGAATTGGGAATGTATTGGAAGGAGAATACGGCCTCGTGGTATTGGTACCAAGCACCGATAGAAACCCAAGCGCTTTTAATTGAGGCGTTTTCAGAAATCAAACAGGACGCAGCCACCATTGACAACCTGAAGATATGGTTATTGAAAAACAAGCAAACCAAGCAATGGAAAACGACCAAGGCCACTGCGGACGCGGTGTACGCCCTTTTGTTGCAAGGTAGCGACTGGCTATCGGTTACCGATGCGGTGGAAGTGTTGGTCGGTGGCACCAAAGTAGATCCCGCAATTTTGGACGATGTAAAAGTGGCCGCAGGTACGGGTTACTTCAAAACCGCTTGGAAAGGCAATGACATCACCCCTAAAATGGCCGAGGTTAGCTTGAAGAAAAAAGGGGACGGCATCGCCTGGGGTGCCCTGTATTGGCAGTATTTTGAGGATTTGGATAAGATCACTTCCGCAGAAACCCCTTTATCGCTCCGAAAAAAGCTGTTCTTAAAAAAGAATACCGCTACCGGTGAACAATTATCGGCCATTACGGATGAAGATGAAGTTGCCGTAGGGGATCTTATCCGAGTGCGTATCGAATTAAGAGCAGATCGCAATATGGAATTCGTTCATATGAAAGATATGCGTGCCGCCGGCTTTGAGCCCGTAAACGTACTTTCAAGATATCGCTGGCAGGACGGGCTTGGCTACTATGAGAGTACCAAGGACGCCAGTACCAATTTCTTTTTCGACTATTTGCCAAAAGGTGTCTATGTTTTTGAGTATGACGTACGTGCCAACAACGCTGGTAATTTTAGTAACGGCATCACTACAATCCAAAGCATGTATGCTCCTGAGTTCAGCAGCCATAGTGAAGGGGTACGGCTACGGATCACCCCGGACAATTAAATACCATTTCTGACGTTAAAGTCCGGCCGTAAGCAGTAGTTGTAGTTTTTCAAAGTCGATCGGGTAGCGCTGGTACAAGAATAGGCCCAAGGTATAACCGGTAGCCACGCCCAATACAACGATAAGCGACAATAAAGCTTTGGAATTGTTCGATTTGAAATTGACCAAGGACAGCTGTATTCCATTTTTGTAGATGGAGTAATCCCTTCCGGAAGGCCCTGCAATATCCAATTTGGAATGGATGTCATAGGTATTCTTCCCGACTGAGAAACGATGTGGTTTTTTTACCGCCGACCTTCTCTCGGAAATCTTGTTTCCGTTAATGCTAATTATTTCTTTTCCGAAAAAAGAGTAGTGAATCTCAATTTTATGATTGTCCAAATAGTATTCCGCGCACTTCATGCAACCTGTGTATTTACGAACTTGTTTAACGTAACCTCTTGTGGGGGAACACAAGGTTTTCATATAGTTGAAGTATCGCACAAATTGTTCTCAAGAATTTGCTTTTGACACATCAGAAGTGTTAAAGAATTGCGATTGCACGAAAATATAAAAAGTAGGAAAAACCAAAAATAAAAGTTTTTAACAATCTTATTTTTCCACCGAAAAGACGTTGAAAAAAAGTAAGATCAAGCGCAAAAAATAACAATGTAAAGCAATTTTCATCAATTAAAAATTCCGGTAAAGCAAGCCTGTTAGAAAAGCAATATTTTCGTTTCCAGTAGTTTAATTTTGATATTCGCAGCGTGTTCCAAAATTTTGGTTCGCCTCATTAGGTTATTAACAATTTCACTAAAATTGTTAATAACCTAATTTTCTCATTTTCTTTGTTTTTTGTTACGAAAATTTACACCCCTAAAAAGTAGTTCATGAAGACAGCATAAAAAATCCATTATCTTTCGTTCAGGTGCTCTCAAAAGCTAGTTTTAAGGCTAAAAAAATAGCGGGGAGTATGCTGGGAATGTCTGGCAATACAGCATCGAAACTAAACGCTAGTCGGCTGCGAACAAACCATTCAAACCATTGTTCCTTTTATGTCTGTAAAGGGATATGATCAAAAAGGCGCTTACCATCGCAAAGCTACTCCTCCCGATTTAGCATGGACCATAACCGATCTTTTAAATCGGCAATTCCCTGCTGTGCTACAGCCGAAATGAATAGGAATGGGATGTCCTTAAAATCATTATCGAGCTCGGCCTTCATTTCGCTCATTAGTTCTTCGTCGAGCATGTCGCTTTTAGAAATCGCTATCAACCGGTTCTTATCCAACAGCTCGGGATTATACCTACGCAGTTCATCCAACAAGACCTCATATTCTTTACCGATATCCTTGCTATCGGCCGGAATCAGGAACAATAGTGTTGCATTGCGTTCGATATGCCTTAAAAAGTAATGCCCTAAGCCTTTTCCTTCGGCCGCACCTTCTATAATTCCCGGGATATCGGCCATAACAAAACTTTTGAAATCGCGGTATTCCACAATGCCCAAGTTTGGCTTTAAGGTGGTAAACTCGTAATCCCCGATTTTCGGTTTGGCAGAGGTGATTACCGACAATAAGGTCGATTTGCCGGCGTTGGGAAAACCCACAAGCCCCACATCGGCGAGGACCTTTAATTCCAAGATCACGGAAACCTCTTCTCCCGGAATACCGGGTTGTGCGTAGCGCGGTGTTTGGTTGGTAGGTGTTTTAAAATGCCAATTACCGCGACCGCCCATCCCACCTTCTGCAAGAATACGTTCCTCACCGTGCTCGGTTATTTCGAACAGCGTTTCCTCGGTTTCGATATCCTTGACCACCGTTCCCAAGGGTACGTCCATATAAACATCTTCACCATCGGCACCGGTACTTCTGTTTTTACTGCCATGCGCCCCATGCCCGGCCTTAAAGTGTTTTTTAAACTTAAAATTGACCAAGGTCCACAAATTTTCGTTCCCACGAATGATTACATGGCCTCCCCGTCCGCCGTCGCCACCATCAGGACCTCCTTTGGTAATGTACTTTTCCCGATGAAGGTGTATGGACCCCTTACCGCCCTTACCCGATACCGCATGTATTTTTACATAGTCAACAAAATTGCCTTCCGTCATTATCAATGGTTTTTCCCGTAGTCTGCCAACTCGGACAAATCGTTGCAAAAATAGGCAATTCGGCACGGCTAGCGATACCTTTGTTCGGTTTTGCGGGTGCATCGTTTCTTTGCTTTTTACTTGGGTGATTTTAAAGCAGAAATAGTATTAGTGCTTGAACCCATTTTAACTTGTTCGAGCGGAAAACTAGACGAAGGACCCTCATTAAAAAATCGATTTTTATCCTGTAAAAGAAGTTGGGCAAGTGAAGCCCATAGTTCCCCTTAAAAACGAAGTAATACCATTTTAACTTTGAAATAGTATAACGCTCCGTTGGGACTTCAAGAAACCGGGGCCAAAACAAGGATGATCGCTCCGTAAGAAGGAAAGAGCGACCGTAGGTTCTCTATTTTATTCGGTACGTAAGGGTTATGGATGCTTTTATCGGGATCATCCCAACGGACAACCCATCAATGGCCATGTCGTTAGCGCCATTTTGAACGATATTTTGCGACATATTGCTTCCCGAAAACCTACCAAAGCCACTGCTCAGGTTCTGGGAATACTCGGAAACGTTCGTTACCTCCCCTAATGTTATGCCCACTTCGGACGCCAAAAAAAGTGCTTTTTCCTTTGCGGCCTCCACCGCCATTTTACGGGCCAAGGTCCTGTTCTCCTTTAGCTTGGTGGTATTGAAACTGATGCCCTGTACTTTGTTGATACCGATTTTCAACAATTCGGTAAGTATTTCTTCATACTGTTCCGGTCGTTGCAAGGTTATGGAAAGTGCCTGATCGACGGTATAGTATCTTAAATCGGCAGGAGCGTCATAATTGTAGGTAGGGTTCATATGCACATAATCGGTTTGTATGTGCTTGTCCGCGATATCCTGCTCCCGGCAGTACGCCATTGCTTTTGAAATGATTTCCGCGTTTTCCGATTTTGTTTTCAGCAGGTCCTCTCCCCTACTTTCCACACCCAATTGCAATACCACCTGATCGGGGGCCACCCGTACAATGGCTTCTCCGGTAACCGAAAATTCATTTTTATAATCTTTCATTTGTTGTGAAAAAATGATGTTTACCACAAAACAGCAAATAATGGTAACGATAGGTTTCATCTGTTTAAAATTTTGCAGTTTACTGAAATGAAGAAACTAAAAATTTCTGCACATTCAGTAATTCGCATAAACTTATTTTAATCATCTCGGTAGGGTATGCTTAAAAAAGTGTATGCTCATTTCATATCTCATTGAATTTATAGGCCTACACAAAAAAAATGTATTGGAACGGCAAACAAAGGATTTTTAAAGCCCCTCGATTACTGCGCCCAAGCGTGCCGTAATCTCATCTATCTCCCCAATACCGTTCACGCTATAGAATTTATTTTGCATCTTGTAAAAATCCTTCAACGGCGCCGTTTTTTGATTGTATTCGTCAAAGCGGTTCCGAATTTTATCTTCATCTTGATCATCGGTCCTACCGCTTACTTTTCCTCTTTCCAACAACCGTTGGATCAAAATTTCGTCGTTCGCCTCAAGGGCTATGGTAGCGTTGATACCCATGTTTTTGGTTTCCAAAAAGGCATCGAGCGCTTCAGCTTGGGAAGCGGTCCGGGGAAAGCCGTCAAATATAAAACCTGCCGCATCGGGGCTTTTGTCCACTGCATCCTGTAACATTTGAATGGTAACCTCATCGGGAACCAGGTCGCCACGGTCGATATACGACTTGGCCAGCTTGCCGAGTTCAGTATCGTTCTTCATGTTATATCGAAAAAGATCGCCGGTGGAAATATGCTTTAAATTGTATTTTTCCTTTAAAAATTCGGCCTGGGTCCCTTTTCCGGCACCCGGTTTTCCGAACAAAACAAGATTGATCATATGTTGTTGGTTTAGTTGATATACTTCCCTTAAATTTCTACCCAGCTCGTTATAATCGAGTCCATAGCCCACGATAAACTTATCCGGTATCTCTATTCCGATATAGTCGATCTTGTATTCACCGGTATATGCAGCGGGCTTATAAAAGAGACTCGCTATTTTAAACTCCTTTACCTTTGTGTTGCTAAATAAGTGCACCAATTCCTTAAGGGTACGCCCCGAATCGATAATATCCTCCAAAATAATGACACTACGGCCGGCGATATTATCTTCAGGTTCCAAAAGAGTCTCCACGATTCCCGTAGAGGTCAGTCCTTGATAGGAACTTAGCTTCACAAAGGATACCTCGCAGTCATAAGGGTATGCTTTTAAAAAATCGGAAACGAACATGAACGCACCATTGAGCACTCCTACAAAAATGGGCCGTTCGTCCTGGTAGTCCAGGGCTACGGCATTGGCCATTTTGGTAACGGCGGCCAGAATTTCATTTTCCGATAAGTAGGGCACAAAAGTTTTGTCGTGCAACTGCATGGGGTGCATTTTTAGAAAATCGTAAATATAGTATTTTGATTTCTGTTTTTCGGTAGCGGGACCTTGGTTTTAAGAATTCGATGTATTTTTGTGACATTCCGTTTCAAATAAATGGCTATGAACTACTTTTCTTCCGACTTTACATTGGGCATCCTAGGGGGAGGCCAATTGGGAAAAATGCTTTTGTACGATACCCGTAAATGGGATATTCGCACCAGCGTACTCGACCCATCTTCGGAGGCCCCTTCCAAAATAGCCTGTAACGCCTTTTTTAAGGGTGACCTGATGGATTTTGATGCGGTTTATGCCTTCGGCAAAAAAGTAGACCTATTGACCATTGAAATCGAGAACGTAAACCTGGACGCCCTTGAAAAACTCGAACAGGAGGGGCTTGCAGTGTATCCGCCCACAAAAGCCCTACGGATTATACAGAACAAGGCAACACAAAAATTGTTCTATACGGACAATGCCATTCCAACGGCACCTTTCCAACGCTTTGCATATACCAGTGAAATAGCGGACAGTATTTCCAACGGGGGGCTTTCCCTACCGTTCGTATGGAAGGCGGCACAGTTCGGATATGACGGGCAAGGGGTAAAGATCGTTCGCACCTTGGCCGATTTGGAGGGGCTGCCCAACGGAGAGTGCATTGCCGAAACAATGATTCCCTTTAAAAACGAATTGGCCGTTATCGTTGCCAGAAACGCTTCCGGATCGGTGGTTACCTACCCCGTGGTAGAAATGGAGTTCCACCCGGAAGCCAACCAGGTGGAATACGTCATATGCCCCGCGCGTATCAACGCCGAAGTAGCCGAAAAGGCCCAAGCGGTGGCACTAAAGGTATCCGAAAAAATTAAGCATGTAGGGCTGCTTGCCGTTGAACTTTTTCAGACCGAAGCAGATGACATTCTGGTAAATGAAGTGGCACCCCGCCCCCATAACAGTGGTCATTACAGTATAGAGGCCAGCTACACCAACCAATTTGAACAACACCTGCGGTGCATATTGGATTTGCCGTTGGGGCGTACCGAAAGCAAGGTGGCGGGCGTAATGGTCAATTTGGTAGGTGCCGAGGGACATACGGGACCGGTAGTTTACGAACAGCTTAAAGCGGTTTTGCAAATGCCCGGGGTTACGCCCCATATTTACGGAAAAAAAGAAACCCGCCCTTTTCGGAAAATGGGCCATGTTACCATCGTAAACGATGATATGGCCGAAGCTAGAGCGGTCGCCCAAGAAGTAAAGGAAAAAATTAGGGTAATTACCAAATAGCCTGAAACCGTTGAGAAGACCGGTTGAAAGATATCAAGAAAAAATTGAACCAGAACAAGCATAATCGTTGTACCTATGAGTAAAGTAGTGGTAGTAATGGGAAGTACCAGTGACCTCCCCGTCATGCAAGAGGCCATTGATATTTTAAAAGGTTTCGATATCGAAGTCGATGTAGATATCGTTTCGGCACACCGAACGCCCGAAAAGCTGTTCGATTTCAGTAAAAATGCCCATACCAATGGGTATTCGGTCGTTATTGCCGGAGCCGGAGGTGCGGCACATTTACCGGGCATGGTAGCGGCAATGTCGCCCTTGCCGGTGATAGGGGTTCCCGTTAAAAGCAGCAACTCTATTGACGGTTGGGATTCTGTGCTGTCCATTTTACAAATGCCCGGCGGGGTACCCGTTGCCACTGTAGCGCTAAACGGAGCTAAAAATGCCGGTATTCTTGCAGCGCAGATCATCGGTAGTTCGGACAGCTGTGTGTTGGATAAGATCATTTTGTACAAGGAAGGCCTAAAGCAAAAGGTTATCGATGGTGCCAAGACAGTGGGTGGGAAGCAATGAGTATTTAGTAGTTAGTATTGAGTAGTTAGTAGTTAGTAGTGAGTACAAATAAGCTGGTGATTATGAAGGTTACAGCCGAAAAAAACGAAAAGGTCGCCAAGATGATATTTGGAACCGTTTATCCGCTTTACCTGGATAGATTGGAAAAAAACGGCAGAACAAAAGAAGAACTCGACGCGGTAATCAAATGGTTTACCGGATATGATCAAGAGGCACTACATACCCTTATTACGGAAAAACAAACGTACAGGACGTTCTTTCAAAAAGCTAAAATCCATGAGAACGCACACCTGATCAAAGGAGTCGTTTGTGGTTATCGAATTGAAGAAATAGAAGATGAATTTGCAGTATATAAACAATGTCGGCAACTGGAAAAGTTGATCGATGAATTGGCAAAAGGTCGTAAAATGGAGAAGATTTTACGCAAAGAAAAAAAGTAGAGACCGTTGCTAACATGCTAGAGCGCGAATAGCGGGGTTACTAATTCTCTGATCGATACTATTTGCAAATACCGGCAAATCGTTCTATACAGCCTTAACTGGCACATACTGTGGCTTAATGGTAAGTAGTTAGTAGTTAGTAGTTAGTAGTTAGTAGTTAGTAGTTAGTAGTTAGTAGTTAGTAGTTAGTAGTTAGTAGTTAAAATAGCGCTTTTACCGCTGTTTTGATAGCTGTGCAAAGGTTAATATTGGGTAGCTATGGTCTTCTGCGGGAACAGATTTTGTTTCTGCTTAGAACCAACGTTTACCGTTTGAATTTTAAAAACTAGACCCCTATATAGTAAAAAGGGTATAATATGCTTTTTCCACCTTGCATCAAAGTAGCCGTCGGTAGTAAGCTGTTTTATGACCCATAAAAAATTGTTGACCGCCAAGTGCGACTGCCGACTTTTTAAAGATTTATAGATACTGAAAGTAGTACGCTAAAGTGTATCCTTTCAACTAATAATTGAGACCAATGAATCCGCTTTTAGAACAATTTGATACCGCTCCGTTTTCCAAAATTAAGAACGAACATTTTAAACCGGCCTTTTTACAGGCTATGGAAGATGCGAGAGGCGAAATAAACGCCATCACCGACAACAGTGATGCCCCGACCTTTGAAAACGTAATAGAAGCACTGGAATTCTCGGGCAAACAACTAGATCGGATTTCCAGTGTGTTTTTTAACCTGAATTCGGCGGAAACGAACGAGACCATTCAGCAGATAGCGCAAGAGGTGTCCCCTTTGTTGTCCGAATTCAGCAACGACATTACGCTGAACGAACAACTTTTCAAAAAGGTAAAGGCCGTTTACGATCAAAGGCAACAGCTCTCCCTGACTACGGAGCAAGATACCTTACTGACCAAAAAGTACAAGGGTTTTAGCCGTAATGGGGCCAACCTTTCCGAAGATAAAAAGAAACGGCTACGGGAAATCGATTCCGAACTGTCCAAACTAAAACTCAAATTCGGGGAAAACATTCTGGCCGCAACCAATGGTTATGAAATGTACCTTACGAACGCCGCCGATGTGGAGGGCCTGCCCTCTGGCGAAAAGGAAGCGGCGGCCCAAAGAGCCTTGGCAAAAGGTAAAACGGAAGGTTGGCTGATCACCTTGGATTATCCCAGCTACGTACCGTTTATAAAGTACGCCAAAAACCGAAAACTCCGAAAGGAACTGTCCCTTGCCTTTGGCAGCAAGGCATTCCATAACGACGCTTTGGACAATCGCCAAAACGTTTTGGACATTGCCCGTTTGCGATTTGAGCGTGCGCAACTGTTGGGATACGAAACCCATGCCCATTTTGTATTGGAAGAACGTATGGCGGAGACTCCCGAAAAAGTACGCGCTTTTTTGAACGAGCTCTTGGAGAAGGCAAAACCTGCGGCACAAAGGGAGTTTGAACAACTGTCGGCTTTCGCAAACGAATTGGACAATATCGAAATACTCCAAAAATGGGACGGCAGTTATTATTCCGAAAAACTGAAACAGCAATTGTTTCAACTGGACGATGAGCAGCTAAAACCCTATTTTAAGCTTGAGAACGTAATTCAGGGCGTGTTTACGGTAGCCAAAAAACTGTTCGGACTACGGTTCGAACAAGTATACGATATCGACACCTACCACGAGGAAGTAAAAACCTATCGCATCTACGATGAAAATGACGCCTTTATCGCTGTTTTTTATGCCGACTTTCACCCTAGGCCCGGAAAACGGGGCGGTGCGTGGATGACCTCTTTTAAATCGCAGTACGTATCCGACGGAACCAATGTGCGGCCACATATTTCCAATGTGTGCAATTTTACCCCCTCCACTCCAAGCAAACCTTCGTTATTGACCTTTAACGAAGTAACAACCCTGTTCCATGAATTTGGTCATGGCTTACACGGCATGCTGGCCAATACCACTTATCCTAGCCTATCGGGTACATCCGTTTTTTGGGACTTTGTAGAACTGCCATCGCAGGTAATGGAAAATTGGTGTTATGAAAAAGAGGCGTTGGAACTGTTTGCCAAGCATTTTGAAACCGGGGAAACCATACCCATGGAACTTATTGAAAAAATAAAGGCCTCGGCCACTTTTCAAGAAGGCATGGCCACCCTTAGGCAGCTGAGCTTTGGCCTTTTGGATATGGCATGGCATGGCACGGACCCTAGCCGCATAGCTGATGTAAAATCCTATGAACAAGATGCGTTCACAGGAACAAACCTCTACCCCGATACACCGGAAACCTGCATGAGTACCGCCTTCGCCCATATCTTTCAAGGAGGATATTCTTCCGGGTACTACAGTTACAAATGGGCCGAGGTCTTGGATGCGGACGCATTCGCATTTTTTAAGGAACATGGCATTTTCAATAAAGCTATCGCTTCCAAATTCAAGGAGCACGTACTTTCCAAAGGGGGTACGGAAAACCCAATGGTTCTTTACAAAAGGTTTCGTGGTGCCGAACCCGATGTTTCCGCATTGCTGGAACGGGCGGGCCTTTTGGAAACCTCATAAAAAAAGTTTGGATTACGTAGATTTTAAAAAAGACTTCTGATGAAAAGAGGCAATAATGACCGATCAAACGAATTGCTAGGAGGCAAAAAAAATCTATTATTACACCTAACATTTCCACTTTAAAGTGGTATTGGTTTACGGCAAGAAACCCGCTGAATTTTATTGCCGAATTAATCATGCATTTACCGGCTGTGAGCAATACCGGAAAATCTGATGTGATAGGGAATTTTTAGTAAATTTGAGAAAAAGGAATTGCAATGGATATCAAAACTTCAAAAATAGAACTTATCAAAATAATATTGAATATCGACAATGATAAGTTCATAAAGAAAGTCACGGATTTCATAAATAATGAAAAGTCCGACTTTTGGAATGAGTTGACTAAAGCAGAACAAGCCGAAATCAAAAATGGAATTGAACAATTGGACAAAGGCAAGCGCACCAGTTACAAGGAAACTCTCAAAAGGATTTCTTGATGGAGGTCTTTATTTCCGAACTTGCCGAGAACAAACTCAAAAAACTTACCGAATACTTGTTGAAACAATGGGGTTTTAAGGTCAAAAAAGATTTTTTGACCAAATTGACCAGTAAAATCCAGCAAATCCGGTCACTACCTGAAAGTTGCCCGAAATCAAACGAATTTGGAGGAATATATAAGTGTGTCGTTACAAAACAGACGACTTTGTTCTATCGCGTCAATTTCGAGCGTAAAGAAATAGAAATAATTACGTTGTTCGACACCAGACAAGATTTGGAAAAACTCAAACAACAATTGGAATAGTTTTAAAAACCAATAGTGAATGTTTAACGAATTATACATTTTGACGTTAAAATAGATAATCGTATAAGGGACTAAAATATAGTTTCCCAACACTCTTTTCACCCTTCACAACATTTTTGGCATAACGCCATAAAATCGTTGTATTTTTCTTGATAACTACTTACGGCACAAGACTATAAAAATTGCTATGAAAAGATTATTTACCCTCAACTGTTTGCTGCTTTTATTTTCATGCAGCACCGATAACAATGGCGTTTCGGAAGACGAAGCGAATGCGGCTTATACCTTTGCCCCACTGGTCTATACCATTACGGAGCATAGTGCCGCAGGCACCGCTATCGGCACCGTATCGGTTATCGACCCGGGAATGGCCGACCTTACCTATACCATCGATACGGATCTGGATATTCTAATCGACGAAACCACTGGGGAGTTGACCGTAGGCGAGAACTTGATATTGGATTTTGAAACCGAAAACAGTCTCCAATTTTCGGTATCCGTTTTTGATGGCGCCCAAATCGTTGATGGATCGGCCACACTTAACATTACGGATGTTTTGGAATACGAGATCCTATCCGAAGAACAGCGCGCCTTTATCGATTACTACAAATACCTAACCCTTTGGCAATCCCCTACCAGTGCCCTCCAGAACCGGACAAGCCGCTGGGAAGAACCCATAAAGTTATACTTGGATGGTAACATTTCAGGACAGTTTCGGACCGGTGTCGCCACTGTACTGGAGGAGTACAATGCCATTTTTGCCGAAAGCGACTTTAACATTACGCTAGTGGAAACCTTGGAAGAATCGAACACCCACCTGTATTTTGGTAATACGGAGGACATCGAGCCCTTATGGCCCGATATGTTCGCCCTGATCGATGGAAACAGCTTTTCCGGATACGCCCTTACTTCCAAGAACAATTCGGTGTTGAGAAACAGCAGAATTTGGGTCTCTACCACCATTTCAATTCTTTTTAAACATGAACTGGGCCACGCCCTAGGTTTCGGACATTCCGATCGGTGCGAAACCGAAAACAGCTTTATGTGCTCCAATGTGGACCCTTCCCATATCTTTCTTGACGAAGAGCGCCGAATATTGGCATACGCCTATGCCAATGACATTCCGGCCGGCCTTTCGGAAGCCGAAATCGAGATGATCATCGCGAACCGATTATTGTTGGACGGGCCTTCGCTTTAAAAACTACCCTTGGAAACTTTGTCTCGACGCTCCCTATTGACCCTTGAACGGTTTGCTTCAATACAGGTTATCAGGTCGTATATAGTCTAGGCCGAAATCCAATTTAACGATATAGTTGAGTGTCGATCCGGGGCGAATTTTTTCCTCGGCCTTGAACACGACGGTATTTTCATGGTCGACTACCGTTACCGTCTGACGCTCCTCTGTTCTGTCGACTTCTACAAAAAGCGTTTTATTGTCCCGATATAGCGGGAGCAAGCGAATGGTTCCGGAAATCAGTTTATTGTTCTCCACTTTTGCTTTTGCCAATGCTTTTCCATCGTTATCGAACGAGACTACCGTACCGTGCAATTCGCCGTTTTTTGTAGTGTAGAACAAATGTTTGACCTCCGTTCCTTTCTGGAAGACCGTTGTACTCCCGAGGGTCCTATCCGTGGCAGCATAGGTCGTAATCCTTTTACCACGGTCGTCTTTGGTCTCGGACCGGATAAGGGCCCCGTTTTCATACGTTTCCTTGGTAACGTTATTGCCGTAACCGGAAACGACCACTGTACCGTCCATGGGCAACCCCATGGCGTAGACAATAGTGGTTTCAGGAATGCCCTTTTTGTCATAAAAAATGGTCTCCCCATCACGTACATCATCCACGTACCGCGCCTTTTCCTTTACTTTTTGGTTGTAATGGTAATGGTTGAAAACGCCTTGCTTTTTATCGTTGGCATAAGTACCCTCTTCCAACAGCGTCCCGTCATAGTTAAATTTTTCGTAGGGGCCGTTTCGCTTTCCCGACTTTAAGGTGAACAGGGTGCGTTTATTATGATCGTACACGGTACCTTCCCATGGTTTTCCCTCTTTGAACGTTACGTAGGCAAGCTTTTCACCTTTCTCGTTGTAGGAGGTAGCGCAACAGTCGCTATCGAATTCTTGGATAAGTACCGGATTGATCTCACCATATACCCGCTCCTCGCCATAGGTATATTTTTTTGAGCGGAGCAATACCCCTTCCTTTCGTTTCTCCATCGATTCAATGGCATCCGAATCCACGAAAAAAACATACAAGGTGCCATCTTTCTTTTTAAAATCATAGGTTCCCAGGAGATTTTCATCTTCATCATAAAACTGACCAAGAGCCTCCGAATACTTCTCAAAAGTGGTCTCGGATTGCTTTTTACCGTTGCTATAAAAACGCACTTCCTTTTGCTTGTTATATCCATCGGATTCATAGAACACGATCGTTCGGAACGTCTTCGCCGAATTCTCCCCGATTTTGCGTTCCCTAAAACTTTCCCTTTTTACCAGATTACCCTCTTTGTAGGTGCTTATGGCGGTCACCGTACCATCTTTGTAATTGGTAACGTATTGGTTTCCCGCAAAGGGTCTGGAATATCCATTCTCATACTTTAGCTGCAGCTCCCCCAATTTGTTTCCACTTTTATCAAAGTAGGTTTGCAAGGTTTTTGTTTTTCTCGTTTGCGGAATATCGGACTTCGGATAATACTGTATTTCTTCCACCAACTCCCCTTGATGGTAGGTCGACTGTCGGTCAGTACCGGTTTCGGTACCTTCATAGGGCAGGTACTTTTTGTATTGCATACGGGCCGTTTCTTTCCCCGTATCGTCGTAACTGATCTGAAGTTCCCTGATTCCCTCCACATACCTGGTCTCATTCTTCTTTTTTCCGTTTTCGTACCAAGTTTCTTCCTTTGTGATAACGCCATCACGATAGGTGCGCCCACTACTCTTTTTATCGGTTTTTTCACCGCTTTTCCCATAATAGAAGTAATATTCGGTGCCGTTGTCCTGTTTCAGGTTCTCCCCGTTTAAGGTATAGGTAATCGATGCGGTCTCATTTCCGTTTTTATCAAAAAAGGTTTTGCCCCAAACCGGTTCCGAAGTAACGGCATCACGGACCTGGCCGTTAGCATAATAACTCTCCGTAAGCAACTGTCGACCATAAGGCATGTAAAGAATTTCCTTTATGCGCATGGGACCATAGTAGTAGAACACCTCCACACCCCTAAAATTCCCGTCCGGTCCTTTGGTGCGTTCCCCGATCAGCTTGCCCGAAGCATCATAGTATTTGGAAAGGTAGCGCGGGTCCCCTTCGGCACTATAATGGACAAACCGAATACCGTTCAAGGTGTTTCCATAGGTGACCTCTTTTAGGGAGTCCCCTTTTTTTTCGACGTAGACCCTTGCCCCACGGCTTACCGTATTTCTTTTACCCGAAACTAAATATCCGTTGCCATATTCGGCCCTGAGTTTTTGCTGTCCCAAAAACGAAATGAACGTTCCGTCCAAACGATTATTACGGTAATTTCCTTCTTGAAAAAGGCTTCCATCTTCATTATACCAACGAACGGTCCCTTCCCATTCTTCTTTTGTACGGTCTTTGGACAAGGCCGTCATTTGGAGCTGACCGGACATGTAATAATCCTGAAATCGGAACAATTCCCCTTCCTTCCGTATCGGGGGACGGTAATACGCCGCACTATCCTTTTGAACGGCTTGCCAATCGGTGTTGAAATAAAGGGTGTCCTGTTGTGCAAATGATAGGTGTGCCGTTAGGAACAGTGCCAACAAAAGGCCTATCTGAAGGAATTGGTCGGTGGTTGTCATCTTATATTTTAAATGGTCCATAAATGTCACAGGTTAATTTGATCTTGACTAACGCTTTTTTAATACCATTTTTACCTTAAAATTACCTAAATAAAAATGGCATACCTTTGAAATCGCACTCATAAATCGTTTCTTTTTCAGCTCTTTCAAAGTCCAAATGGTAGGCGTTACCGTTTACACTTCTTAGGAACAAAATTACCAATGAACGGAGCGTTTCCCATCACGGAATACAGCTAAATTTCCCTACTCCTTTTGTTTGGCCCCTAAAAGCTCAAAATACTGGAGATCGTATTTATTCTGCAGTGCTTTTCCGACCTTAAAGCGCTCCGAAAACATGGAGGCATATACAGCGTCCAAGGTGATGAACGCATTGTCGGGACCTATTTTTTCCCGAATCAAATCCTTGATTTCTTCCTCGGACAACCCTTCCCGTTGAAAATAGGGCGTAAAGTTATGGGAGCGTATCTTATTATAAAAAGACATGTTGCACCGAAATACCAGTTGGGACCCATGCAACACATAGCCACGTAAGGGAAGTGTATTATTGGTTTCCGCATTTCGGAGGTAGTGGGTAGCCCCATCTCTTTTCAGCACCAACAAGGGTTCGGGTTGTGTGCTGTTGGCGGCATTGGTACCCATACCATGCCTTTCAAGGTTGGAAAGCCCATCGGCGATCCTTTGCGCAAAGGCTTGCCCATATGCCCAAGCATCAAAAACGGTGTCTTTTTCCGAAACTAAAATCGGCGGACAATATAGCGTAAACCGATAGTCATAGGCATCCTTTGGTACTTCGGTGGCCCGGGAGATGAAAACATCGGACCTCTTCTCCAAGGAATCTTTTTGTTGGAGGTAACGGGCCTTCGGCACATAAATGGATTTCAGCGTTACCGGGCGTCCATATTCCCGCAAATTTCCGACCTGGAATGTTTTGAAACTTCTCGCCAACCTGGCATGCACCAACCTATTATCCTTAAAAACCCTTATTCCGTTAGCACCGCCCCCCTCTCCGGGCAAGTAACTCAGCCAACTGACATCGGTCTTTATCTTATCTAAATTGTCCGATAATATTTGGGGATCGTCTATCAACACCGGCGGTCCGTCCTTATCGACAAGGAAGGCATAACTTCCATCGGACAGATCAAGATTTTTGAAGAACGCCTTTTCCGTTTTGGAACTACCACTATTATTAAAGGTGTCGGACACACCTTCTTTAATACTGGAAATGCAGGCCTTTACCATGACAAAAAGGAGGACTACGACCACGGAGACTATGAGCAGTGTTTTTTTCATTTCCCCTTACTTGTCCATCTGGGTCTTTATCTCCTTCAAAATAGCGATCAAATGCGCTTCGTTGCCACCGTTGCTATTGTGCCAGTATACATTCCCTTCCGCTAACGACAGCCCGTTACCGCTATTCGCCCTTTCTTTGGAGCCAAGGTAAAGCGTGTGGTTTTGATCGGCCCGTATGATCAATTCGATATACGCTTTCTTCTGTACTTCATCCTCCAAAAGTAAGCCCCGCTGATCACCGGTACCCAAATACACATCAAAACCATTAAAACGATAATGGGGATTGTGGTTATCGAAATTTCGAAACGTTTTTCTGTCCCCATTTTTAAAGATAAAATTTCGTATTCTTTTAAAATCCTTTGCCGAAAACCGTTCTTGCATGGGGATAAACCTAGCGGCCCGTAGTTGCTCGTACGCTTCCAATAAACTATACATTCCATCAAAAAGGTATTCTTTTCGTTCCATGGTAAAATGGAGGTCTTCCTCGGGGGAGAACCGAACGTACCGCTCATCCGGGCTACCTGTTTTAAGCGAATACCCATACTCCTCCAAGTGCGGATAACTCCAATTTCCTATGGAATCGGCATATATTGAAATGTTGCGCAAATCCCTCTCGTTCTTATAATCGAGGTACAGAATGGCGTTCAACTTACCATCATCTTCATAAAACGTTTTAGAGGTCATTCGTATCGGGGACAATTGGGGTACCAATTGTGTGGTGCGCATGAGGATATCCAAGGCGGTTTTGGCCCGGTCCCGATACTGTTCCAGACTATACAGGTCGTACTGGCACAAACGAATCTGTTTTGTTTGCCTATTTACATAGATTTCGGCCGATTTTGCGCCAATCGGATGGTCCTCCTGTGAGAGGAACGAAACCAATGCGAATACTAAAATTTTTATTTGTTCCATGGTATCTATCAATGAACTTATTTAGACTTTTTGGGCTAACGGTACTTTCTTTTCCGTTGTACCTATAACATTCCAACATCCTCCTGTTTCGTTCCTGCCACCTCCCCCTTTATTGTACCTCGGTTTGTTCCGAAAACAGTTTGTAATAGCTATCGTTATAACAGTGCATACCGATGCGATCGAACTGTTTGAATTTTAAGAAGGTTAGCTTCCCGACATCGACCACCAGCCGTTCTGGATATCCAAAAATGCCCGTACTCAAACTAGGGATGCCGATCGTTTTTGCCCCCAACATAACGGCTTTCTCCAAAAGATTGGTATAGAAACGTTCGAGCTGTTTCTCGGGCTCCACTTCCGACGCCATGGCCAATACCGCATAAAGCAGATCTGGCAGCTGTGGCCGTTCATTGGCAACGACAAAGGTGTCGCCCGATCGTATTATCGGATTTTCATCCCTGATCTTTCCTTGCTGTCCCAGCAGGTATCGGTGTTCCGAGATGACCATAGGTATCGCGGAATGGATACCCGAAACGGCCAAGGTCTGGTTGCAAGGGGCCACCACCAAGTCGTAACCAACGGCCGTAATCGGTACGGACCGATCTAAAACTTTTACATGTTCCATAGTATCAGAGGTATTTTCGCGACTTCAAAAATTTCACCATTTTAGGGTGCATCTCATGTCGTTTTAACTTTCGTATCGGTTTTGTCTTTGCGCCTTTTTTTGCTAAAAAGGAGACCATTTCCGTATCGTTGTTCCAAACTGCGGCACAGATAGGGGTTTCCCCACGGCCCATCCAACTGCCCGATCGAATTTCGATATGGGCACCTCGTTCGAGCAAAAAATCGACCGTTTCGGTATTTCCGGTATTGACCGCAACTTGCAGTACACTTTCGCCATTTCCGCTCACAACGTTTACCAAGGCACCCAAATCGATCAAATACTGCATCATCGCATGGTTCGAGTCCTTGCAGGCGACCATTAAGGGGAACTTGTCCATCATGCTATCGGAATCCGAAAAATTTAGGTCGGCGCCGTACCGCAGTAACAATTCGATAAGCGTTATGCTGTTTCGCATTACGGCCATGGACAATGGCGATCCGCCCAACCCCACATAGTTCGGATCAACGCCTTGGGCCAATAATGTTCCCGCGGTATCGAGATCTACCTCCAGGCATGCCCTGGCCAATTCCTTTTGTAGCCGTTCCCGCGTTTCTTTGGAAACTTCCTTTTGCGCTACTTCCTTCGTTTCACCGATACGCTCCAAGGTTTGTTCCGCCACAGTTTGTTGGGACCGTTGCCAAAATAACGAAGGGTCTTTTTCGTTCTCCCTGGATTGCAGAAAAGCTAAGCTTTGCTCAAAATAGTTGCGAACCGACTTACCCAATTGGTTTAGGTAAGGGTGCTCCTGTTCCTTTTTTTTAAGGGATAAGCTTGCCATGGCGTAAGCGCTGATCTGTTCCGGCAAATAGCCCTGACTTTTCATTTGCCACCCAAAACCATTATCCCCACCGGCCGAAAACTGAAATTTGGCATTTGCAATAAAAATCCCAAACCCGTAGACAATGGCCGTAAGGTCCGTCAGGTACTCGTCGTTCTGGATAATGCGACCTTCTCCCAGCAGTTTTTCATGGGACAGTTCATGGGCAATGGTGGCAACAAGCGTTTCCGTATGTTTCAATTGTCCCCGTTCGATACGGATAATGGCCTTCCCCTTTTGTTTTTGATAGGTGCCCGCAGCTCCGGCGGACTTCCCAAAAATATCGGCCGACGAGCTCAAAAGGGTACCATCGTCCAAATACCTATTTTCTTCGGAGTAGTATTCCAAAAGTACTTTTCCTTCCGGAATGTCCATCAATGCCATACACTGTTGAAGAATATGCTGCGCATCGGCTTCCGTACCGTCAAATTCCCTAGGGAAAAAGTCGGCGGAAAGCACTACGGTCGGTATTTCCAAAAGGGATGTTTCGCCCAAGCGCTCTTTTAAAAAAGAGAGGGATTCTTCCACCCAAATCTGATCTTCTGCCGTTATCGGCAGTTTCGGTTTCTTTTTGAACAACATACTTTTCTATTGTGATGGGCACCGGGTTTTGACAAACGTCTGGTAAACCAATGTCCTGAGTCGTTTTAACTTTGAATTGGCACTAACAATTAGAACGGCTTTTTTTGGTCCTAAATTGCCATTGCGAAGACCTAATTTGGATTCAAACCATCGGAACTATGGTGTTTTCCAAGGCATTTTTAAAGATGGATGTTCCGATAGTATCTTGGACGGTCAATAAAATGATAAAACCAGATTCGCGGATTATTCTACTATTCCACAAAAAACGACCACTCGCCCTCGCATTGCATTTGATAGGCTTTGGCGTTTTCTTCCATATCGATATACCAATAATTCCATCCTTTTTGAAAACCGGGGCCAACAACTACCGAAGTTATCATAATGTTCAGGGTCGTAAAGGCCAGCAGCAGTACCACAACGATACGATAACCGATCCACCATGCTTTTTTTGCATTAAGATGTTGGATATAACGGTGTATTGCAAACAGGGGAATGCTCCATACCAATACGTTCAGAACAATTCCCGAAACGCTATAGTAGTATTCCATAGAAGTGACCAATGACTTTTGTTTGAACACAAACGGGCTACCGTAGTACTTGGGCAATAGCTCATCTCCCACACAGGTATACTCGACCCCTATTGTCAGTGACAATACTAGGCCCAAAGCGATATATGGTATTAGAACGTACTTGATCATATTACATTTACGATAGGTCCGACAACAGCTGGTTTTAATGCGCTATAGTAACTACAATTAAACAACACTTACTGTTCTTGCAGCAGGGCATAAAACGTTGACTTTTCTAACATATTTTTGAGTTCCGCTTTTATAGATTCATCATCGCTCACGGCTTTTTCGTTCCAAAACGGAACATGAATTTCAATATTGAGATACTTGATGTAATAATCATCATGACGCCCATCAGTTGTCCTCTTCGTATAGCCATTGTTCATAGCCGTATGGAAGCTTGTTTTTAAAAAAGCCATATCATACTCCTTTTTGAGCAGTTCCAAGGCCAAGCGTACTACCTCTGAATTATCGGAGAGCGTGTTGTTAAAAAGATTGGAAAGTAAAAGACGTTCCGCCTTTTTTGTTTCCCCCAAACCGTAGTAAATTTTTGCGTATTGTGTTACACTTCTTAGATCGGCCGCTGCATAAGCGTTTCCACAGAAATGTTCGTAAGAGTACTTCTCGTTCAATTGTTTGTACTCCAATGCTTTTTCAAAATTTCCCTTGCCAATGAAGATGTCGACAAGTCGATTACTGGCCTCATTCTTAAAATTGGCATAAGGGCTTGCCATCAATCCTGTTTTTCCGCTCGCTTCCCTATCGTTCGCATTGCTTTTCAACATCAAATCAAGATAGTATCGTTCGCCTCGTTCATCGGCCATCATGCGATGAATAAGAATCAGATTGTACAGCGATTTGTGATAGAATTCGGAGTTAGGATACTGGTTCAACAGCGCATCGAACTGATCTGCGGCAAAAAGCAACATGTTCTCTTTTACTTCCAATAGGTCATCGTACTGGTATAATCCTATGGTAGTAGTGGTATCGATGTTCTCCAACGTATAAACAACTTCCGATTCTTCCACAGTTTCAAAAATTGCCGTTCCCCTTGTAAAAAGTAGCACATCCGGTTTTTCGGGATTGGCAACTACCGTCTCCTTTGCCGTTTTGCACGAACCGAGCAGACATACCGTTACACCTATAAAAAGAAACTTCTTTGCAAAAAACACTAGTTGTTTCAACTTAACCATACTTCAAAAATAATGGTTGCACTGTCTTGGAACATCCCCAAAAACAGGGTTCTTCCGTAGCCAAAAGGCGGTATTCCAAAGGGAACATTTCGTGGCGCCCATCTTACGGGACTTCATTTTGCCGACCTACAAAGGCCTTATGAAAACGGTAGGTATACCCAGTGGCGTCGGTGCTGATTCCCGTAATCATCCGATGCACATAGATTGCAGTGCTATCGGGAAGGGGTCCCGTACTGGTATACGTTTTCAAAGGTGTACGTCTTTTTTCGTCATCCTCATAATAATAGGTTCCCAAACTGGTGGCATTCCCCTTTACCCGAAATTGCGTTTTTAAAACACCGCCCTTAGGTATCCGGTAGATGCGTTTGCTCCCTTCAAATTCTTTTTCAGCTCCTTCTTTTTGCCCATAAATGACCGTTATGTTTCCCCGATAATCCTGTGGAACGATAAAAACATCCTCCGATGGTTCGTTTATGTACAGATAGCCGCAGAATGCCATAATCGGTGAGACCCCTATGAGGAACTGCCAAAAAGTAGCATACGGTAGCCATTGTGTGAAACCGTTGCCTACCAAAAAGAGGAGACCGATGCCGATGGCATAGAAATACGATAAGGTAAGGATACCATTGTCCTAAAAACATCCCGATAGTCATTACCAGCCCAAAGATGAAGTAGCACAATCCTATAATACCTAGTGGTGTTTTCAGGTTTTTCATCGTAATAGGATTTGTTCACTTGGTTTCAAAAACATTTACAAACGGTTTTATACCACATTACAGCCCCGTCATGTGCTATTGGTATTTTTTGCCCAAACCGATCCATTCATGGTCAATGTCCTTCATCAATAGGGCGTTGTCAAAGGTTACGGAACCTTTTGGAAAGATAGCTTGGTCCTCAAAAAAACTGGAATACACCGCTGTTACTTCCAAAAGCGACACCTTCCAGTTATGGGCCTTTAACTCCAGACCATCAAAGTGGTCCTTGTTCGGTGAATATCCAACGGAACCGTTCTCAAAAAAATCGGAAAGGCATTCCAAATTTTCAAAAACACTTTGGGTATTCCAGTAGTTGGTCTCCTTGGCCTTTATGGATAACGAAGTTTCGTCATCGCTCTTAAAAGCGACTTCATACTTCCCGTCTTTTTCAGATACCGAGAAATCAGCCAAATGATGTACTCCCGGAAAAAGAGAGCCCCCTGCCCAAGCGTTCAGTTTTGAGGAAGTATCCCTTCTAGGGATGTAGACCCCTTCCCTACGTTTGCCATTCTCCGTCCACTCCACGGCAATCCTATGGGCACCATTTTCCGATGCTATCCCGAGTTGCTCCGGTAATCCCTTGGGCCGTATTCCTTTTAACCGGATCAAACAAATACCGGCGATACCCTTACCCCCGACCAGTTTTGGAACAAAGGGCTCGGGCAAATAGGTTTCCAAGACTTCCTTATCCACAGTATAATTGATAAGGATCCTACGGTCTATGATTCCCTGCATTACGGGTATTTTTAACATGGAACAACTTTCAGGATTTTTAACCGATGTAAGGACTACCCTTTTTTACGTTTATCGAACCAGATCACTACCAAGGCGGAACAGCTGACGATAATGACTTGACCAACCAGATACCCGAAACCAGCGACGAGCTGTGTCTGTAAGGTGACGTCTGCAAACAACACCACCCATAGTACCAAAAGGATCATGGTCAAGAGCAGTAATTTTGAAAGCGGCTTTTTAAGGAACATTTTTTTCATTGTACGAACACATCAATGCCATTGGTCTCGTTCAAAGGTAACGCAGCTCGTATATGCCAGTATCCCCTAAAACAGGGAAATGTCCGTTACTTCGGAAACTTGGTCAACACCACTTTTTCGTTCATGGTCATTGTCTTTCGTTTTCGGAACCGCGTTATTTCCTCTTTTATAACGGCCGCGCATTTGTTTTGTTTTACCAATTGGTCGGCCAATCCCAATCCGGCGATCCGTTGGTCCTTGTTTTTAGATCGCATTAGAAACCGGAGCGCTTTCCCCAGATTGCTTTCGGACTGCTTTAAAAGGGACAACATGGCCAATTGATACAATGTATTACCCCTTCGGGTAAACAGATCCATTACTTTTTGTAGCTCTTGTTCGTCCAGTTCCAAATATGGGGCGCTCTCATCATCGGTACTGTCGAGTACACTGTCCATCAAAAGGATTTCGTCCACCGGTATTTTTTTCCGCTTTAAGTAGGCATTGGCTTCCCTATCCACAAATTCAAGGCAACGTTCCTTTTGCTTTAAAATGCCCAATAGCTCCAATGCACCCAACCGTCGCGCCGGTATAGTACTATAGAGGTCTTTTTCCAACATGCCCGTCAACGTACCATCGTCCTGTTTTAGAATGATGGTAAGGGCGAACAGCCTTATTTCGGCATCGTTACTTTCCAACAAACGGGCCAATACGTCGGTATCCTCCCCATTCAAGTCGGAATGGAACAAAGCGAGCAAGGCCGTAGCCACTACATCTTCTTCCGTGTCCGCCAGCGCCCGGTGCAAAACCGAACGCTGCCATTTGTTTTCATCAAGGTGCAACCCCTTATGCCTATTATGTTGGCTAAGAAATCGATATCCTTCCGGTACGGCCCACGTGCTACTGTAGAAGTCGGGAAACAGGCGTTTCATCATAAAACTTCGTTGTTCCGGCGGAATCAAAGCCAAATCGTTCGCTACCAACAGGAACTGTTCCCCCGCTGCGGCAGCAATCAGATATTCGTAAAAGGAGGCCGCAATGGGAACTTTTGTATCCACGGGTTCCCGATTTTCTTGAAGTAAGGCATCCGCCGTTTCTTTTATCCGTAGCAATAGTCCATCGGGCAAGGGAACGAAGGCCGCATTTTTAAGTATCCAATAATCCAATTCCACATCCTCGCCCCAGTTCTTTTCCAAATAAGGGACCAACCCGTCCATTTTCACCTCGGTATTGGAGGCAAAGGAAAGAGCCAACCGTTTCCTTGATTTTGAAAGGGTAGCATCGGACACCATTTTAAGCACGTTTTGGTGTGCCAAGCCCACATCATTGACGGCCATGACCCATAGGGCCACATAGGCCGCCATATCATCATCTTGCCATAGGGCAGCGTCCCTTTTGTCGGTATGCTTCAGGAACTCGGAAGCATGGTTTAAAAAAGCGTCGACAGTCTCTCTTTTGGACGTTCCCTTATCGAAACCAAACCAGGAATCGACCGTTTTCACCACTGATGGCCGCTCGGTCAGTCGGTGGTCGATAATGGCTTCGATAAAATATTCGAGTACCATAATCGGCGAACGTTCCAACTCCTTCAAAACAATCTGATGCACCGGATCTTTTTCTGCTCCTACTAGCAACAGCTCTTTTACCAATTCCCAATTTGTTACGTTTCCGCTTCGCAAGAATCCCCTTAGGTGCTGTTGTGCCGTTTTGCCTAGCGGATCCGATCCTTTTACGATGTTGACCAAGGTTTCCTGCAATTCGGTATGGCCCTGTTGTAGTACGGTTCCAAAGAAATAACCCATGACCACATCGTTGGTGTAACCGCACAGTTGTGCCTGTTCCTTCATGGACATATCGGAAAACCCCTTGGAATACGACATGGCCAAAAGGCGAAAAATGGTTAGCTTATAGTCCAGATGTCCCGTAGTAACGGCACTCCTAAAGGGCTTGTTGTATTCGTTTCTTTGATAAATTTCATCATCTAGGTCGTTCCAAAGTTTTTGGATGTAGGGCATGCGCACGGCGCCATAGACCAAAGTACCCAGCTTTTGTCCTTCTTCGCCCGACCAGGGATCGTGGCGTAGATCATCCCCGAAGAGTTCTTGATACACCTCAACATTGGACCGTTTTTTTAGGTTTTCGGGCAAATCGAAAAACAACATCCTGCCCAACAAGCGGTATTCCCTGGAAAACCCCTTAAGATCTTTTCTGGTCAACGGTCGCTTTCCCCTGGAAAGTAACATGATTTCTATTTCTTTCTTCATTTTTGTTGTTTTTGCTCCAACGTATTCTTGTAACTACCAGTACGTCCCGGATAAAAAAGTCATCCGGATAAAACTTACGACACTCTGTTCCGACAACTGTATGGGCGCATCCAGGTCGGTGATTTCCTCATCATCGATAAAAACTAGATAGAGTCCATCTTTAAAAGCGATCAACGCATTTTCCATCGCTTCTTTTTCCACCGCCAAGGTGTTGTTCGGGCTATCGCCAAAAGCGATCTTTCCCGTTTGTCCTTGCGCTTCAATTTCGGCCGGACCTAAAAAGGGAAGTATGGAAACACCTTCCCGTTTTTCATTATACTTTTTTACTTCATGGCGTACACAGGCCATCACCAACGCTTTAAGGGTTTCCGGTTTAACGGCAAAGGTGATATGAAGTTGTTTTATCTTTCTTTTTCCGAGACGTTTGAAGCCTATAGTCAATTCGTTCATAGTTGGTTCAATGTAAATTGTGTTTTTAAGAGGTGTATTGAACTCCCAAACAAAAATGTCTTTTTACTTCAGGTCGACCACATTTAACGCTCATCATTTTCAAAAGACTTGGATAGGTCAAAAAACGCCCATCATTTCTTTTTATCGATCGGTTTATTCGCCATAAAGCGTTTTTAAAGTGGGTTGGTTTTTCACCGAAATTAAAATATTCGTAAAAACCTACTGGGTCGATCTGTTCGTAATAGCCGTTCAACGCCTTTGTCATCGTATTACTGTTTATGGATTTGCCCTAAAACGGTTGGATCCTGAATTTTATGGTCTTCGGCCAATAATTTCATTTTTGAGATCAATTCGGCCGTTTTGGGGTCGTCATCTACGAAGGGAAGGAACATACGGCCCCGATGCTGACTATGTACCGGAACAATATTTAGGGCCAAGCCCCGCATACTCACGTTGGCACTTCCTAGGTGAATGTTGTATTCCCCCAGTTTTCCGGTGATGACAAGGTGTCTTTGCTTTACCGTTACATTGTCGAGCTTGAACAAACGGGCGGATTCCCTGGCCAACACGCCCCGCATTTCCATGGTACTATGGCTCGCTTCGGGATCGACGCCCCCTACATGGGCCACACTAACCACTAGGTCTACGTCGCGCATGACCTCGCTGAACACTACCGGAGGTATTTCCGCCATTGGAAGTGGCTTGTAATCCTTTAGGGAATGGAAACAGACATATTCCAAGGTCGGCGCTTCCACATCGGCCGGTGAGAACCAATCGGCCATGGCATACATGGTGGCCATAAAACCATGCCTGTGAAATACTTTTTGAAGTCCCTCGTCGCGGTTAACCGTCCACCCTCTACTACGCAACAAGGCTACTGTTTTTTTGGGCTGTATCTGATGCCCTTGGTATCTTTCGGAACGAAAACTACGCTCGCGTTCATCGTCGGTAATCACATAGAGCTCACGAAACACTTGTTTAAAGGGTTGTACGATGCGGTTTTCGAAAAGGTACTTTTGATACAGATCCCATTGTACGGCATCGTACAAATGTGAAGCATGGGCGATAACCAGACCGTCCGAAGATTTTAGGGAATGTTGTACGCCATCGGCATCGACCAAATGGCCTTCCCGATAAAATCCGGACGCTTTGGTCCCGGGGTTAAAGAGCACCAGTTTCCCCAGCATGGCCTTTACTACCGGATGGCGCATAATCTTTTCAAGTTCCTCAGGTCGGAAGACATCTTCTCGGACCATCGCATGCGCTAAGGAATTTCGGGTACGGGAATACTGTTTGGCCAAATAACTTTTACCTTCTTTTAAAAGTGCGATCTTTTTATCCTTTTTGTACTTGGCAGGAATGGTCTTTTGTGTTTTCTCTCCTTTAAACACCTTGATCTCGGCCTTGCCCATATCGTCAACCACCAGTTTTACGGTAACATCGTCGAAGGTGACGGTATCGTTTTCCATAATTTTTTCGGTGGCCTTGCCCTCCATTGCCCAACCGAAACGAATACGGTCCTCAAAACCGGCATTCCTGGAAAGGTTGTCCAAGGCGATTTCGGCGGCGTTTCGCTCGCTCTCTTGTCGTTGCGCCCCGAACTGTTTGCTTTCCTTAATATAGTTTTGAATAAGGTTATAACGGTTCAAAAGGTCCTTTTCCGCATTCGTCTTGCTCAAGGGTATTAGTCCCAAGGCGCGTAAATAATCCTTGTCCCGTTTTTCGTTTATTTTTTTAAGCGTGGCGGTAATTTTCACTTCTCCCAGCATTACACCGGAATACAGTTTTACGCGGCGGTGGCCATTGCCCTGTGAAATGTATTTGGCGGCATCGTGCAATAGCTTCCAATTGCTTTTTCCCAAACTGGCATACACCCGGTTGAACCAATCGATATCGATGGCGCCCTTGGCGAAGTCGTTTTTTTCGATATTGGAATATCTTGCGATGGTCGTTTCTTTTTGTGCGCTCATATAATGATCGGCGGCATGGGCATGAAACCACCATACGGCGTGCTCCAAATCGTCAATTTTAAGATAACGGCCGATCCATTCGGCCCATTGCGTCGCATAACAAGCCAACTCCATGAGTCTTTTTTTCGTGATCTTGGCACTTTTGACCCCTTCCGCAAACACTTCGTAGGTATCCGTTTCGGAGGGTTCGCTGATGCTCAAAATCGTACTGAAATTGGCTTTTTTACTATATCGGTCGTAGCTGTATCCGCGATCCAGGTTCTCCTTGCCCAAGCGTTCCAATACTTCAAATACATAGCGTACCCCTTGTACGTTTACAAAACTACCAATGTACTCGGAAGCTTCGGTAGGCAGGTCGCCCCGTTCTACCTCTACCTTGAGCATATTGGTCTTTAACGGCGACATACCGGTGGCCCTTATGTCATACTCCTTATAGCGTCTGGTGTTGTAACTAATGCCCCCATCGAGCAACCGCAATAGATCGGGATGGTAAAATGCCTGAAAAAGCAGGTTCTCCTCCGGTAATAGCCCTTTTTGAAAAAGGGTCAGCAGTATATGCAGCTGTGGAGGCTTTAGCTGCCGGTCTTCTATTTTTGCTTGGGTCACCGCTTTTACATCGGTAACTTTTTTTGGAAATCCGAGCCGCTGGACAAAAAGATACTGCTGAAGATCATAATATCGCTTTAGGATATCGCTGTTTTTTTCGGCCAGCATATCAATTTCATGGTCCGCGATCCAGAAACCGGCCTCCAGTATCATTTGCGTCCATATCAGCCCTTGTTGGTAGTGGTACTTTGGTGTTTTTAAATGTCTGCCCTTAAATGTTTCCGGGCAATTGGCAATCATATCCTCCAGAATATCCAGCTTAAAATGGATCAATGTCATCATGTCGCGGTGCACATTGTTCAGGGCGGCCAAAATTGCACCGACCTTTCGGTTGATGCTGTTGTAATTTCCGGTACTATCGATCTGTAAGCCATCCAAATCCAGGTAGTAGGACTTGATAAAATCGGTCATTTCGCTGTAACGGGCAAAAGGATCACGGTAGGCGTTCAAAAAAAACAGGGCGTAGAATACCTCAAAATCGTTCAGTTTGCTTTGGGCGTACCATTTTTTCCAAACATCGGCCAACGGCAGGTCGTTTAGATACTCCTTCGCGCTAAAATCCTTTCGATCACGGGACTTGGCACGAAACACATTGCCCAGCAAGGCGGTTTCTACGGCGCCTTGGTAGCCCTCGTACCGGTATTCGTAATTTCGATTTTCTTCGAAAAGGGCAATCAATTTGTTGATTTCGGTGACGGTCTTTTTCTCGTCCACTATTCCCTTGATACGGAATTTTGATTCCGGCTTCATGAACCCTAACAGTCCTTTTTTCTCTTTGAACTTGGCTTGTGGCGTAATCAAAGGTGTGATCTTGGAATAGTCGATCACCCCAAAACCGTTGGAAAAGGTATAATCGCTGGTAGGTGCTTTTGAAAATTTGGCCAAAAAGACCGATTCGTTTTTACCGAGACTTTTTCGTTGTTGATAGGCTTCCACCTGGGTCGCCACAAACTCGGGGTACTTATTTTCCCCATCGAGTACCGTCAAAATTTCGAGTCCCGCCAATCGTTGCTCCACTTTGTTGGAGGCTACCAAATTTAAGGTGCTCGCCTTCAACTTCTCCTCGGGTTGTTTTACCAACAATTGTATGGTATGCTTTCGAAGGTCTTTCCCTTTTCGGGAGAGCAGTCCCTCCAAAATTTCCAACTCCTCCTTTTCCAGATCCATATGACCGAACCCTTTTAAACCGGTCGCCATTACGGAAAGGTTCCGGTCCGTGGCCGCTTGCCGTAACAAAACGCGTTGCCAAGCATCTTTTTCCAAGGTCAATCGGGGCGATTCCTGTTTTTTGTTTTGATAACGGCCACTGTTCAACGAATAGGTATAATGCTTGGGAAATATTTTTCTGATGAACGCTTCCCGTGCATGGTTCGGCAGCTTGGCCAAATCTTGTGCCAATAGTATCATTTGTTCTTCTTTGGCATAACGGATCAGATAGTCATAAAAATAGAAAGGGGTAATGTCGTACTGCTTCCATTCAAAAACGGTACCGCCAAAACGCTTGCCCTCCGTTGGTAATGCATCCGCGGTTTCCTTTACCTTCAAAAAGAAATCGCTGGTCCAATCCAAGGCGGGCGCATTGCGCAACATCCAGTAATCCAGCTCCACATCCTTGCCCCAATGTTCCAACATATAGGGGGTGAGTTCATGTTTGGTCCGCACGGTCTCGTAAACAAAGAAAAGTGCCAAAAGCTTTTTCGTTTTGGGCGTATCGTTATCGAACACTAGCTCAAAGGCTTTGGTATTTGCTAGAGTCACATCCTTTATGCCTATCGCCCATAACGCCACATAACTTGCCAAATGGTCTTTCCCCTTAAGGGTTTCGTCTACCTTTTCCGGTGCGTCCATAAAGGTTACGGCGAGTTCCAATGTTCTTTTGATGGTCGCTTTTTTTGGTGCGTCCCATCCAAAACCGAACCAAGTATCCACGGCCCTTACCACACTGCTAAAACGGGACAGGTCGTGTTCGAGCACCGTATCGATCAAATACCGCAGGGCACCAATGCTGGTCTCATCCAAAGATTCCAAAATGGTCTGCCGCAGCCCCTCCTGCCGCTGGGCGGCCAACAATAACTTTTCTACCAGCTGCCAGTTTTCTTTTTTATCGGTCAGCAACAGGGCCTTTATAATGTCCCTGGAGACGACCCCTACCTCATCCTCGCCATTGACAATATCGGTAACGGCCCCTAACAGTTCTTGGTTTCCCTCCGACAGCACCACGCCAAAAAGATAGGCGTTGCCCATGTTTTGATAGTACCCTGAAAGCTGCGCCTGTTCGGTAAAGGAGCAATCGGCAAAACCGTAACAACTGGTGTTGCAAAGGACACGTAGTTGCTTTAATACCAAATTGATGTGCTTGGTGTTGGCCGTCATACGGAACGGTCGTCTATTATAGCCCGATTGATAGGGCAGCTGCATGAACAACGCCCAAATTTTTGAAATATAGGGTGCGCGCAAATCCCCGTAGATCAGTTGCGCCAACCGAAGTCCCTCCTTACCGTCCCACGGATTGGTTTTTAAATCCTTACCGAAGGCCTCCTTGTAGTACGTCAATATCGGCTTTGTATCCCGATACTCCGGAAGATGGGCCACAACGAGTTTCCCCAAAATTTGATAGGGTTTTGAAAAACTGGAAAAGGTTTCTTTTTTGAAATCTAGCTTCCTTTTGTTTTTGAGGAGGGCCGTTACTTGTTCTTTTGCAATCATAAGGTTCTACCAGTTTAATTTTGAAATAGCACTAATAAATGGTTTTTTTCGTTATTCTTCGTTAAAAAGCCTGTCCCCAGCTTGACTAGGGATCTAACCGTAGCTATGGCTATACTTAGGTTTTTCGCCTTGAATACCTAAAAAATAATTCAATTTCTATTGATACCATTTCAAAGTTAAAATGGTATTCCTATTTTATCCTACCAACGCCTTCACTTTCCAGAAGGCAATGGCATTTTCCAACTCCTTATAGCGTTTGTCGAAGGATGGTTTTTGAGTGATGCCGTGTGCTCTAAAATGGGATTTCCGTTCTCCCAAAGCATACTCCAAAAAGTACACCACGCTCTTCATTTGCGCCTTGTTCAACAATGAAAATCGCTCACGGGAAAAATCCGATTCTAAATTATACGTCAATGCGAACTGCACTTCCGGTGGTGAAAGATCGAAGTCCTCGTTTTCGTGCAAAGCTTCCTCCTCTTCCCAAAATACCTCCAATGCGAACAGGAGGTAAAGTCCTAAATGGAAACGCATGCCCTTGGCATCCAAAAAGGATATGGAACTACTGCAATAATATAGGTCCAAAATGGGGATTTTTTGCCAGTCTTCACGCTCGTCCTTACCCTTTAGACGGTAATACTCCTTCGTATTTTCCAAACGCTCGTCCAATGCATAACCTTCCCAAAGACCAATACCCTCCTCAAGGGTCACTCCCTCAAAGGCTTTGTAGATAACTCCTATAAGTTGGGCTTTCGTTCGTCGCATGATCTTTACGTTCAAGTGCTGTTTCAATCCGTTACTTTTTATCCGCAATGGTGGGGAACGCTCCAGTACGTATACCATTTCATATTTCGGTATTCAATTTTAGGACCATTCCCCATTTTTTTTGCATACCCCTTTTTTCAGTGAAATGCATTTTTCGCACCGACCGTACGGAAGAAACTATTCCCAGCCAAAGGCAAAAAGTACTCTAGGCCTACTTATACCATTTCTAGTTTTAAATTACCCATTAAAAGTTTGGCCATAAACTTGGTATGAACTCCAAGGACGCCTATTCCATGAAACCGCAACCGTAGGTACCGGTTTCCGTTCTTTTACCGGTTTTTACATTGAACCGTATTTGCTCCGTTGGAACATAGTTGGCATAAAATTCCGTGTTCCTATGTTCGGGGCAAATGGTGTCTTTATCGAGTTCTTTTTCCGAATATTCCCAAAAGGTGGCCACGGTACCGTCAAAAGAGAGCAGGCCTTCCGCGGTGGTCGCAAGTTTGGCGATCAAAACGTTTTTCTCAATATCGATAATGGTCACGAGTTCTCCACCATCGGCACGTTCACCAATACATAAGTACTGCCCGACCAGGTTACTGAAGTAGGACATGTCCATCTCGTACCGTGCTTCGGTAATAGCATACAGCGCACTGGAAAGATCAAGCTGTATCTCATTTGTCAATTCCGTTGGCCGATCAAAAATGTAGTAGGCATTTTGTGGCCACTCTTTTGTGGCATCTGCATACTCCAAAACACCATAGCGATCATTACAAACAAAGGAAAGGAATTCGGATTCTTCGTTGCTAACATATTTGGTCAGCTGTTGTTTTTTGGCATCCCAACCGGTGACTTTCCGGAGCACAAATTGCGTTCGTTTTATGGTATCCCCAGCAACCGTTACCTCATTTTTTGATACTTCCTTTGCTCCTTCCGATAGGTTTCCCGTTAATGCTTTCGTTTCTTGATCTTTACAATTAAAAAGGAGTACGTTGACCATCAAAAACCACACTATCGTTTTCATCTCGCTTATTTTTCTACTCTTGGTCAATATGGCTTCAACTTGATAACCCATCGTTTTTGATTTTTGGTTTTGGGCCCCTCACATGGACCCGCTTACACATGCGATTTCCGTAACAAAGAAACGATTGCCATGATGTTTCCCTCTCACTGGATTCCGTTATTTATCAATAACGGGATACCTTTATCTTCAGCTTGCGCAATTCGGCGATCAAGTGTTTGGGGAAATTCATATCGTTCGTTGCTTTTAAATTAGGCAGGTATTTGATATCGGAAATGGAACCGACATCGAACTGACGGTCTTCCCCGTCCCAAAAAGGAATGATCTGGCGATAAATAGCATCTCCACCGTCGGATTTCAATTCCTTGATATCGATCAGCAGATCCATCGGTATTTTTAATTTTCTGAAATAGGCCTCCGCTTCGGGAATGCGTTCATAGCCTTCTTTTTCAATATCGATGTTACGGTCGGGATGGTTTTTTGCAAATTTCCAAATATCAAACTTGGGCAGCAGCACCTCGTCAACATACATAAGCTCATTGATGACCATCAGTTTCAGATTAAAATCGGCTTCAAAGGCACAATCGCCTTTCGAGTAAGTAGCCATTTTGGCCTTTGCTTTTGCATCGTACAAGGCCGCGTTCCGAAGTTCAATCTCCACCACCCTTTTGGGGAATTGGAGCAGGGATTTCGGTAGCTGTTGAAAAGGATTTTTTTTGAGTTTGAGTGTTTTAAGGTTTTTCAATTGGACTATAGTGTCGGGCAAACTGGTCAGACCCGTTTGGGCAAGCTCCAACACTTCTAGACTTTCCATTTCTCCGATCCATTCGGGTAGTTCGGACAAGGGATTTCCGTCCAAACGCAAAGTTTTTAAATTTTTAAGCCGTTTTAGGCCGGTCGGTAGTTCTTGGATTTTATTGGCGTTCAAATACAGTTCTTCCAAATGTTCCAGTTGATGGATATTTGCCGCAATGGTCGTAAGTCCGCAATTTACCAGGGACAGTCGCCTGATATTGACAAGTTGCACCACCTGGTCCCAGTTTTCAAACGGGTGACCGCTAAAGTCGAAGTATCTCAGGCTTTTTAGCTTTTCGATACCTAAAGGAATCCGTTGCAATACCGTTCTTGAAATGGTATCGGTATTGGTCAGTTCCAGCGCTACCAAATAGGGCAGCTCCTGAATGTGATCCATGGTTTTTTGGGGAAGGCCGTTCAAATTTCGCAAGGCAAGGGCGTTCAAATTTTTGAGTTGTAGCAATCGATCATCCAATTGTTTTGCCGTATGGTTCCAAATGGCCAATGCTTTTAGGTTGATACAGTTGAAAAGTTGGTCGGGAATGTCGAACCCGTGACCGTAATACTTTTTTTCGACCAAGGGACCATAGGTATCCTTGCCGGCCAAATCATAAATATCGCTATAGTATGCTCTAGGAAATCGGCGAAGGTATTCCAGTATTTTCTCCCAATAGACCTCCTTTTGCAGCACTGTAGCATGCATGGGTTCCTTAGTGTTGTAGAAGGTAAAGGAGTGTGCAAATACCTCGTTAGGCCCCAATTTTCCCAACTTATTTTTAAGCCGCTCCCTTAGTCCGTTCCGCGTTGCTATGGCATCGTACTTTTTGGCAAAATCGGGCGATCGCAACAATTTGAACGGTGTGTTCAGCCTAGCCTTTATATAATGCCCCATTACCGATTTTTTGTCGGTGACATGTATTACCTCAAACCGAAAAAGCCCCATATGGTCCGGAGAAACAGGGACCTCCTTTCGGGTGCTTATTTTTAACACCGAAAATAATGTGCCCCCATAACCATTGGGTTCCGAGAAAAACAGATCACCAAAACTGGAATACCCTAATAAGGTACGCGTTTTATTGTCCTGTATTATTTTTTGCAGCAACCGTTCGGGAAGGTTCATTTTTGTATGTTGTTACACTTGTTTATTGTTCCCATACTTTTGTTGTTCGCCCATTACTTAACGGTGGTCATTTTAAAAGCAAATCGGTACGGTTTATACCGTTTTTGAGATAGTGTCCATACTTTTGATATTGTTTTTTTTGTAACCACTATTTCCTTAAAATATTCCCTAATCCGAAGGTTTCACGCTCCATCCACCAATACTTTTGTTTTAGGAAGGGCCGCGACCAACCTTTTCTGGGTTTTTACGTTTAAACTGTTCGTGGTCAATCGCAATTTTTTCAACCAGTTCATTTCATATAGGGTATCGGGCACCTCTTTTAGCAGGTTGTTGTCCAAATCCAGTTCGCGTAATCGTCCGCATTGGTTTATGGTATTTGGGATGGATTTTACGCTTTGACACGACCACAGGTGGAGTACCTGTAAATTTTGCAACAAATGGATTTCCGCCATCAAATGGGTCACATCCAAACTATTGCCCCAATTGGAATTTAACTTTAAAACTTTTAGCTGTTTCAATTTTCCGATACCCTCTGGTATTTTTGCGATACTATTGGTCCCCAGGTCCAACGTTGTGAGTCCGGTCAAGTCAAATAATTGTTTTGGAATTTTCGTAAGTCGGTTGCCGGATACGTCCAGCTTTTTAAGCTTTTTGAGTTTCGCAATGTTAGGGCTTAACCTTAATTTTTCGGTGACTATTTTCAAATGGGTCAGTTTAGGGCATTGCACCAATACCGTTATTGCCTTCTCAACATCCAACTTTTCCAATGCCGTATTTACTTCTAATGAAGTCAACTCGGGAAGCTGCGTTAGCACCAACGGAAGCTCTTTTATGGGAAGCCCAAACAATACCAATTTACGGAGCCGTTTTAAGCTTCCGATGGCATCGGGAATGGACTTTATTTCCCCGGTAATGGTCAGCACTTCCAAATTTTCTATCGCCCAAATGGCCCTAAGGTCTTTTTCTTTTTTGGCATGCACCCCTACCTCCGTCAAAACCGCATGTTCCTTCAAATTATCCGGTAAGTTCGGCATATAACAACCGTTCATACGAAGCGCTTTTAACTTAGGTAGTTCAAAAAGGAATTTCGGTAGTTTTTCCACATCTGAATAAGAGAGGTCCAAGACTTCCAAATTTTTACATTTTTTCAATGTTTTGGGTACCTCTTCGTAGTACATCGGCAATTCAATTCTTTTTATTGCCAACGGATTTTTTATAATCTTTTTTTCGATCTTATCCATGCAAACTAGCTATCATTTATCGACCTCGGAAGCGGTAGGCCCTTGATTTTGGTATCCCGGATAATATGCCTTAAACGCATCATACTCCCCCGTAACGTAATACCGTTTCAGTTCGTCATCATAAAATCCCATTACCTCTCGGTCATCTCCTTCCAACACATGCGGATATAACTTTTTGTTCGTTCCGGTGGCATAGTATTGCCCGTCTTCGGACCACACACAGTAGTATCTTTTTTCTTCATTTTTCAGTTTTGGGGTGGCGGTGTCCAAACGATCGACAAACGCTATCCGCTGTTCATTGGTGTAGGGATGGATATCACCTTCGGTATAAGCTACCACAAGGGCCTTATTTCCGTTTCGATAGATCTTGCTTAGGACGGTCAACGTATCGCCCTCCTTTTGGGGCGGAAGGAATTTCATGTCGTTTCCCGGTGCAATACTGTCCTGTTTCCAGGCATGATACGCCGTTACAACGGCATAGGATTGGTTACCAAAGAGTATCCGTTTTGCTTCCGGAACAAATTCGGGATAGGTGTGCATCAATAACTGTATGGCCTCTTGGTACTTATATGCCATCAGCTCGTACAGCGTTCTGTCCATCTTCTCCAGTTGTTCAAAATAGGGTTTAAAAATGCGGTATCCCCGACTACCACGGAATACTACCGAATCGGTTCTTTCCGTGTTGGTAACGATATCGTAATACAACCGATCGAGTTGCCCTTCATTCTCCAACCATCTTCGCCGAAGTTTAAAAAACGGCATTAAGGTCTTCACCTCATACTCTTTTGAAAACATATTCCGCAACGCGCCCAATTCATGGTCGATAAGCCCAATATCATTTTTCTTGACGGACTCAATGGTACCGATAAGTCCTTGGTGGTATTGTTGGAACTCCGCTACCGTATATGGCTGGTGTTCTACCGTATCACGGGTATGGTTTAAAGTGAGTTTGGCAACACTTTCGTTCCACCACGGTATCAGGTTCTGGAGTTGTTCGTACTCGAATTTCACGTGCCAATACAGACTTTTAATCGCTTCCTTTTTGGCTGTAGCAGCCGCGTGCTCACGAGCATTGGTTTTCCGATAATCGATTCCTGCCAAGACCAACAAGGCGATACCGATGATGGTCAAAATCACCAATAAAGTTACAATCTGAGTATGTCGTTTTTGTTTTTCTACCATCATTTTTTGGTTTAACTGCTTTCTACCGTTACAAATATGTTGCTAAAGTCGCCTTTTGCCAAATCGCTTTTGTGAATTACAAAAAAGAGGTCACCGGCATCGCTCCATTGCATATCGCCAGCGGAGGTTACCGTAAGCAGTACCATCCAATCCTCCGGATTTCCTTTCAGCACCAACGAGGCCTGTAATTCGGGAGCTTCATGTTGTGTAAACCCGTGCCCGTTCACCTCGTACTCGTATTGGTCCTTGCCGTTTATAGGGGCTTCAAAGGTGTCGTACAGACTTTCCAACAAATCGTCGTCCTCCTTTAGCTTTTCGGCTCCCCTTCTAAAAAGATGTTCGTTTACGTGGCTAGCATAAAATGAAGGTGCGCTATTCATTTTTTCGGCGGAAACGGTATACCCTTGGTATCCCCCATCGACCATTTCGGAGTAATCGTCCTCGGTAAACTGAAACCGCTTCCCCGACGCCAATTCATCGTTATTTTGAACATGAACCACCCTGGCTGGGGCATTCCTGCCCCCATAAATACTGTGTATCGTTTCCAAAAAGAAGAACAAGGTCCCCGTTCTGGGAAGGTATTCCTGTAAATGCGCTATTTCCCCACAATTGATCTGTGCTATAAATTCATATACATAGTCATCCTTATCTTCTCTCCAATTTTCACCAAAACGTGGGTAGGGCATACTTTTGGGCAAATCGGGCATACCACCGAAACGATGGTTCCCTACCTTCTCGTAGGTTTCTTCGGCAACATGTCTAAAGCCGATACTTTTTTTCACGATAGTCCTTAGGGCGACTTTAAATTCCTCTAGGTCGTTTTCCGCCAATACGGCATCTATTCGTGGTAACAAGGACGCATCGTTTTCGGACCAGTATATGGTATCGTCCCAGGCTACGGTTCCTTTGCCGTCGGCTCCTTTGTATTCGTAATCGAGCAACCGTTTTTTATCCTCCATGGAAAGGGTCACTTCCGATATGGTGTTGAATGCTTCCGGTAACGTCTCAAGCGGATTGTGCTCTAAATTCACACGTCTTAGTTTGGGTTGCAGTGCTAGGGAAGCGGGTACCGATGTTAACTTATTATGGTCAAGAAGGATGTTACCGAGCAAGGGAAGGTCGATGTTTTCAGGTATGCGATCAATATCATTTTTGAAAAACGACATATAGGCCAGTTTGGGTAACTGCCAAACTGAATCGGGCAAGGTCCGCAACAGGCAATTGTTGATCGATAGCTGCTCCAAGTTTTTTAAGGCACCGATACCTTCCGGCAATTCTTGTATAGCGGCCCCATTGATCTGTAGTTTTTTGAGCTTGTCCAAATTTCCGATATCCTCGGGGATATTCGAAAAAGGTGATTTTTCGCCATCCCAATTTTGCATTTTATTGACAATGATCAGCTCTTCCAGGTTCTTAAATTCTAATGTTTCCTCGGGAAAAACGGTCAAATTTGGATCTCTGAGCTGTAAAAAGCGAACGTCTTCTTTACTTACACCCCGCGTTTCCGCTATCGAGGTAAACCGATAGTGTTTCCAATCCAGCCCCTCCACATCGAATTTTTTGTACAGTTTAATGGGAAAACTATGATCGTGATAGCTTTTGGTCATTTCCCCTTCCAATAGCACCCAGCCTTCCTTTAGAATCAGCGTTCCGTTAAGATCGATACGATAATCGAACCCTTCTATTTTAGCGTTCAGAAACAATGGGGCGTTGGTTTTGCCGTCCTCAAAAAACAGACTTCCGGTCGGCACCCCATTCTTGTGGATCCCTACGGCAGGGATGGTAATGGTCACTGCACCATCGCCGGGATAGTCGTCCAATACCTTTGCGGCAATGCCTTGTTTTACCTTTTTGGTTTTTGCCTTTATGGTAATCAAGAGTTCCCTAGAAAAGGTAGTGATATGCATGTCGGTAGCCTCCGAGACGAACTCGAAGGAAAAATCACCTACGGAAAAATGTTCGGCACCATTTTTTGGTATGGCAATATCGGTGGGGCGTTCCGCCTCTTTGGGTACTTCTTTTTTCTGTGGACGGTCGCCTAACAACCGATTCAATCTTTTGTCGTAATCCGACAGGGCCTTTGCCCGAAGTTGGGTATCGCCCAGAACTTCCAACGAATGTAGCACTTCCATCATCCAATCCTGCATCGTTCCGTCCGCGGTAATTTCATGTACCCCTAAAAAAGAGATAAAGTGTACCTCGTTCAAAAGGACCGCCGCAAATAGGTAGTGCAGGTGGTATTCCTTTTCCAGTACCACGGAACTGATCTTTGCCGATAGGCTAAGGGTTCTAAATCCATTGACCGATAGCTCTTGTACTTCGCTTCTATCGCCCTGGCTGTCCTCTGCCAAATAATAATGTACCACTTTCTCGGCCAAGGTATTCCCGGTAGTTTCGTCGCGGTCCAGATCTTCGAGTTCTTCAAGATTCCAACGTACAAAAGGTGGCTGTACCTTATGGGGAATGTTCGAACTTCGCACAAGGGCAATGGTTTCCGAAAGCAGTTGCTGGTCGAACCCCTCGGGAACCTCAAAACTAAAAAGGGAATGTTCGATCTTTTTCATATCCATAGTACTGTTTATTGTTCTCATTTATGGGCCGTTCCAATTTCAAGACTCCTTTTCCGGTCCCATTTGTTCGGTATTGCCAGCTACTCGATAACGTATAACTTGGTGGACACCTTTACTTTGGCATCGCTATTCATATCCGTAATTTCCGCTGTCAATCGTAAGGAGGCTTGTGAATCGAAGTTTGGATTGTCGGCTTCTCCCAAATTAAAACTGCAAGCAACGGGAACGGTCTTCATTTCAGAGGGATCACCGCTTTTTATGGTATATCCCGATCGCTCCAAGACCACGGCACCGGAAGCTTCTGTAACGGTATAATCCATACGTAAATTGACCTTTCCGTCTTTTACAAGGTAACCCGATACCTCTTTTAAACTAAGACTTACCATTTCATTTTTATAGATGACATTATTGGTTACGATACGATTTCGGTCGTTCGACTCCAAAAATACATCGGCATAGTTCAACCCTTCGGGTATTGCGGTGATATCCGGATTTTGAACAACATTAAAATCCAGCAGAAATTCCATTTCGTTAGAACTTTTGGTATCTCTTACGGTACCGTACATGGTATAGGCCCCATTGGAAGTCACGCTATTACTGAGCTGTATGGAAAACTCAAAAGAGGTATCCGGTATACCGGCAACACTATTATCGGGACCGTATAAATTTTGTTCCGAAAAAAGGGTATCGCCCTGTTTGGATACCAAGGTGATATCAAGATTGGGGTGCATTTGATCATTCTCCCGAACAAGCCCTTCCAGTTCCTCAAAAACGATATAAAGCTGTTGCCCATATTGGTAATAAGGTTTTTGCAGTATACGATCTCCATTGGAAACATGCACACTTTTAGCGGTTATGCCCCGCTCCTGAACCTGTATGGACCGTGGTCCGGTTTCCGTTTGGGCGGTCATCCCAAAAACGGAACATAACAAGGGTGCCGCCAACAACAAATGGCTTAACACTCTTTTTATCATTTTGGCGCAATATACCATATCAATTTTCGATGGATACCTTAGCGGTCAAGCGAACGGTGGCATCGCTATTTTTGTCCCAAATCTTGACCGTCCAAACGACATCTTCCGTTGTGGCGCCTTTATTCACTTTTAAGGTAGCGCCCAAGCCCCTTTTTATATCAGCCTCCTTTAGCGGCCTATTTTCGAAAAGATCGTTCATGTTTAAAATGGTACGGCCTTTTTCATCAGTTACGTTCAACGACATGCCAAGGTTCGGTTTGCCGTCGACCATACGGTAACCTTCCAATCCCTGTACATCGAGCAATACGTTGTTATCAAAACCTATGGTACCATTAACGCGTACTTTCTTGCTGTCCTGATCAAATATGTAGGCTTCTTTCACCGTCAATCCTTTTTCTTCGCGTTTGATAACGGGGTCCTTTTTCAGGTCCAGTTCAAATTCGGAGGTAAACACCCCATCTCCCTTGGTATCGGTGATGGTGTACAAAACCGTATAGCTGTTTCCCGTCTGTATCGGTGTGGCCAAGGTTACGTTCCCCGTCAAAGTCCTTAGGGCGGCATCCAATCCCTTGCCTCCAAGAATGTGTTCGTTTTTTAGTACGGTATCGCCCTGTTTCGATATCACGGCTACCCCCATCTCGGGATAATACTTCCCGTTTTCTACCAAAAAACCGTCCATTCCCTCAAAATTGGTGAAGATTTTTTGACCGTAAAGAAAGGTGTTGTCCGCTACGTCGGCATCCCCATCGGTAATGGAAACCGTATTTGCGGAAAGTCCATTTCCCCTGGTCTCCAAACCGGTCATCAAATCTTTCGCGACGGATTGATTGAAGTTGCAGGCGGTCAGTAACCCGACACCAAAAATGACTGTTATTTTAGCAGTTGTCTTCATATGGGTTATTTTAATCCCGGTCCGCCCATGGTCCCTTTGGCGAACAGGTGAAATTGCTTTTGAAATTGTTTTTTATCCAACCTATTTTTTTCGGCACAGGCGGCGACCTGTTTTTTTAAGTTCCGTACCGTTTTAAAAAATACTACCCCTAAAATAAGCAACGCTACTACAAAAACACTCAAAACCGAAACCATAATGGTCTTGATCGTGTTGAGTTCATCCAAGGGGAACCGTTTTCCCGCTACAAAAATGTTATAGCCTAAAATGACCGCTACAAAACCTATGGTGATGAAGCGGAAGTACTTGTATTTTGACAGATAACCAAGATATCCCTCGACCAAAACCGTCAATTCTCCTTTGGGAACTTTTTTCAACAATTCAAATTCATCGTTTGTCGTGACCTTTTCGTCCATATCCTTCATTTATACCATTTCTGTTGCAAAGTTGCTGCATTAAGGTAAACCGGACACCCCTTATTTCAGGGGTTTTGTATAGCGTTCCTTTGGGTATTTATTTTAAGTTGGCGTCGGGAAAGGACGAAGCGACCCATTTGAAATTCAGGATGCTCAAAAAAATACCCAACAACAATATATAAAGCCCGTTTGCCTTGGTAACGAACAGCTCCCAAAAGACCTCCGAAGGCAGCCACGTAGCGCCAAACTCGCTTCGCACTTCTGTTGCGGCCTGAAAAGCAATAGCCGTATACGCTACGCTAAAAAAAATTAGGGACCACAACAGAACTAATACCATTTTAACTTTGAAACAGCCCTAATAAATCGTTTCTTTTTGAGTTGTTCTTCGTTAAAAAATATAACCGTAGCTAAGGCTATGCCTAGATTTTTTGCCTCGAACAACTAAAGAATAATTCAATTTCTATACGCGCCATTTCCAAGTTAAAATGGTATAACCGTTTTTTACGAAATCTACCGACCCATAAAAATACAAGTACAATGTACACTATGGTCACCATAATTATTGGAACCAAGAGGTACGCCTTAAAATTGTAAAACGCAATGGAAACCAGTAGCCCCTTTGCAAAGACCAACAAACACAAGAACAACACCACTCCGCTGGTTATCGAAAATAGGATACGTGTTGCGCGCTTCATTTAATGAACTCGTCTTGTATTTTTACAATACCAATTGCTACTTAAAAAAGTCTTCATCGGGGCATATAATCTTGGTTTTTCGGGCGAACTAAAAAACTCCGGAAGGGTTCAATTTTTCAAAGTATTCCGAAACCTTCCCAGAAAAAAATTATCCGATGCTTCGAACTCGCTTTGTACTTCCGGCCGGATCTGTAACTCAAAACCCAGCTGCAAATGCCCTTGATGGTTCCAACCGAGATATTCGCTTCCCACAAAACGGACTTTTGCCATCTTGTTCCCGTACGCCACAATACAAAAACCCGAAGGACTAAATACAATACCGTGCTCGGGGCCGAAAAACTCAAGTACATCGGCGAAACTTGTGATGGTGTTGACGTTCAAATGGTTTTCCTTGGCCCGCTGTACTACCCAAGCATCTTTTTTAAAAGCGGACACTACGGCCTGTTCGGTAAAATACTTTAATATGGAAACCTCTTCTCCGGAATGGACCGCTACAGTTTTCACACCTGCCAAAACACCTGCATGCCCACAGGCCGAAGCCGATACGCTACTGAACTCGTAACTATAGCTGCTCCCGATCAAGGATAACGGACGGTACTCGGCAGAAAATTCCAGGGGACAGTCTGAACCCGGGGCGGCCTCTTTTTTTATAAAGGCTTCGTGTTCCGATTTGGCATCGTAGATCGTTCGGTCGTTCCCCAGGGCACGATCGGTAAAAACCGAAAAACCGTCTTTCTCGAACAACGGTACCTTTCCCATTTGTTTTTGTATGCTATTGCTCACCGCACTGGCTTTTCGCAAATCGAAACCGGAGAGGTTGAACATTCCATTGGGAATGGGCATGGCTATCATCGCCTTACTGACCAATTTACCGTTCAATAAAAGCGCTCCTTCGGTCGGATGGTTCTCCTGCGTAAAATTTTTGAACTTTTCCGTACCGGTATCGTTCAACTCGAACACCAAATTGAAACCACCTCCGAAAGCGTCCGGTTGTGGTTGTACCGCTTCTATATCCCCTAAAGTTAAAATGGGAGTAGGCACCACATAGAAATCCGTTTTATTGTCCAATTCCCGTACCAGGGTTCCTTCGTAGCTATCGTCTACCTGATAAAAACCGGTTGGCAATTGTTGCCCGTTGGTCATGAAATGCATCATACCAAGGACTACAATGAAAAAGGGACGGATGTCATACGGAAAACCCATAGCTGCTATTTCTCGTAATAGGACACATACAGCACGGCCATCTTCAAATAGTAAGGCCCGTTTTTAATACCACTGGTATGAGCATATTGCTTGAACTTTTTATAGACATCCTGATATTTTAGTTCGTCGGTATTGTAGGTATATGCCCCCGCCAAAAGATATTGGTTTGCGGCGACCATCCAGTCCTCCCCACCTTCCTCGAGCTGTAGACCAACTTCCAAATAAGGTTCGGATTGCATGTATTTGCCCAACTGGTTGTAAAGCAATCCCAACATAATATTGGCCCTTCCGTGTTTTGAAAACAAGGCGATTGCACCCAAATATGCCTGTTCCGCTTCGTTGGCGATCTGATGCCCCCCATCGGATAACGGGTTCTCCGTCGCCGTGGCCAAACCGGGCTGTAGGGCCGTGGTCAGGCTCAAACCATAGTTGAAAATGGAATTGGAGTCCTCCAAATTCTTTAGGGCCAGCCCGTGGTTCCCATATAGGTTGGGAACAGCGTTTGCATTTACCTCGGAGGTTGCCTTGGCCGTTGTCAGCCAAGTATCGAGCTGTGTTTTTGCTACTGGCGTAAAGGATGTTTGTGCGAATAGTATTTGACAGATTAAAAGTAAAAATAGGGTTAAGGGTCTCATAGATTTACAGTTGCTCTAAAAGTTGTTGTTTTTTGGCCCGAAACTCTTCTTCCGAAATCAGGTCGTCCTCAAAAAGTGCTTTTAACTCTTTTAATTTGGAACGAACATCGGGTTGTGCCGGTTCCGTTTTTTCTTCCGATGCAGGTTGTCCCATGGTATTTCCCATTTGCATGCCGGCGAACATTCCCATCCCCGCTCCCGCAGCACCTTCGTTTTTGGCCATATCGCGCATGGCCTTTAATTTCTGCAATTCCGCAAAGTCCACTCCCGCAATATTTGCCGAATGTACCTCTGCCTGCACGTCGCTGATTTCGTTGATGCGATCATTGGTTTCCTGATCAAAAGAGTTCCCCTCGATCCGGAAATCCAATAACTGAAAGCCCAATTCCTCAAAAACCGAAATAGTCTTGTTTTTGGCTTCTCCGGCAACATTTTCCATATTGGCGTCGATTTCGGCGTAGGAGAATTTTGCATTGGCCAGATAATTGGATATCGGTTGGGTAATCCGTGATAAAAAGACTTCCTGTAGCTCGTCAACAAAATAGTCCTGCTGACCAGCAAGAATGTTGCGAAAAAAGTTTTCGGGCCTGCTGATCCGTAGTGAATAGTTCCCGTAAGCGCGCAGTTTTACCGGGAAGGCGTATACCGGGTCGTTATAGGTAATAGGAATGCGGGTGCCCCAGCGAATGTTGACCATATCGGCCTTTCTATAAAACCAGATTCCTGTTTTGTGTTCGCTTTCAAAAGCGTTCATAAACTTCCTCATGGTAGTTAAAAAAGGTTTGTTCCCCGTTGCCAGATCATAAAGCCCCTCTTCTTCGAAAACACCTTCTACTTTTCCTTCGTAGGTGAAAATACAGCCTTGCCCCGGTTGCAAAATAAGTTTGGATGCATTTTTGAGTTCGTCCCCTTGATCGGTAAACTTGAAAAAAAGTTGGTATTCCTTGGGATGCTCCCATTGGATTACCGAACGCATTTGTTTTTTAATATCCATACCTTATTTTTTTGAATTGACGTTGATGCGTTGTTTAAAAATCGATATCTCCACCGAGGTCTACCACGTCATTTTTATATTGTTCCCTAAAAAGCGTTTCCCACTTTTTTCGCAAGGCCTCCATTTCATTGTGACGTTCGCCCCAGCCTTCGGATCCGTTTTGTATATAAGCGTGATACCAGTCGGAGTAATGCATATTCAACTGTCCCCAATTTTGGAGATTCAATCCGTAACTTTCGATAATCGCCGTTGGGTCTACCCCGTGCTCCGATGCTACGGTCTGGTGGATGGAAACTTTTAAATAGGAATCGTAATCGGGAAACTTGGCCAAAAGTTCGTCCAAGGATGGTGTTTGCGCTCCCGCTCCGGCGAACTTGCCTACTTTGGGATTTGTAAAAAATCCGCTATAGGTCGTCATCACTTCCATATCCTCAGCGGCAAGGTCGCCCAGTTTTCCACCCCAGGCCTCGTTGGTCTTTTGCCATACGGGAAGTTCAATGCCCAATACTTGGCATACTTCTTCTTCCGACATGCCTTGTGCCAGGTTGCCGCAGGCAGCGCCCCAGTCTTCAAATGTTACTCCGTTGATTGCTTCCATAATGCTCTTATTTTGTTTGTATTTCCTTATAGTTTTCAAATTCTTTTCGCTTGCGTTCCATATCGGCCACGTACCGTTCCTTTGCATCCGCATTCAAGACAATACGCTCTTGAAAATACTTTTCCCAATAACGGAAATAGGCATTTTCGTAGGATGCCCACTCTGCTACTCCCCTTTCCGACTTTCGAAGCGCGTGTAACGCGGACAATGCATTTTCCATTGCGGCATACTCCTTTTGGCAATTCATAGCGGCAATGTTATCGATGATGCCCCAGCCCAGTTTCACGAATTTTGTGTCGGGTTCAATGGTATTGACCGTGTTGCAGTACGGACAGCTAATGTATTGTGCCCTAAAAATATCTTTTCGTATCGCAAGTTTGGCGTCGCATTGCGTACATAACGATTTCTTATCGGCACTTTGGATGGCGTGGTCGTAATATGCTCGCGACAGTTTTCCTTCAAGTTGGCGTTCGAAGCCGAAAAGGGTTTCGGTCAGACTATCGTTCAATTGTGATCCTTTTGCGGCCTCATCGGTATAAAAATCGCCCATTGCCCGCATCTCGGGCATTACCTTGCCATCCCAAACCGTATCTATTTTGCGAATCAATTCATATATCTGGGCCTTCATACCCTGCCAGGATCGAAACACCGTTTCATATTCATAGTCCGTTTCCACCAACTGTTCGGAACAGGCGGTTTCGGCATGTTTCAAGGACTCTTGAAATCGCGTGCTTATTTTTTCGAGAAAGGTATCCCAACGGACGATCAAGTCAGTTTGCGTGTTCATATCAGGTATCGCTTTTGATTGAAGGAACATCGTTCATAAATGGCTGTCGACAATAGTCGCAGCGTACCAAATTTGTATTCTTTGGGCGCGGTGCACCACAGCTATCGCAACTTTTAACGCTCACTTTGGCAACGGTCCGATCTTCCTGCACGTACATGGTGCTTTTGGAAGTTTCGGCATTTTTGACAATCTTCTTAAAGGGGTTCGACATCTTATCCGTTTTTACACACCGCAAGCTAACGACGGGGCTTCATACCTTTCACCCCTTTTTCAGGGAAATGCATTTACCTACATTTTAGGGTGTTGGGACATTTAGAAAACTACAAATTCCGACAATTATTGTTGCGCGCCCAAAGCGGGCATGTAGTAGTTAAAATCAGTATTGCGCTAACCGCAATGCATCGTAAAAATCCGATCATGGGCGGCATCCAAACCGTAATTTGGGTTACACAGCAGCAATCTATCTTTATCTTTTGGTGCAGTACAAAACGTTCAGGAAACCTTCGTTTTTTTTGCTTAGGGAGGGAGTCGGCTACATGACAACATCAAAAAATAACTTTCAATAATTTTTGAAAGTTTAAAAATATTAATATATTTGTACCATGGAAATGCAACAAGCAAAAGAAAAATTCATTAGCACCTGGGGGAGCTTGGGTACACTTTGGGGCATTAACAAAGCAATGGCACAGATACAGGCGTTACTGTTCGTGTCGACCAAACCGCTATCCACGGAAGAAATTATGGAGGAGCTCAAAATCTCAAGAGGGAATACCAGCATGAACGTTAGGCAGCTAATCGATTGGGGCATTGTCAGTAAAGAATTGGTTCCCGGAGAGCGACGGGAGTACTTCAGTACGGAAAAGGATGTACAGGAATTGGCACAGATCATTGCACAGGAAAGAAGCAGAAGGGAAATTCAGCCCGTAATCAAAACCTTGGAAGAGGTCAGCAGTATTAAAGATGATGGCACGGCCGCAACCAAAGAATTTATAAAACAGACCAAAGCCTTACATGATCTTGCACATACGGCAGATAGTATGTTGGGTAAACTTGTGAACCAAAAACAAAATTGGTTGACAAAGTCGTTATTTAAATTCATAAAATAAAAAAATTTAAATATTACTTTCAATATTTTCTGAAAGTTTAAAATAACTGAAACATGAAAACCATACACTACGGCAACGCCCTACTTTACATTACATGCGTGATCTTTACGATAATGGTGGACGGTACCATAAACATTATTTTGGGGTTCGTACAAATACTGCTATCCCTCCAAGTTTTCAACCGTACAAAAAGTCAGGAAATTGTAAAACTGTTACTTTTCTATTGGCTGTTCTCTTTTATCAGTGTCGTTGTGGCTACAACGTATTTTAAGTTTACGGATTTACAGTATCACCTAATGCCGTTAATGACCGCCACCTACTTCGTGTACTTGACCATTCGTGCCAAAAACAAAACAAAAAAGATAATATTATGAACTACAATGTACCACAATGGCTTATCATTACCGGAGGCTTGGGCCAAATATTCACTGCCCTTATTTACCCATATATCCGGCACCGGGTATTCGATTGGTATACCGATGTAAAGCAATTACGACCATTGAACCAAGAAATTGCGAAAACCTATGGCCGTTACATTCAGGGATTGAACTTTTCCTTTGGGCTCATTGCATTGCTTTTGCCCATGGAACTTCAAAACGGCACCGCACTTGCCGTTGCACTTTCGGGTTTGATCGCTGCTTATTGGGTAGGTAAGGTCGCCACACAAATTGCCTACTATCCGATGTATGAAATCCCAAAAAAAATGTTGTTCAAAATCGGCAGTTACTTTATGAACGCCCTATTTACACTTTTTGCCTTGGTGTACACATGGCTTTTGATCTTGAATCTTAGCCTATATATAAACCTTTAAAATCGATGATCATGAAAACGTTATCCGTATATGCATCCGATCAAATAAACCTCCAACAGGACAGTAAGAATACCTTGGATCTAATCGACTTTTACAATGAGGCAACGGAAGACTACGCCTTTTGGAGCAAGGATTTTAACATGCATTTTGGCTATTTCCATGGTGGTCGAACCTCCATTTTTAAAAGGGATAGCATGCTAAACGAAATGAACCGCCAGGTACTGCTACGACTCGGGCTACAAAAGAAAAAAGGGACATTGATCGATCTTGGCTGTGGCATGGGGGGCACCATGCGTTATGTACTGGGCCAAAATTCAAAGCTCAGTGCATTCGGGGTTACCCTTTCCGAATTTCAGCAATTGGAAGGCAACAAACTCCTAAAGGGCTTAAAGGGTAGTATTTTGAAAGAAAATTTCAACCGTACTTCATTCGCCTCGAACAGTTTTGACGGCGCCCTCGCCATTGAAAGTTTTTGCCATTGCGGACATGGCAAAAACGCCTTTGAAGAAGCATATCGCATTCTCAAACCTGGAGGTCGGTTGGTCGTCGCCGATGCGTTTCTTAAAAAGGAACCAGATGAATTTTGTTTTGGGAGCCGTTTGTCCTATCGGAAGTTATGTGATCATTGGAGTCTTGAACAGTTGGGAACCATCCAAAGGGTTACCGAACAGCTGAAGGAAATCGGTTTTACCGATGTTTCCGTGGAAGATATTTCTTTCCGGGTAGCCCCCTCGGTATTACACGTTCCTTTCGCCATCTCTGGATTTATACTGAAAAAATTGCTCGGGAACGGTACCCTAAAAAAAGAAAGCCTTCATAATTTAAAAGGTTCGTTTTACGCCTTATTATCGGGACTGCATATGAAAAGCTTTGGTTATTATATGATTACCTGTAAAAAATAATACTATGAAATGAGCAGAAACGTTTAGTTTCCTCATTTTCCGTAGACTGCAAAAATTTAAACAAATGAAAAAGCTCGTCATCGCCGGAGGTACAGGTTACTTGGGAAAAGCGTGTGTTGCATATTTCAGCACCAAATATGATACTATTGTCGTCTTGAGCCGTAAAAAACGGCCGACCCTTGGAAACGTTCACTATGTACAATGGGACGCTGAGCAGCTCGGCCCATGGCGTGCACATTTGAATGACTGTCATACTCTCATTAATATGACGGGGCGTTCCGTGGACTGCCGTTATACCGAAACCAATAAAAAAGTCATCCTAAATTCTAGGATCAACAGCACAAAAGTTTTGGGTGCGGCCATTGGCATGGCAAAAAATCCGCCACAAGTATGGCTCAATTCCTCGACCGCGACAATTTACCGTCATTCCCTAAACATGGAGATGGACGAACGTTCCGGCGAAATAGGAGAAGGTTTCTCCGTTGAAGTGGCAAAGGCTTGGGAGACAGCTTTTTTTTCGCAACAAACACCACGGACCAGAAAAGTGGCCCTCCGCACCAGTATTGTTCTAGGCGGCAACGGTGGTGCCCTTGTCCCCATCAAGAACCTGGCAAAAATTGGTTTTGGAGGCAGGCAAGGCCCTGGAAATCAAAAATTCAGCTGGATCCATATCCACGACTTTGTTCGGGGTCTCGAATTCTTGATCGACAGCCCAAACCTCAGCGGACCGGTAAACATAGTATCCCCAAAACCGGTAACCAATGCCGAGTTGATGCGAAAAGTGCGAAAAGCGGTCGGTTTCCCATTTGGTTTTCCCTTGCCTAAACTTTTATTGGAAATCGGCGCCCGTATCATATGTACGGAAACGGAACTGGTGTTAAAAAGCAGGAACGTAATCCCCGGGCTCTTACTGGAACATGGTTTTGTGTTCCATCACGACACCTTGGAAACTGCCTTGAAAAGCAGTGTGTGAACCACAATTATCTTTACCAAAAGCCACCTATATTCAAATGGTATTATGGTTGGTCAGGAACAAAAATCCCCTTTCAAAAACAGCGATATTATAGTAAGAAGTCAATATCGTAAACCCCATAGGCGTTTGGGAATCACCGTTCAGCTATTTTTTTGACGTTTAAAAGTTTGGACTATCGAATTTGATAGGAATAATATTATTTTTGACCCACCAAACTCGATTTCAATTCAAGGGTGTGTTTCATATTAATTTACATCAGTATGAACCATTTCCGTTTCCTTGAACAAATTTGGCACTAGTACCCGATCCAAATGACCGAACAAAGCAAACAGCAATGCGTTTACCAGACTTTATGGCAAAGGATTTGGCGCTTTTTGTTGATGTTCATTTTGGTGATTTCCTGCACCAAAGAGGTCACCGTTTTTACGGAAGTCGAGTTTGAACTATCCAAGCAACATGCTTCCGAAGGGTTCGTTAACGAACCTTTGAACACGATAATCACCATTGTTCCGGAAGCGATGTTGGACGATTTGGAATATACCCTACGCTACTCGTCCAATCAAGGCAACGGTCGCTTTGAAACTTCCGATAACGTTTTGTTCGATCCCGGAGAGGCAATACCGGTAGAAGAATTATCGGTGTCCCTGAACTATATTGGGACGGACATCGGCGAACATGCGGTGACCATAACGATAACCGACAGTTTTGGCTTTTCAGAAGAAATAGAAATCAATTACGCCTTAGAAAATGTCCCTGTCACTTGGACGGTAACAAGTGGGGAAACCCAAATTGAACTTGAGGAAATTACCCCTTTGACCGTAACCCTAAATACTAACGGGCTGGATACCGGGACTACTTATGAAGCGCTATACCGTATAACCGAAGGGGAAGGATCCCTTGCTCGATTACCGGAGAACGAAACGCTCTTGCTTGACGAGTATACCACCATACTACCCGGCACTTATGACTTTTCGTTACTTCCCACGGCACTGGGACCTTTTACTTTAGAAGCGCTGTTACGGGACAGTAACGGACAAGAGCTTACCGCCACCCTCTCCTTGCAGGTCGTAGAAACCATACCGGTAACCGCTCTTGACTTGGACAAGGAAGAAGGAATTGAAATGCAAGTCGGCGAAACCTTGGAATGCCCGGTCATTTTTGAACCATCCAATGCTACCGACCAAGCGGTGAGTTGGAGTTCTGAGGACGATACCATACTATCTGTCGACCCTAATGGCGTTTTTACGGCAAATGCTGAAGGTACCGCTCTGGTTACGGTCACTTCAATTGACAATCCTGAGGCCATTGCCACCGTTTTGGTCACCGTAGTCCCCGCCCCGACTATAGCGGTAACATCGATTAGTGTCGCCCAAGAAGATGCCACGGATTCCGGTATTACACGACAACTCGTAGCCACTGTATTGCCGACCGACGCCACCGATAACACCGTGGTATGGTCCTCCGGTGATACGGATATTGCTACCGTTGATGAAAACGGTTTGGTCACCGGCGTTGCCATGGGTGTTGTGGTAATCACCGCAACTTCCGTTTCCGACCCCACCGTTTCGGACGATATTGAACTGCTGATTCCACCAATAGGTCAGAATGGAAATGACATTACCACATTTTCTTTAGCGGGCCAGAACGGTTCGGACATCAACGAGGCCGAGCATACCGTAATCGTCAATGTACCCGACGGTACCGAACTTAATTTGGCACCAAACGTATTGACCGTTTCCCCGGGCGCAACGATCGACCCTGCTGAAAATGCGGTGCAGGATTTTGCGGAAGTGGTCGAATATGTAGTTACCGCAGAAAATGGCGAGGAACAAATTTGGACGGTAAGCGTTGTTGTGGCAGCAAATCAGGCGCCAACAGCTTCGGACGATACAGGAATCGTACAACAGGGAGCGTCGACCGACATTGACGTTTTGGGCAATGACACGGATGCTGATACCCCAGATGCAGAATTAAGTATTATCACTATTGGAGACATTTCCCCTACCGCTGCCGGAAATGCAGAAATCGTCGGAAACCAAATACGATTTACCGCAGCCACGGATTTTGAGGGAACGGCCTCTTTTTCCTATACCATTAACGACGGTGTTCCCGGAAACAATGCTACCGCCACGGTTACCGTAACCATAAATACGCAACCCAATGCAGACCCAACGGCACAAGACGACGTATTTACGGTTGCCGAAAACGGAACGCTTACCGAAAATGTTTTGGTGGACAACGGCAACGGTCCCGACAACGATACGGATGGAAACCCGCTGATAGTCGATAGGGTAAACGGAAACGCAACGAATATAGGAAACCCCGTAACCGGCTCGGAAGGTGGCCTATTTACCTTAGCGGCCAATGGCGCCCTGAACTTTGATCCAAATGATGCTTTTGATGACCTGCTGGATGGGGAAACACGACAAACCAACATCACCTATCGTATCAACGATAATAATGGTGGAGTGGCCACTGCGACCATTTTTGTTACCGTCGCTGGAATATCACCTGCGAACCAAGCCCCTGATGCCGATGCCGGGGAAGACATCACGATAACCCTACCTACCGACGAAGCGCAATTGAACGGAAGCAACTCGGATGATTCCGACGGAACCGTTGAAAGTTACTTATGGGAACAGGTTTCAGGACCCAATACTGCCGTTATCGTTACTCCCACGGCACCGATAACGACGGTTAACGGTCTTGTCCAAGGCAATTATGTGTTCATGCTTACCGTACGGGACAATGATAACGCTCCCGCTACGGATGTCGTGGAAGTACTTGTGAACGGTGCGCTGAACACAACGCCGGTGGCGGTTAACGACATATTTACAATAAATGAGAATGGTTCGCTTACGGGCAATAACGTATTGGCCGACAATGGAAACGGGGTGGACTCCGACGCCGATGGCGACCCTTTGACTGTAGATAGAGTCGATGGCACCCCCTTAGCGGTAGGGGTTACAACGCCAGGAAATAATGGTGGGTCTTTCATTATTGAAAGTGATGGTACCTTAAATTTCGAGACCGGTGGGGAGTTTGATGGCCTAACCGAGGGAGAATCCATCCAAACCGAACTGAGTTACCGTATCAGCGATGGAAATGGCGGAACCGGAACGGCCTTGGTCATCATTACCATTAATGGCCTTAGCCCCGCCAATCAGGTTCCTACCGCAGATGCCGGTGATAACATTACGGTAAACTTACCGGAAAATACCGCAACCTTGGATGGTTCGGGTTCCCAAGACAACGACGGTGACATAACGCTCTATTTATGGGAACAGGTTTCAGGACCGAATACGCCGACAATAGCGGATCAGGGTGCAGCAATCACTCAAATTAGCGGTTTGGTCGAAGGTACCTATATTTTTATGTTGACAGTTACCGACGATGCGACGGACGAGGCCACCGATACTGTCGAAATCCGGGTCAACGCAGCGGCAAACACTGCGCCCATAGCCCAGGACGATGTATTTACCGTAGCGGAAAACAATGTATTGGCAAGAGGTGTTTTCAATGATAACGGCAATGGTCCCGATAGCGATGCCGAAGACGACCCATTGACGGTAGACCGGGTAAACAACAATCCCGCCAATGTGGACGTTTCCGTTAACGGAAGTACCGGAGGAGTTTTCACCATTAATGCCGGAGGTAGTCTGACCTTTGATCCGAATGGCAATTTTGATGCATTGAATGCAGGCGAGAGCCAAGAAACTACCGTTACCTATCGGATTACCGATGGCAATGGAGGCACCGATGTTGCGACCGTTACGGTAACGGTGACCGGAGTGTCCGCTGCCAACGATGCTCCCACGGCACAAGATGATGCCTTTACCGTAGCGGAAAATGCAACGGCAAGTGGTAATGTCCTTGGCAATAATGGAAATGGTACCGATACCGATCCAGAGGGAGCGACCTTGACGGTAAACCAAGTTAACGGAAACGCCGGAAATGTCGCAACCAATGTCGCCGGCACCAATGGGGGAGTATTCAACCTGGCCGCCAACGGAAGCCTAAGCTTTGATCCAAATGGGGAGTTCGATGGACTCAATACCGGAGAGACCCAAACAACTTCTGTCAATTATACCATTACGGACGGTACCAATACCTCTAACCTTGCTACGGTAACCGTGACCGTAACAGGGGTCGGTGCTGGCAATGCCCCTCCTATAGCCCAGAACGACGCCTTTACCGTAGCCGAGAATGCGACGGGTAGCGGCAACGTATTTAACGACAACGGCAATGGTGCAGATAACGATCCCGAGGGGGCTGCCATTACGGTAAACCAGGTAAACGGAAGCGCAGTAAACATCGGAACCAGTATTGGAGGAACGCTAGGCGGCAGGTTTACCGTAACCGCCAATGGCACGTTCAGTTTTGATCCAAATGGAGAGTTCGATGGACTTAATACCGGAGAAACCCAAACAACTTCTGTCAATTATACCATTACCGATGGTACGAATACTTCAAACTTGGCGACCGTAACCGTTACTGTCACGGGGGTAACCCCCACCAACGATCCGCCTATAGCACAAGACGACATCTTTTCCGTCGCAGAAAATGCTACGACAAGTGGTAATGTCCTGGGCAATAATGGAAATGGTACCGACACCGATCCCGAAGGTGCGACCCTGACCGTAAACCAAGTAAACGGAAATTCCGGAAATGTTGGAACAAATGTTACCGGCACCAATGGAGGGCTATTCATTGTGGCCGCTAACGGAAGCCTTAGCTTTGACCCGAACGGTGAATTCGACGCACTAAACGACGGAGAAACACAAAATACGACCATCAATTATACCATTAGTGACGGTAGCAACACTTCGAACCTTGCAACCGTTACCGTTACGGTTACGGGTGTGAGTCCGGCCAACATCGTTCCAAATGCCGTGAACGATAACTATGATGTCGATATCAATACGGGACTCATCGCCACGGTATTGGAAAACGATGAAGATCTGGACGGAGACACCTTAACCATCACCGCCGTCACACAACCGACCAATGGTACCGCTACGATTTTGGGAGGCAATACCACGGTTAGTTATAATCCTAGTACCAACTATACCGGTCCCGATTCTTTTACCTATACCATCAGCGACGGAAACGGGGGGGTTGATACGGCTACCGTGAACATCACCGTAAATGCGGTTAACTCAATAGTGTTTAGTGATGAAACATCATACAACGATGGTAATGGCAATCCTTTCTTTACCGTTAGTGGTACAGTCACCATTGTTGGAAGCGCAGCTACTTTTACAGTGAACTCATTCTTAATCATTGTATCAGAGCCAGGAGCACCTGCCACTTTAGACAATATCGTATTTACTAGATTTACTATTGATGGCGACAACTACGAGGCCGTTGCAACAGAAGCCAATACAATTGTAAACGAGGAAACCCCTTCTTATTCCGCAGGCACTTATAATTATTCATTCGAAGTCCAGGCGGAGGTTATGGATAGTGATGCCGGTTGGGGAGGCAGAGTAACAGGGTCTCAAGATTAATTAAGTAAAAAATCTTTAGGCTACCTATAAAATTTTATTCTTTCCTGAAAAATTCGTAAGAAGCGTAGCCTCCTTCCAGGTTCACCACATGAGTATACCCCAACGCTTTTAATTTTTCTTGGGCCTTGGCGCTACGGCCACCCATTTTGCAGTACAAGTAAATGGTTTCTTCCTTATCAACGGTCGCCATTTGGGCGGCAAAATCAGCATCGTACCAATTGATGTTCCTGGCGTGTTCCAAATGGCCCGCCGCAAACTCCTCGGGAGTGCGCACATCGATCAAAACAACACTTTCGAGTTCTTTTTGTGAAACTTCTGTGATAGGTTTTGACGAAATTTGTGCAACAACAGTGGTTCCAAACATCAGTAAGAACGATATGCAAAAAGCTCTCATGGCGACCGCGAGTTTCATTCAAAAGTAACGATATTCATGAAAATTCCATTACATTTGATTCCAGGAAAAACAACTATGGTTCCACACGAACTACATCCCGACAATTGGGTCGATAATTATGCCGACTACCTCTTCAATTATGCCGTGGGCCGCGTAAGCGACGCGGAAATTGCAAAAGATCTGGTACAGGAAACGTTTTTTGCCGGACTCAACTCTGCCAAAAATTACAAAGGCGATGCCGCCGAAAGGACCTGGCTGATCGCTATCTTAAAACGTAAGGTAATCGATTATTACCGAAAGATCAATTCAAAAAAAGGCAAGGCAGAGGTACGCATGAGTTACGGCGGGAACAACGATTCCGAAGGGGATTGGTTGGAAGAGCAAGTGGCGGACCCCTTTAGTACCCTGGAAAACGACACCATTGAAAACGAGGAATTGGGCAATGCCATTCAAGATTGTATCGGCAAACTTCCCAAAAAACAGGCCCTGGTATTTAAAATGAAAACCATACAGGGTATCGGTACGGAAGATATCTGTAAGGAACTTGGTATCAATCCGTCAAACTTGTGGGTAATGATCCATAGGGCCAGAACGGCTTTGATGGGCTGCCTCAACCAAAACTGGTTCAATTTATGATTTCCTGTGAAAAAGCTGCGATAATTTGCAACAAAACCCAATACCGCGAAGCCACTTTTGTAGAAAAACTACAATTGCGATACCATCTATTCATGTGTAAAAATTGTTCGGAGTTTACCAAAAAAAATACCGAACTGACTTCGCTTTGCGATAAGGCACAACTCAACGGCCTTTCCAATAACGATAAAGAACAGATGAAAGCCGCCATCAAGGAAAAAAGCTAGCCTAAAAAATAGTCCGCTCCCCTAAGTACCAAGTACCAACAAATCGGAACCGCTTCAACAAAGAAAGCGGCAAAATACCGATGCTGCGTTTTTCTCGTGGCCAACAGACAGCACAGTAACATTAGGGTCAGGGCCGCTGTCCCAAAAATGGCGACTTGCGACACGGTATCTTTTCCGAACAAAAGTAAGACCAGTAAAAAAGCCCCGATAAAACCCAACCTTTTGGCACCCCGAACCCCATAACGTTGGGGCAATGTCCTCAGTTCCGTACCATCATACGCAAGGTCGCGTATTTCAAAAGGGACCAACAATACGAAAACCAATAAAAAACGCTGTACAACGCTAATGCTGGCGTCCCATGACCAAGCTATGTAGCTCTCCATAATCGGTAGCACCACCGTAGCGCCCGCCCATACCAAGGCTACCAAAAAAACTTTGATGCCGCCCCAACTTCTCAGGTTCTTGGTTCCCGGTAATATGGGTATGGCATACAGTCCAGTAAGGGCAAGTAATACCAGTAGCCCCAGCCAGGTTTCCCGCTCAAGATAAAAACAGAAATATGTGGCTATCCCCAAACAAAACAGACTAAATATCTGAATACTCCGGTGGTATCGATTTACGAGCTTATAGTACTTTTCGGCCTCTACACCGTACTTCATGAAATTGTAACAGGCTATCGACCCAAAAAACAAAAAAAAAGCAAGGGCCTTTGGCAGTGGAATGTTGAACAAAACGCAAGTACAGCCTACCAATGAAAAAACTGCCAAAGCCACGTGTATACTGGCATCAAGATAGAAATCGAAAACACGTTGCAGCCACTTCATTAAACAAAAATAGCCAAACTGTTTATAACCCTCCGGTTTGGTTAAAAACTTTGATGCAGTTGGTCGATAATCGGTTTATTTAAAGCCAATTAATGCCTAATTTTGCACAACAAATTAAAAGCTCGCTTTATGAAAACTGACGTGTTTGCATTGCGCCATATCGGTATTAGGGAAGAAGACCATCGACATATGCTCGATGCCATACAGGTGGCGGATCTGGAACAACTGATCCATGAGACCATTCCGGAAGAAATTCGGTTGAAACGACCATTGCAATTGGACCGTCCTATGAGCGAGCATTCCTTTTTGAACCACCTTCAAGGTTTATCGGAAAAGAACGCGGTTTTTAAAAGTTATATCGGCTTGGGGTATCATAAAGCGCTGACGCCCTCGGTGATCAAAAGAAACATTTTGGAAAACCCGGGCTGGTACACCGCTTATACTCCTTACCAGGCAGAAATTGCACAGGGCCGTTTGGAGGCACTGCTCAATTTTCAAACGGTAGTAACCGACCTTACGGGTATGGAACTGGCCAATGCCTCCCTGTTGGACGAAAGTACGGCCGCGGCCGAAGCGATGACCATGCTGTTCGATGTGCGTTCGCGACCACAAAAAAAGAATGGTGTAACGAAGTTTTTTGTTTCGGAAGAAATTTTGCCGCAGACCTTGGCATTGCTCCGAACAAGATCCAAGCCCATAGGTATCGAATTGGTTATCGGCGACCATAGGGAGTTCGATTTCAATGATGAATTTTATGGCGCGCTCTTACAGTATCCGGGCAAATACGGACAGGTCCATGATTACGAAAGCTTTGTTGCCAAAGCAAAGGAACAGGACATCAAGGTTGCCGTTGCCGCGGACATCTTGAGCTTGGTACTCCTAACCCCTCCCGGGGAATTCGGCGTCGATGTTGTTGTGGGAACTACACAGCGTTTTGGAATACCTTTGGGATACGGAGGACCGCATGCGGCTTTCTTTGCCACAAAAGAAGCGTACAAACGGAATATTCCCGGACGCATCATCGGGATAACCAAAGATACCGATGGCAAACCCGCCTTGCGCATGGCCCTACAAACAAGGGAACAGCACATTAAAAGGGACAAGGCTACTTCAAACATTTGTACCGCCCAGGTGTTGTTGGCGGTTATGGCGGGCATGTATGCGGTGTACCATGGTCCAAGAGGCCTAAAGTATATTGCTTTAAAAGTACACGCCAGCGCATGTACCCTTGCCGACGCCCTTGAAAAAACGGGCGTCTATCAAATGAACAGCTCCTATTTCGATACCATTTTGGTGAAAGCCGATGCGAAAAAAGTGAAACCGATAGCGTTGGCAAAAAAAATCAACTTCCTCTATGTGGATGAAGATACCGTAAGCATTTCGGTAAACGAGGCGACCACCTTGGAAGATTTGCAGCAGATCGTCGCCGTTTTTTCGGAGGCGTTACAAAAACCCCCACACCACATAACGGCGCTATTGAACGAAACCGCGATTGAAAAAACATTACAACGTGCTGCCCCTTTCATGGAAAACGAGGTATTCAATTCCTACCATTCCGAAACCGAATTGATGCGATACATCAAAAAATTGGAACGAAAAGATCTTGCGCTCAACCATTCCATGATCTCTTTGGGCAGCTGCACCATGAAATTAAATGCCGCTACGGAAATGCTTCCTTTAAGCTGGTCGCAGTGGGGCAACATTCACCCTTTTGTTCCCCTAGAGCAGGCCGAGGGATATCAAATCGTTTTACGGGAACTGGAAAAAGACCTCAACGAAATAACCGGTTTTGCCGGAACCTCCCTACAACCCAATTCCGGGGCCCAAGGGGAATACGCAGGACTGATGACCATTCGTGCCTACCATGAATCCCGAAACGAAGCACACCGAAACATCTGTATCATTCCCGCATCGGCCCATGGCACCAACCCGGCATCGGCCGTTATGGCCGGTATGAAAGTAGTGGTCACCAAAACGGACGAAAAGGGAAATATCGATCTGGCCGATCTTGAGGAAAAGGTACAATTACATTCGAGCAATTTGGCTGCGCTTATGGTCACCTACCCCTCTACACATGGTGTTTTCGAATCTTCCATAAAAAAGATCACCCAATTGATCCACGACCACGGTGGCCAGGTATATATGGACGGTGCGAACATGAACGCCCAGGTAGGTCTTACCAACCCTGCTACCATCGGTGCCGATGTATGCCATTTGAACCTACATAAGACTTTTGCCATTCCCCATGGTGGTGGCGGACCCGGTGTAGGTCCCATTTGTGTGGCACCCCAACTGGTACCCTTTTTACCGGGCAACCCGATTATCGAAACCGGAGGGGAACAAGCCATTTCCGCCATTTCGGCAGCTCCCTGGGGAAGCTCCCTTGCCTGCCTCATTTCCTACGGATACATTAAAATGCTAGGAGAGCAAGGTTTGCGCCATAGTACCGAAATCGCCATTTTGAACGCCAATTATATCAAACATCGTCTCAACGGCCACTATGAGGTATTGTATACCGGTGAAAAAGGAAGGGCGGCGCACGAAATGATCTTGGATTGCAGGCCCTTTAAACAGCATGGTATTGAAGTCACGGACATCGCAAAACGGCTTATGGATTACGGATTTCATGCCCCTACCGTTTCCTTTCCCGTAGCCGGAACCGTGATGATCGAACCCACGGAAAGTGAAAATTTAGCGGAACTCGACCGTTTTTGTAATGCCATGATTTCCATAAGAAGCGAAATTGAAGCGGCAAGTGCCAGTGACCCGGACAATGTATTAAAGAACGCACCGCACACCTTGGCCATGGCTACGAACGACAAATGGAAGTTTCCATATAGCAGGGAAAAAGCCATTTTCCCCTTGCCTTTTGTGGCCGACAATAAATTTTGGCCTACGGTACGACGCGTAGACGACGCTTATGGCGATCGTAATTTAATCTGCACCTGTGCTCCCATAGAAGCATATGTAGAAGCTTAAAAAAGAAGCATTTACACCTATTTAAAGGCCTTTGCGCGAACATGCAGGGGCCTTTCCCATTTATTGGGTGCTTAAAAATATGCGCTGGGCATCGTAGTATTTTATTATGCACGCATAATATGATAGGGATAAGCTGGTATATTGCGATAATGCTAACCATTCCCTCTTTATGAAAACGACCATAACCGGAACCGGATCGTATATCCCCACCGTTACCGTTCAGAACAACGCCTTTACCAACCATCGGTTCCTTAACTCGGACGGTAGTGGTTTTAAGCATCCCAATGGAACGATAATCGAAAAATTCGAGGCCATTACGGGTATTGTCGAACGACGGTACGCCGAAAAACACCTTAACGCCTCCGACCTTGCTTTTTTGGCGGGTGAAAAGGCCATTGCGGATGCCGGTCTGGATAAAGAAACGCTGGACTACATCATCGTGGCACATAACTTTGGGGACGTAGCCCACGATGTATCCCAATCCGATACCCTGCCCAGCTTGGCCTCAAGGGTAAAGCATTTGATGCGCATCCAAAATCCAAAGTGTGTGGCATACGACCTGCTCTTCGGATGTCCCGGATGGATTCAGGGACTTATTCAAGCACGGTCGTTCATTAACAGTGGTATTGCCAAAAAATGTTTGGTGATCGGGGCGGAAACCTTATCCCGCGTAATCGATCCGCACGACCGTGACAGTATGATCTATTCCGATGGCGCCGGCGCGGCGGTCTTAGAGGCAAACACAGGTCAAAGTGGTGAAATATTGGCACAGGAAATGGCCACTTTCGCCAAAGAGGAAGCCTACTTCTTATTTTCCGATGTATCGTATTCCAAAAATGCCGACCCGACAAAATATATTAAAATGTACGGGCGGAAAATTTATGAATTTGCCGTAACCCATGTTCCCCATGCCATGAAAGACTGTTTGGATAAAAGCGGGTATGGAATAGAAGCCGTTAAAAAAATATTCATCCACCAAGCGAACGAGAAAATGGACATCGCCATCTTAAAGCGCTTTTATGAGTGCTATGGAGCCACACCACCTGATAATGTCATGCCTATGAACATCCATGAACTCGGCAATAGCTCCGTGGCCACCGTACCGACACTTTTCGATATGGTACGCAAAGGAAAATTGGCCGATCAGTCCGTCTCCAAGGGAGATGTTGTTATCTTTGCCAGTGTAGGGGCGGGAATGAACGTAAATGCCATCGTATATAAGGTATGACGTAAAAAAAGCCGTTCCTGTTTTTCAAATTTTTAATTTCAGGACCAAAATAACGTCAAGCGGCATCTATCCATGTACGAACAAACCTATCCGAGCAAGCGTTTTCATAATACCCTGTCTTTTCTAAAAAAACACGTTGGAACCGAAGAAGCTATCCTAGATCTTGGAGTACCCAACCCCTTTTCCAAAATTATGACGGCCGAAGGGTTTCAAGTAACCAATACCAACGGGGAAGACCTAGACCTCACCTTCGAAAGCGTTCAAAACTCCGCGGCGGACGTAACGACGGCCTTCGAAATTTTTGAACATTTGGTAGCACCCTTTAATGTATTGCGAAACATCCCTTCTGAAAAATTGGTGGCGAGCATTCCCTTAAAACTTTGGTTTTCTTCGGCCTATAGGAGCAAAACCGATCCTTGGGACCGGCACTACCACGAATTTGAAGATTGGCAGTTCGATTGGCTCTTGGAAAAAGCGGGATGGGAAATCAAAGATCGGATGAAATGGACCAACCCGGTGCGAAAAATTGGAATTCGCCCCTTGTTGCGCAGCATTACCCCCAGATACTATATTGTTTATGCAGAAAAAAAGTAAGGGGAAAGCCGTTCGAAAACACAGCTATTTCGTGAACGATGGCATCACAAGGTCAGCTGGGAAAGAAACCTATGAATTACGGACAATATGAACTATTACGTGGTCATACCCGCCCATAACGAACAACAGTTTCTTTCGTTTACCTTGGATAGCTTATTGCGGCAAACCCTGCTCCCCAAAAGGGTAATCATAGTCAATGACAATTCTACCGACGAAACCGAAAACATCATTGACTCCTATACATCCGAACATTCCCTTTTCACAAAACTGAATACGACTTCCGACACCCTGCACATGCCCGGCAGTAAAGTGGTCAATGCCTTTAAAAAAGGGCTGGCCCTACTGGATGAAGACTACGATTTTTTGGTAAAGCTCGATGCCGACATTGTTTTGCCCGACCCTTACTTTGAAAAAATAGCCCTCGCGTTTAGGGCCAACCCCAATATTGGTATCGCCGGCGGTTTTGCTTACGAGGAAGACGCCAAAGGAATATGGAAACGGAACCATCCCATGAACAACGACCATGTGCGCGGAGCCTTTAAGGCCTATTCCAAACGATGTTTTAAGGACATTGGCGGGTTAAAATCGGTAATGGGGTGGGACACGGTAGATGAACTGCTGGCGCGGTACCACGGCTACGAAATACATACGGACGAAAACCTTCATGCAAAGCACCTTAGGCCCGTTGGCAACGCGTACAATAAAAAAGCCAAACTGCTACAGGGCAAGGCCATGTATGGCATGCGATATGGGTATCTGATAACACTGATCGCTTCGTTAAAGATGGCTTTGAAACAACGCAAAAAAAATGCTTTTTTCGATAATATGGAAGGCTACCTGGAAGCCGAACGGAACAACGCAGCGTTTTTGGTCTCTGAGGCAGAAGGGAAATATATCCGCAAATTGCGGTGGACCAATATGAGAAAAAAACTACTGCCATTTTAACGGTGAAATGGGATAATTTGATTTTTTTGGGATATGACGGTATCCCAAAAGCTCGCAAACACGTTCGAATAAATGAGACCGATCTTGATCCTTTTTTTCAGCTTAACGCTTCTTATCAATTGTAAAATAAAGAACGAAGCGCAAGAAAACATTCCAGCTCCACCAACAAATGTCCAAGGTCCGGGGCATAGCCTGAAAGCCTCTTGCTTTTTTAAGCTCGATGACAAGTATTCCACTGTTCGGGACAGCGCTCAAATCGAAGAATGGTTGACCGAAAAATCAAAAGTACTTTTGAACACCGATAGCATACCCAACATTTTTCATCGGAACGGCGGAGGGCCGAACGGAGCACAATGGAACCCGGGTACAGATCTGTATCTGGCCGTGCTTGCCAAAGGCTCTTCCATGGACAAGGAAACACCATCTATCTATATTAACGGGTCGCTTTATGATCAAAAGTCAAATCAAAAAGAAATCGGCCTTTTTTGGTATGCCATACCGCTTGACTATTGGGAAAAACAACTTACAAATATCGACTCCGAAGCTATCGGGAACTTATATTCGCCTGAACTGCTGGCCGGTGCTGAAAATGGCATTATTGATCTTTCCGCACCTCTTGATGAAGGACAAATTCTAAAGTTCGATATCCACTATAAAAAAGAAACGATAACCCGATATTTTCACGTCGCTTTTGGGGAATAATGCCGTTAACAGAAGTCGGTGGCCCTCAAGCTCCCACGAGTGACGCCAATTTAAGTTTTGGTTTTCTGCTTTCTTTATGGTCTTAGGAGCATTTTAGCGTTTTTACCCTAAACAAATCCTTACCGTGGCAATACACCAAAATCCCCGTTGTAACGTTAGATAAACATATCCAAACCAAAATATCCCATGAAAAACCAAACCACCCGTATGAAAATCGGCGAAGGCAGGATTAGTGGAGCCATTTCCATTTTTCTTGGTTGCCTTACCTTAGGGGCCTTGTTGTGCTTCAAGTTTCCAGAGCTGCTGACCACTCCGGAATTTCGAGAAGTATACACCGCCGAAATGGCCGAAAACCTCATGTTGGGGGGCATCATTGCCACCTTTCTTTTTGCATTGTTAAGCCTGCTGTTCAACAAAAACAAAAAAAATGCCGTTATCGGGGTCTCTCTCGGCGTACTTACCGTTGTATTGGGTGGAGTAATGGTCGAAGGGCGGGCCGTAGAAAAAGTAAATTGGAGCATTGGTCTGGATTGGCTTATTCTGGACCTATTGATCATGGCGGTATTGTTCGTACCGATAGAACTGGTTTTTCCTAAAAATAAATTACAATCCAAATTTCATGAAGAATGGCGCACCGACCTCATTTACTTTGGAATAAGCCATTTGGCCATTCAGCTCTTTGGGGTGCTGACCAAAAAACCCGCAGTGGCCTTTTTTGGATGGATGAACTTAGATCAGGTGCATACCTGGGTTTCGGACCTTCCCTTTATCCTAGAATTGTTCTTGGCACTGTTGATTACGGATGTGTTTCAATATTGGGCACATCGGTTCTTTCACTCGCACCACTACCTATGGCGTTTTCACTCCATACACCACTCTACCGAAAACATGGATTGGTTGGCCGGTTCGCGCACCCATTTTATAGACATCTTTTTTACCCGAAGCGTATCGTACATTCCGTTATACGTTATGGGTTTCTCCACCTTGACTTTTAACGTATATATTATTTTTATCGCCATACACGCGGTGTTGATCCATGCCAATACCCGAATCAATTTCGGGTTCTTAAAATACATTATTACCACTCCGCAGTACCACCACTGGCACCATTGCGAAGAGCCGGAGCACTACGGAAACAATTTTGCAGTGGTATTCCCGTTCATCGACAAAATTTTTGGTACCTACTATCTACCGGGCAACGAATGGCCCAAAGGAACCGGTTTGGTCGATGCTACCTTTCCAAAAGGGTTTCTAAAACAACTCGTTTTTCCGTTTACCAAAAACCCGTTTAAAAACGATCTGTTGCCGGAGGAACGTAGCAAACGTTAAGTAGACACCTACTTGCCGGGATAGGAATCTATACCGTTCTTACACAGTACTGTTGCCGTTATCCCTGTAAAGAAGACTTCTTAACCGCCCAGGAACTTCCAGCGGACCATATCACAACAAAAAAGGGACAAGATCAAAAAGTCTTGCCACCTAAAATCCTGTTTCAAAAGATTTTAAAACAACGCGGTGCAGTCAACACCGAGAAGCTTCCTTACTATTTTGAGATAATAAGTTTAAATGCCGTACCGCTATTTCTAGCCTGCACCAAATAAACTCCGGCCGGTAAATGCGATGCATCTATTTCTTCCCCTTTGGTGTTCGCTATCTTGGTTTCATAAACCCTAACGCCCGAAAACGTTTCTATGGTGAGTATCTCGCCTTCGTTAAGACCTTCAATTTTGAAGACACCCTTTGAAGGATTTGGATACAATAGCGGTGCTTTTTCGTCCGATACCTCAACATTCGAGACCACAGCCGCTGTATTCCCCACTGTTTTTAGGATAAGAACAGGGCCCTTATCACCCTCTTTGGAACCATATTCCAACCATTTTCCATTTTCCCCTGAAATTTTTAGGGAAACAAAGCGTCCCTTTGAGGCCTCTATGGCCGCGGTAACATCAACATCTATATAGGCGGCAATCTTTTTAGGTGTGAAAGTACCCACAACGGAACCCGCAGCAGGGGCGTTTTTGGCTGTAATCGTCGTTTCGGACCACGAGTGGTCGTTGATCTGCGCGACGGTCATTGTATTGTTTCCCGAATTTCTGTTGACATAGAGCCTGAGCTTCGCATTTTCAATAGTGCCGGGCAGCTTGCCCACATCAAATTTTAAATACGACTCCCTGCTCCAGACCGAGGCGTCGCGTACCACCAATTTGTCTTCCTCTCCAAAATTGGTATCGGTATAGTTTCCAAAACGGACATAGGCATCATCTTTGGGCGCCAACCGTAACGTACCATTTTCTCCACCACCCGCAGAAGCGCCCGATTGCGATACCTTAATTTCGCGTCGGACCCCATCCCCGGAAATGAAGATGCTGCCCGAGCGGTCCCCTTTTCCCAAATTAGGTTCGGCAGTAACGGTGATAGTACCATTGCCGCTACCATTTTTTGGAGATACGCGCATAAATCCCCTATTATCAAAAAGGGTCCAATCGATATTGGAAGTAATCGATACCTGTTGCTCACCTCCTTTGGCATCAAAGCTTAGCGCAGTAGTTCCGGCGGTTAAAATAGTATCCGTTTCGGTTTCCCCATCGGCATCGTTAGTGGTACCTACCCAAGTTCCTGCTCCGGCAGATCCAATGTAAAACTGTCCGTAGATATAAGGGTCCGCCGCAAAAATCGCTCGCCCTTTGGTAATTCCAAAAGGATAGAGCGTACCTACTTTAACAAAGGTCTCCCCTTGGTCCAAAGAACGGTGCACACCGTATTCCCCGTTCACCTTTCCATATATGTACCATGCTTTATCGGTAGTGCCCGGTTTTGGCGCCCCGAAGGAAATGTCGATTACCTTTTCGGTTCCCTTGACTTCTGTCCAGTTCGCTCCCCCATCCGTTGACTCGTACAACGGATGCATACCGTTATCGGAATTTTGATATGCGTTAAAACCGTACGAAAAAAACAGATGTCCCGAATTGGTCGGATGCGTCCTCAGTTTACAGGAAACATCGGATTCATTGGGCAACGAACCCTGTAGAGAAAAGTTTTCCCCATAATCGGTGGAGCGATATAGCTTATTACTGCGGTGGTTATAGGCATAAAAAATGTTTCCTTGAACAGGATCGGCAGCAAGTACATTTTTATAAAAATAGTAGTGATCGTTCCATGAGTCTTCGGGTTCGGGCGTGTTTACGTTATACCAATCGGCACCGCGATTTGGAGAATATAAAAACTTTCCAGGTACCCTTTTTGAGCGGTCCGCGTCCCATTTCGCCAATTCTTCGGTGCACCAAATAAGTTTGTTCTTATCTTTGGAGGAAACCATGATGTTTCCATATACGTTGCGCTTGGCATCGCCACTAACGGCTTCTGTATTAAAAGGAAAGGTATTGAACTTAAAGGGAGTCCATGTTCTACCGGCATCTTCGCTGTAACCGGAATACTTTACGCCGGTGTGTTTGTTATTGTCCTGTGCTTCGAATATGCCATATACAATATTCGTATTTCCCGGAAAAACGGCAAAATCCCATCCGGTGTTAAATTCTGCCGTAGGCCCGTATTGGTCGGGATAGGTCTCCAAATTCTCCATTTTTAATGCGGCACGGTCCCAATTGCCGATCAGCGGTTTACCGGCCTCGGGGACCACAATTTTGTTTACGACCAACTCCGAAATGCCCCTGCTCTGCGAGTTCCATGTCAAACCTTCCTTAGCAGGATCGTTGTAATCATCAAAGTACCATACCCCGACACCTTCGGATACCCAAATTCGTTCACGGTTCGGGTCCCAAGCGAATTCCGCAAAAGAAGCTGACGCTATCGTACTTAAATACGGCACATCATTTTGGGTATTCAACCTATCGATGTACAACTTTTTCCATGTGGCTCCGCCGTCATTGGTAATAAAACTACGAGGGATGGTGTTGCCAATGAAACCGTTGCGATTGAAGACTAGCATTTGATCGCTATCCGTGGGGTTGATCAACACTTCCCGAAAGGCACTTGCAAAAGGCGGTGTCAGTTCGGACCAAGCTTTGTTTTTAAAAAGGAACACTTTTTGATTTTTTTCTTCTGAAACCAGATAGGTACCGTCATCGGAAATTTCGGCGTCCTCTACCTTTTTGTAATCGGCCATTTTACTCCAGCTGTTTCCCGCATTGTCGGTTCGAAAAATTCCTTCTCCCCAAACCGATACATAGATCCGTTTTGTGCTTCCTTGACCATTGGTCCCGGAAGATTTATCAAAAACGATTGTCCCGATTCCCGGGAAATCGTTACGTCCCCTTCCGATGGGTTCCGGAGCCCCCACGGGAACACCGTTCAACACCGTCCAATTTTTGCCCCCATTATTGGAAACCAAAAGCCCATCCTTATTGCTTCCAAAGTACACCACATCTTTATTATTGGGATCTACCGCCAAACGTTCCCCCTGTAACCGGCCCGCTCTGGCATTTGGCTCCATATGAATGGCCCCTTTAGAAGTAGCACCGACTTTCCAGTTATCCCCCTGATCATCACTGTAAAACAAACGGTCTACAAAAGCCATATACAAACGGTTCCCGTCCGATGGGGCCGATACGATACTGGCCACCCCGTCGTATTCAAAAAACCCTAGTTCATAATCCTTTAGTGATTGTTGCGTTACGATGTTTATCCACTTGTCCTCACGATTACTCCAACGATAGGCTCCCCCAACATCGGTCCTGCAAAGCATTGGAGCTCCGGTCGGGTGAATGTCCAAACCGGTGACAAAACCTCCGGATCCCTGGGCTATGGTACGGTACTCCGTTGATACCTGTTGGGACGAACCAACATACATACCGAGCATCAGCATGCAGTACGTGCTTACTTCTAAAATCAATTTAATGGTAGCTTTCATCATGTTACATTTTTATTAGAGGTTATGTATGCCGTTGAGCAGAAAAAAGATGTTAAAGGAATGGGCTTGAGCAGGGAAGAGAAACGCTTCCTTGTCAAACCTTGTTAAGTAACCCGTATTGTATATGTAGTATGGTCTACCGTATAGTATGTGATAATCGCCTAAAACGGTAAGGGTAAAGCTAAAGGTTTCTTAGGGGCAGGAATTCACTAAAAGTGACGGCTTTTGTTGAAAAATGACAATTCTTTTTAAAGCCAAAAAAAGAAGAATATGGAGTTTTTGTCTTTAATTGGTTTGGGCCTAATACTAACGCTACTTTTTATCGATTTGAAAAATAACATTCATAATTAGAAACATGGGCTGGGCATTAGAAAATTCCTTGCCCTGAACAGGTAAGAACAAAAGCAGCATTGCGGTCCTTGCCTTTTTATCTTCAATCTTTTTTGATGCACTGGATGCATTATAAGATTATCCTAGTATATTATCCCTCGTTCAAACACGGCAAAGCAAGCACAATCGATTCAAACCGCTTTTAGCATAAGTTCAGAATGAAAGGTGAGCGGTACGTGATGGAGATTTAATTTAACAGCAATAATGAATTGGTTATGGGTTCAACATCCAAATCAGCTGGAGAAAACTTTAAGGAGATATTTTGTTTCTGTTCTCGTACTTCATTAGGGAATCCATTAAAATCATAGCCCATTTCTTCGAAAACCCTTCCCAGCTTTTCATGTTTTCTTTAGAGGTTTCCAGCCAAAAATCAATAGCGGCAGAATGTCTTTGGCAACCATAAAAATTTACCGCTACGCCACCTACCATCGGCATTCGCACACCACGACTATCGGCCAGCTTGAGAAATTGATCAACGTCTTTTTTCCATTGTTGCATTAATCGTTGGTTTTGATTTTAACCTTGAAACTGTTCTTGTCCAGTTTTTTTTGCCCTGGTGGGAAGCCTCTTGCCATGTTGTATCAACTCAATAAAACGATAGCACCTTTCGCTTCCGGATAAAGCAAGGAAATCTCTTTCCTGCTCCATATTTGCCTCGTCCTTTGTTCTGAAAGCTATTTTCATCTATTAATATTTATTGCTTTTTAATGGTCAGATGTAATTCGCCAATAATCATCTCGGTTGGTATCAAGAATTGTTATGGCTCATTTCATAATATGAGATTTTAAATCTATAAGTTAAGCGTTTATAGACTCAAGGTCGTCAGCCATCAATTGAGGTTTATAGATGTCTTTTACGATCAATTGCCCAACCGCCAATACTTTGATTAGCCAAAGTAATAAACGTTCGAACCGAAAAAGCTATGATACTCGATACTTTAAATTAGATTGTTCGTTTTAGGTGACACTTTGAAATTCAAACTTATTAAATAATGATATCCTGTAATTTACCGTTGCATAATACTCAAAACCTCTTGGGAGAATAGTTTGAATGAATTCAACGCGTATAATTGAATATCAACAAAATAAAAATAAACAAACATAATGTTTATCTCTTTTTATGACCACGGAGGGATTGCATATCCCTATTGCGCTCCCCTTTGCAAATTGCGAACCAGGGGCTATCGCCCTAGTTTTGTGTTTTTCTCCTAAACTTCAAGGCTACTGCCTTAGTTTTTCCAAAAAACAAAAAACCACGCCTAAAAGACGTGGTTCTTGATTGTAGTGACCGCGGAGGGATTCAAACCCCCAACCCTCAGAGCCGAAATCTGATGCGCTATTCAGTTGCGCCACGCGGCCTACTATATGGCTATGCCAATTTCTGTTTTACTATCGTAGAGATGGTTTTTCCATCGGCCTGCCCGGCCAACTGTTTTGATACCATTCCCATTACTTTTCCCATATCCTTCATTCCGGAAGCACCCGTTTTCTGGATGACATCCGCAACTACATTTTCTATGGCCGCTTCGTCCAATTGCTCCGGAAGAAACTGTTCGATTACCGCTACCTGCTCCAACTCCGGGGCAGCAAGGTCCTCACGGCCTTGCTCCTGAAATATAGCGGCGCTGTCCTTCCGTTGTTTTACCAACTTCTGAACCAACTTCACTTCCTCCTCCTCGGTAAGTCCGTCATTGGAATTACCACTCGTTTGAGCCAACAACAAAGCTGATTTTATGGCGCGCAACGACTCCAATGCTACCTTGTCCTTCGACTTCATAGCCTCCTTCATCTGCTCCATTACTTGTTGTTGTAAACCCATCTTTTGTAATTGGTCTGCGAAGATAAAAAATAAACCCGAAAAACAAATTGCTTTTCGGGTCCAAAGTGTAATTGAAATTTTTGACCTTAATCTACATTGTCGTGCAAAAAGGAATTGTTGGACCGCAATTGCGCATCGTCATTACTATCTTCACTCAACGTAGTACGCGATACCTTGTTTTCCCGAGGTTTCTCCGTTAGGTCGATTCCTTGTCGCTTATAAGCAGGTTCCTTTTCGATTTCTTCTATATTGTTCACATTGTTCTGAAACTTATAGTTGAAATCCTTTAGTTTTTTTCTGCGCTCGTCGGCCCGTTCCTTAAGCAATGCTTCTATTGGGCTGTCCATAGGGTCGATTTCAGAAACTTCCTTGGTCTCTACCGCCTTGGCTTCCGTTTCGGTCTTCTTTTCGAACACCAGCTCGTCCTCCACGATTTTTGGCTCGTATTCTTCGGCCTTGGATTTGGCACCTGTCAGCTTGTTCTCCAGCTCCATATAGTCATCCAAACTATAGCGTGTTTCCCCATTTTTATTATACTCCAAAACTGGGATCACCTCCACGTGGTCCTCCACTTTAATGTCCTTTACTTCTTCCTCCAAATTGAACATCACCACATTTTCCTCATCCTTTTCCGAGTCATTGTCCGTGGCCAAAGGCATATCAAAACTTATGGCAAATTGATCGTCGTTCTCGGGAGCTACTACTTCTTCCGCATCGATAACCTCAATATTGTTCAATGTTTCGTTTGCATCGATAATAATGAAGTCATCTTCCTTTACTTCCTGCTTTGCCACCTGCTCCACCACCTCTTCATAAAAAACATTGAAGTTTTTAATGTAATTGGTCGTCGGTATCAGATCCATACCGATTTCCTCTTCTTCCAAAACATACTTTACCGTAGGTTCCTCTTTAACGGTCTCCTCCGGTTCTTCGATCAATTGGTGTACGACCGTTTTGGGCTCGCTCAAATTGCGGACCGCTCGTTGCTCGTCCTCCAACGTATGAATGATTTTTTTGGATTCGGTATTCACAATGTCGTCCTGCTGGTCTACATCAAAACCGGTAGCGATAACGGTTACGGAAATGGCCTCTCCCAATTCCTCATCTTCACCGACCCCCATAATGATGTTTGCACCATGCCCGGCCTCTACCTGAATATGGTCGTTAATTTCACCGATTTCATCAATGGTGATTTCCTGCGAACCGGAAACGATAAGCAACAACACATTCTTGGCCCCGGTAATTTTATTATCGTTCAACAAAGGAGAATCCAACGCTTTCATAATGGCTTCATTGGCCCTTGCCGAACCAGTGGCAACTGCGGACCCCATAATAGCGGTACCGCTATTGGAAAGCACTGTTTTGGCGTCCCGAAGGTCAATATTTTGCGTATAGTGATGGGTAATCACCTCTGCAATGCCCCTTGCGGCGGTGGACAACACTTCATCCGCCTTGGAAAAACCGGCCTTAAAGCCTAAGTTCCCATACACCTCACGCAACTTATTGTTGTTGATGACGATAAGGGAGTCCACATTGGAGCGTAATTTTTCTATACCCAATTGTGCCTGTTGGCAACGCATTTTTCCTTCAAACTGAAACGGCATGGTAACGATCCCCACGGTAAGGATATCCATTTCCTTTGCTTGCTTGGCAATGACGGGAGCAGCACCAGTTCCTGTTCCTCCGCCCATACCTGCGGTTATAAATACCATTTTTGTAGTGGTATCCAACATTCCTTTAATATCTTCCATACTTTCCAAAGCTGCCTGTTCGCCCACTTCGGGATTGGCACCTGCACCGAGCCCTTCGGTCAAGGATACTCCCAACTGTATTTTATTGGGTACCGAACTATTTTGCAGTGCTTGTGAATCGGTGTTCAAAATCACAAAATCAACGCCATTGATTCCCGACTGGAACATGTGGTTGATGGCATTGCTTCCACCGCCACCAACGCCGATTACTTTAATTACATTGCTTTGATGCTTGGGCAGGTCAAAGGCAATTCCTTCAAATTCCGTGTTGTTACTCATAGTACTTTTTTACTGGTTCTTATTGTTAACTGATGCTATGCATGTTCTTCTTTTACCGATCATTCGGCATTATCCAAAAAGTCTTTCAACTTCTCGGACCATTTGTCAAAAACAGATTTCCGCTCCCGTTTTGGGCGTAGCTGTTTTTCTTGTTCCGCCGGCTCTCCGGCCATGACCAACTCGCCTTCCTCGTTGGCCGATTCCCTTGCGTTTTCTTTAGCCGCGGCAACATTCTTTTGTGCGGCCAAAGGTGTTTCGGTTTCCTGCATTTTTTCTTTCACACCGTTTTGAACGGCATTCATCAACAGTCCGACCGCAGTAGCGTATAGCGGACTGGCGATTTCGGAATCGGAATCGCCCGCGAGGTGTTCGTTCGGAAATCCGATTCGAGTATCCATTCCGGTAATGTACTCCACCAATTGCTTCAAGTGCTTTAATTGACTACCACCGCCCGTAAGTACGATACCCGCGATGAGTTTCTTTTTTTGCTCTTCGTGTCCGTAGTTTTTAATTTCAACGTAAACCTGTTCGATAATTTCCACCACTCGGGCATGAATGATCTTGGACAGGTTTTTTAAGGTAATCTCCTTGGGCTCCCTACCGCGGAGTCCGGGAATGGAAACGATTTCGTTGTCCTTATTTTCCCCGGGCCAGGCCGAACCAAATTTGATTTTCAATAACTCCGCCTGTTTTTCTATAATGGAACATCCCTCTTTAATATCCTCGGTGATGATACCACCACCAAAGGGAATGACCGCTGTATGGCGAATGATACCATCCTTAAAAATGGCGAGGTCGGTGGTACCGCCACCGATATCGATCAAGGCCACACCGGCCTCTTTTTCTTCCTTGCTTAAAACGGCCTCGGACGATGCCAAGGGTTCTAGGGTAATGTTGCCCAAATCCAGACCGGCACTTTTAATACACCTGCCTACGTTTTTAATGGACGAAACTTGGCCTACCACTACATGAAAATTTGCCTCAAGACGGCCTCCGTACATTCCAATCGGCTCTTTGATCTCTGCCTGACCGTCCACCTTATACTCTTGGGGAAGAACATGTATGATTTCTTCGCCGGGAAGCATTACCAATTTATACACCTGGTTGCACAGTTTGTCCAGATCATCTTCATTGATCACCTCTTCCGAATCGGCCCGGGTAATGTAATCACTATGGTGTAGGCTTCGGATATGTTGTCCTGCGATACCAACGACGACGGAACCAATTTTAAGCCCAGAGTTCATCTCGGCCTCCTCTACCGCTTGCTGTATGGATTTTATGGTCTGTGTAATATTGTTGACCACACCCCGGTGCACGCCCAAGCTTTTGGATTTGCCGATTCCCAGTACTTCAATTTTTCCGTACTCGTTCTGCTTACCGATTATGGCAACAATTTTGGTTGTTCCGATGTCTAAACCGACCGAATAATTTCCTATTTCCATAATTTATATTTTGGTGCACACCACTTGATTGTTAAACTCTAAATTCACCATGGCAAATTTCCCTAAGGTCTCATCTTTTCGGGCCTTTGCGTAAAAGGCCTTGAAGTTGTCGAACTTTTCTTTTAAATGTTGCACATCGCCGAGGTGCACCACAAAATTTTCCATTCGAAATTTCAACTGATAACTATGAAGCTCTTCTACGTGAATGCCGATGACATTTTTGCGTAAAAACTCGTCCTCATTAATAAACTTCAATATCTCATAAACGTCCTCCAGACTATCGCCAGTAACTTTTCCGGTAATAATCGGCACCCGCGCGGAGTACACCCGCGATAATGGCATGCGTACCCCTTCGTCATCCAAATAATATTTAGATGACCCCTCTACTCGTCCTATTGGTTTTCGCTGAACAATTCTGGACGTAAGTTCACCGTTTACAGTAAGATAAACTTGGGCGTTTTTTACCATTTCATTGGCCTCAACGGCCTTCTCCATAGTATTCAAAACTAATTTTTCTTTGGGCAGGTTTTCGAGGCTCCCGAATTTTTGTATTAACAATTTATTAACCATGTCCTGCGTAATGTACAGGTTCTGGTCTCCCGTAAACTCTACCTTAAGTCCTTGCACTTTCTTTTGTTTGTTCCGGTGCGCGGAGAAAGCATAAAGCCCGGTGACGACCACCAACAATCCCATTAATTTTACAAGGTTCCAATTAATACGCATATTCCAATTCTCTTTTAATTTTTGGTACTTCCAATCCAATATCTCCGGCCCCTAAGGTTACCAAAACCTCTGGTCCTTGTTGTTTGATTTCGGCGACAAGTTCTTTTTTCGCCATTACTTTTTTATTCGGGTTCGTTATCCTTTCCAATAACCATTCAGAGGTCACTCCGGGCATGGGCCGTTCCCTTGCCGGATAAATATCGAGCAATATGATGCTACCAAAGCGGGAAAGGCTTTCGGCGAAGGCATCGACAAAATCATTGGTCCTGGAAAACAGGTGCGGCTGAAAAATGGCAAGGACCTTTTTTTCGGGATGCATTTCCGAAATGGCCTCAAATACGGCATCGATTTCCGTAGGATGATGGGCATAGTCGTCGATGAAAATAAAATGTTCCGATTTCATTTGATAGGAGAACCGTCGCTTCACCCCTTTAAAGGCATCCAAAGCCTTTGCAAGATGGTCCGGTTCCACGCCGGTTTGAACTGCCATGGCGAAGGCCACCAGAGCGTTCAGCAAATTGTGCCTTCCCGGTTTGCCGAACCGAACGCCTTTAATGGTTGTTTCCGGAGTTTCCAGATCGAACCGATAGGCCCCCTCTTCTATTTTTACATTTCGGATACAATAGTCCGAATTGTCCTCGATACCATAGGTAATTCCTGGGATGGGCAGTCCGTTGCGCACGAAAAGCACCCCTCCCGGCTTGATGCGTTCCTTAAAATCCCGGAACGACTTGTGCAGTTCCGATACATCGCCATAAATATCCAGATGGTCGGCATCCATGGACGTAATACAGGCCACGTTGGGCGAAAGGCTTAAGAAGGAACGATCGAACTCATCGGCCTCCACTACCGAAACTTCATTTCCCCTAAAGTGAAAATTACTGTTAAAATCCTCTGAAATCCCACCTAAAAATGCGGTCATGGACGTATTCGTTTCGGAGAGCAAATGTGCCAGAATACAGGAGGTCGTCGTTTTCCCATGGGTACCCGCGACGGCCAAACAAAAGGTACTTTCGGTAATAAGGCCCAATACCGCCGATCGTTTTAACACCTCAAATCCCATAGATACAAAATACCGGTATTCGGTATGCGTTTCCGGCACTGCCGGGGTATAAACGACCAAGGTATCCGCTTTATCTAAAAAGGGCGCCGCAATGTGCTCCAAGTCGTCCGTATAGTGGATATCGATACCCAATGCTGTCAACTCGGCCGTCAGCGGCGTGGCAGTTTTGTCATATCCGGCCACATTTTTGCCTATAAACTTGAAATAACGGGCCAAAGCGGACATGCCGATACCTCCGATACCGATAAAATATACGTTATGTACGTTGTTCAAGTTCATTGCAATACGATGCTGCGCTAACTATTTTAAAGTTCCCTCGGGAACCATATAGATCATTCGTTTTCTAATAATTTTTCAATTTCGTCCACAATATGCCGTGTGGCATCGGGCAATGCCAATGCTTTGATGTTGTTGCCCAAGGCGTTTCGCTTTTCTTCGGACTGGTGCAATGCCGAAAAAACCGTTTCAAATTCGGTATCCAATTGCGATTCTTTCAGAAGAAGGGCCGCATTTTCCTTTTCCAATGCCTGTGCATTTTTGGTCTGATGGTCTTCCGCCACATTGGGCGAGGGAATAAAAATGACAGGCTTCCCAACGATACACAGTTCGGAAACCGAACCTGCTCCCGCGCGTGAAATAATGCTATCCGCAGCGGTATAGGCATAATCCATACGGTTTAAAAAAGCGGTTACTTTTACGCTATCCGAATGGTACTTTTTATACTCCCCGTAATATAGCTTTCCACATTGCCAAAGCAACTGAATGCCCAACGACTCCAAAAAGCCCAGTTCTTTTTCGATCAACTGGTTGATTCTTCTGGCCCCTAAACTCCCCCCTAGCACCACTAAGGTAGTTTTGCTTTCCTGCAACCCAAAGTGCTCGAGCGCCTCCTTTTTTCCTGCTTTGATATCGACCAGGTCGCCACGTACCGGATTTCCTGTTTTTACAATTTTATCCTTTGGAAAAAAACGCTCCATTCCATCATAGGCAACACATATTTTGGCAACACGATCTTTCAATAATTTATTGGTTATTCCCGCATAGGAATTTTGTTCCTGCAACACACAGGGGATGTTTCTGCCAGATGCGACCCGCAACAACGGACCACTGGCAAAACCACCGGTACCGACAACGGCATGGGGCCTAAACTTTGAAACAATTTTTCGCGCTTGTACCAAACTACTGATCAATTTAAATGGAAACATCAGGTTCTTAAGCGTCAGTTTCCGTTGTATCCCCGTAATCCACAGTCCTTTTATAGGATACCCCGCCTGTGGCACTTTCTCCATCTCCATACGATCCTTTGCCCCTACGAACAACAGTTCGGCATCAGGGTAACGCCGTTTTAACTCATCGGCAATTGCAATTGCCGGGTAAATATGTCCTCCGGTACCCCCCCCGGACAGTATGAACCTAAACTTGCCCACTGAGTACTTCTAAAGGGTTGCTATCGCTCACTTTTGATTTCTTACCGCCAACGGAGGTTACCGAAAAATCCTTTACGCTGGCGCTCAATACGATTCCGATGGCCATACAGGTCATCCAGCTCGAAGTACCCCCGCTACTGATCAACGGCAGGGTCTGCCCCGTTACCGGAAACAGCTCCACCGCCACCGCCATATTGATCATGGCCTGGAACACGATGGGCAGACCTACCCCCAATGCCAACAATTTTCCGAAAATGGTAGGGTTGGCATTTGCCACCACCACGATCCGAAAGAGCAGCAAGAGGTAAAAAAACATTAAGGCGAAACCGCCTACCAGCCCATATTCCTCTATGATGATCGCATAGATAAAATCGGACGAACTCTGGGGCAAAAAATTCTTTTGGACGCTCTTTCCCGCGCCCTTGCCTACCAATCCCCCGGTAGCGATGGCAATCTTGGCCTTTTCGATTTGGTAACCCGCTTCCGCATCCTCACCCCCAAAAAAACTTTCCACCCTGCGCTCCCATGTGTCCACACGGTTGTTGAACAGTTCCGGTGCCGCTTTTGCCACCACAATGAACAGGGTAAGGCCCAATAGCCCGGTACCGATGATACTTAAAAGGTACTTTATGGGATAGCCACCCAAGAAGCATAACAACAGCACCATGGAGAAAATGATCGCCGCCGTGGAAAAATTTGCGGGTAAAATCAATACCAATACTAAAAACACGGGCAGCCATAAGGGCAGTATGCTCTCCTTAAAACCGATCGTTCGATCTTTGATTTTGGTCAGATATCGGGCCACATAGATCATCAGCACCACAGCGGCCAAATTCGATGTCTGAAAACTGATGCCCACAAAAGGCACACTGATCCACCGACTTGCATTGGCACCACCGATCGTGGTACCCTGGGCAAGCGTAAAGGCCAACAGTACAATGACCACGGGCATCGCAATTAGCGACAGCCCCTTAAAATAATGGGTGGGAATACGGTGGATCCCATAGATGATCCCAAAACCCAAAACAAGCAACAAGGCATGTTTGAACAGGTGTCCCGTTGTGGTACCATTACCTACCACGTAAACGAGATTACTGCTCGCACTATAAACCGGCAAAAAGGAAAACAGGGCAAGCAGGGCCACAACCGCCCAAATCGCCTTATCCCCTTTTATATTTTTTACCAAGTTGCGCATTGTTACAAACTTTTAATCGCTTTAATGAATTGATCGCCACGATCTTCATAATTCTCAAATAAATCAAAACTGGCACAGGCGGGAGAAAGCAATACGGTATCTCCCCGTTCCGCAATCTTATAGGCCACCTTTACGGCCTCTTCCATAGCAAACGTCTCTACCAAAAGATCCACTACATTACCAAAGGTTTCCTTGATCTTGGTATTGTCGGAACCCAAGCAAATAACGGCCTTTACCTTTTCCCGGACCAATGGCATCAATTGCCTATAATCGTTTCCCTTGTCGACCCCGCCAACGATCCAAATGGTGGGTGCGGACATACTATCGAGCGCGTAGTAGGTAGCATTTACATTGGTCGCCTTGGAATCGTTTATGTATTGGACGTGATGTATTTTCAATACTTTTTCCAGTCGATGCGAAGCCCCCTGAAAGTTTTGTACACTCTCTCTGATGGTCTGTTTGCGAATGTTCACCAATTTGGCTGCCGTCGCGGCCGCCATGGTATTCTTTACATTGTGTTTTCCTTCTAAGGCAAGGGAATTGGTCATAATCGTAATGGTATTATTAGCTGTTGTTATTTGTATTTCGTTGTTTTTGATACAGGCCCCTTCGTCCACCATCTTTTCCAGTGAAAAAGGGAGTAATTTTGATTTGACGGGGTTGCGGGCCAACCAATCGACGATTACGCTATCATCGGCATCGTAAATAAGGTAATCCTCCGAGGTCTGGTTTTGTGCTATCCTAAATTTGGAGGCTACGTACTTTTCAAACTGATACTCGTAGCGGTCCAGGTGATCTGGTGTTATATTGGTGATTATGGCGATATGCGGTCTAAAATCCGTTACACCGTCCAGTTGAAAACTACTGATCTCGAGCACATAATGGTCAAAAGAACGTTCCGCCACCATTTTGGCAAAACTGTCGCCTATATTTCCCGCCATTCCCACATTGGCGCCCCCTTTCTTAAGGATATGGTTCGTCAATAAGGTAGTGGTGGTCTTTCCATTGCTGCCCGTTATCCCAATAATCGTTGCATCGGTATACCGCGCGGCGAACTCGATCTCGGAAATTACCGGCACCCCCTTTTCCTTCAACCGTACCACCAATGGAACGGTATCGGGTATGCCCGGACTTTTCATCACCACATCCGCGGTCAGTATTCGGTTTTCGCTGTGTTGGGATGCTTCCCAGTCAATCTCAAAATGTTCAAGAACGTTTTTATAGTTTTCCTTTATTTTTCCGCTATCGGATACAAATACCTCGTATCCTTTTTGTTTTCCCAAAATGGCGGTACCCACTCCGCTTTCACCTGCACCTAAAACCACTAAACGCCGCATCTATCGGATTTTCAGGGTTACAATGGTCAAAATGGCCAAAATGATGCCCACGATCCAAAAGCGCGTTACGATCTTGCTCTCGTGGTATCCTTTTTTCTGATAGTGATGATGCAATGGGGCCATTAAAAAAATGCGTTTGCCCACCCCGGATTTCTTCTTGGAATATTTGAAGTATCCCACCTGAAGCATGACGGAGAGCGATTCCGCAAAAAAGATTCCGCACAGCAAAGGAATCAACAGTTCTTTTCTAATGATGATGGCGATTACCGCAATAACACCGCCAATGGTCAAACTACCCGTATCGCCCATAAAAACTTGTGCCGGAAAAGCGTTGTACCATAAAAAACCGACCAAGGCGCCTAAAAAAGCGGCAATAAAAACGACCAGCTCCGCCACATTGGGGATGAACATAATATCCAGATAATCGGAGAATATGTAATTTCCTGAAACCCATGTGAGCAGGCCAAGTGCAAAAACAATGATCGCCGATGTACCCCCGGCAAGTCCATCGATACCATCGGTAAGGTTGGCCCCGTTGGATACGGCCGTAATGATCAAAATAATGACGGGAATGAAAATCAACCAGGCATAGTCCGTAGCGCCCTCTCCCGCCCAAGAGATGAAATTCGCATAGTCGAATTCATTGTTCTTAAAAAACGGCACTGTGGTACGGGTCGATTTTACCAAGGCGCCTTCTACCGTTTCCACGGTAAAACTTTCGGTAATCCTAGAGGTGTTGCGTTCGCGCATGGTCACATCGTCATGAAAATAGAGCGTTGCGCCCACCATTAAACCAAGGACCAGCTGTCCTAAAACCTTAAAACGTCCCTTTAACCCTGCTTTGTCCTTTTTAAAAACCTTGATGTAATCATCGGTAAAACCGATCAGCCCCATCCAAAGGGTGGTCACCAACAACAGGATGATATACAGGTTGTCCAACTTGCACAACAATAGCACCGGTATCACTGTAGCCATGATAATGATTAGCCCCCCCATGGTAGGCGTACCCGCCTTTTGCTGCTGTCCTTCCAGACCAAGGTCCCGTATGGTTTCCCCGATTTGCTTTTTCTGTAGAAAAAGAATGATCCGTTTCCCATAAGCTGCGGCGATTACCAAAGAAAACAATACCGCCATTGCCGCCCTGAAGGTGTAAAAACTGAACAGGCTTGCACCGGGCACTTGATATTCTTTTTCTAAATAATCAAATAAGTAGTACAGCATTTGTTTGGGTTACTTGTTGATCGTATTCGCACGACCTGCTTTTTTCTAATTGTTTTATCGTATCCGTTGTTGAAAACTACTTCTCCAACACCTTTAAAAACTCCTTTACTATTTTAAAATCATCAAAATCGATCCGCTCTCCGTTGGTCTCCTGATAGGTTTCATGCCCTTTACCCGCCACCAAAATAATATCGTTGGCCATTGCCATTTGGCAAGCGGTACGGATGGCCTGTTTGCGATCCGTGATGGACAATACCTTTTTGTGGTGCTGTGGTTCCACTCCGTTTTCCATTTCGGCAATAATGGCCTCTGGCGATTCGGAACGGGGATTGTCGGAGGTAAAGATCACCTTGTTGCTCATCTCCGCGGCGATATGGCCCATAACCGGACGCTTAGACCTGTCTCGGTCGCCACCACACCCCACAACGGTGATGACGCTTTCATTTCCAGTTCTCAATGTGCCGATGGTCTCGAGCACATTTTTTAACGCATCCGGCGTATGGGCATAATCGACAATAGCGGTAATTCGTTCTTCGGACATATAATATTGAAAGCGTCCATCCACATTATCCAATTCGCTCATAAACCGAAGCGTTTCCAACTTTTCCAGTCCCAAAAGATCGGCAGTCGCATAAATGGCCAGCATGTTGTAGGCATTAAAATGGCCTATCAACTTCGACCACAGCTCTTGCTCGTTAATTTTCAACAATTGCCCGTCCAATTGGTTTTCCAATATCTGGGAACGATAATCGGCATAACTTTTTAGGGCGTAGGTATATTTTTTTGCCTGTGTATTCTGCAACATGACCATCCCGTTTTTATCATCGATGTTCGTTAAAGCGAAGGCTTTCTTGGGCAGTTCGTCGAACAGGATCTTTTTGGTGTCGCGATAGGCGGCAAAGGTTTTGTGATAGTCCAAATGGTCGTGGGAAAGGTTGGTGAAAATAGCACCTTCGAATACTAATCCTTTTGTTCTTTTCTGATGGATACCATGGGAACTCACCTCCATAAAACAAAAAGCCACTCCTGCGTCCACCATTAGGCTTAGGTAGCGGTTGATGGTCAGTGCATCCGGAGTTGTATGTTGGGTAGAATGGGCCACATCATCGACCATGATCTTGATGGTAGAGATCAAACCCACGGTATATCCCGCTTTTTTAAACAGTTGGTACAACAAGCTGCTTATTGTCGTTTTACCGTTTGTTCCGGTCACCCCTACCAATTTTAAATTCTTGGAAGGATTATCATAGAAATTTGCTGCCATTACGGCCAAGGCCGTATGTCCGTTGCGAACCTCGATATAGGTCAATTCGTTTACCAAGGTTTCTGGCAATGTTTCGCATACAATGGCCTTTGCTCCTTGGGAAATGGCCTGGGCGATATATTCGTGCCCATCGACCAAGGTTCCCCTTAAGGCAACAAACACATCGTCCATTCCCACCTTTCGGGAATCGAAACAGATTTCATTTACGAGTACAGCGGTGCTTCCGGTTACACCGGTAAGTCCTACCCCGTATAATATGTCCTTTAACGACTTCATGAAAGTTCCAATACGATTTTATCCGCCTTTTCCAAATCGGTGCCCTGCGAAACCGATTGTTTTTTTACCGTTCCATTTCCGCGTACCTCTACTTGCAACCCTAAATTCTCCAATATCGAAATGGCGTCCATACCACTCATTCCCTTTACATTGGGTACTTGCCGGTACGCTTTCTCTACTTCGGCATAATACTTTTGAAAATGATCTTTTAAGGCAGGATCGATTTCCTTTGGCAGTTCTACCTCATCGATCAGGGGAGAGTTGGCATATATTTTTTGGGCTACCGATTTGAAAACGGGTCCGGATACATCGGCACCGTAGTACCCTACCTCAACGTCGGGATCGTGAATGACCACCACACAGGAATATTTAGGGTTGTCGGCAGGGAAATAACCGGCAAAACTAGAAACGTATTTCAATCGATCACGATCTTTGGTAGCGTAGTTCTTTTGTGCCGTTCCCGTTTTTCCGGCCATTGAAAAATTGGGCGAGTACAGTCCGTGACCGGTGCCATGTTTCTTTTCCACCACATTTTTCATCAAAGCCTTTACCTTTGAAGCGGTTTCCTTGGAACAGATGGCGGAGTTGATCACTTCCTTCTCGAATCGATATACGCTTCGGTCCCACTCCCGTACTTCCTTGATCAAACGCGGTTTCACCATTTCCCCATCGTTGGCAATGGCATTATAAAAGGTTAGCACTTGAAGGGGGGTCATGGCCACTTCATAACCGTATGCCATTTGCGCCAAGGACAGTCCGGACCATCCTTTGTCGCCCGGGTAACGCAATACCGGTTTCCCCTCGCCCTTTATCGGTAGGCCGAGCTCCTTGTGCAGGCCCATTCCCATTAAGCGGTTCACATATTTTTCCGGCGCGTCCTTATAACCGTTATGTATGGTTTTGGCAAAAGCGGTATTGGAGGACACTTCAAATGCCTTGGCCATGGAAATTTTTCCATATCCGCCCCATTTGGAATCCCTTACCCGGTGCTTATAAATTCGCCAAATCCCTTTTTCGGTATCAACGACACTACTGGTATCGATGATTTTATCTTCCAGTGCGGCCACCAGATTCATCAGTTTAAACGTAGACCCCGGTTCGTGTGATTCGCCGATAGCGTAGTTCAACCGTTCGTAGTACTTCCCTTCGGAGGTTCTTCCCAGATTTGAGATGGCCTTGATCTCCCCGGTCTTTGTTTCCATTACGATTACCGAACCGTGTTCCGCCTTGTAATGCTCCAACTGCCGCAACAGTGCATGATGGGCAATATCCTGAATGTTGATATCGATTGTGGAAACCACATCGTAACCGTCCTTTGGCTCTACGATATTATCTTGCCCGATGGGCTTCCATTGGCCTTTTGCGATACGCTGTTTCAGTCGTTTGCCCTGGGTTCCCCTTAAATAGTCCCCAAAAGCACCTTCCAGGCCGACCCGGGTAAAGTAACCGTTCTCGTCCACACGTTCGTACCCGACGCTACGCTCGGCAATTTTTCCCAACGGATGCTCCCGTACCGTTTTTTGCTCTACGATCAGGCCGCCCTTATACGGCCCTAAACGAAATAAAGGGAAGGCCTTGGCCTCCATGTACTCCGAATAATCCAAGTTTCTTGCGATCAGGGCATAACGGTTCTTATGTTGTCTGGCCTTGCGCAACCGTTGTTGGTAATAGGACGATGATTGTCCCAAAAGCTTGGAAAGAGCGTCGGACAGAGGAACCACGTTGTCCTTAAAGTCATCGCTATCCACCGTAACGGCATCGAAACGTATGGTATAACGGGATACGGAGGTTGCCAAAAGACTACCATCATCGGAATAGAGGTTTCCGCGATTTGGAGCGATCGTAAACATTTTGGTCGTCCGCTCTTCGGCCAGATCGCGATACTTTTCGCCATCTACCCATTGAATGCTGACCAGTTTCACCATTACCGCAATCGCGAACAGAAACAGGCAGCCCGCCACCAAGTATAATCGTCGTAGTATGTGTTTTTCGGTTACCGCCACTTTATTCGGTTGCTTCTTTAGATTTTACCCTGATCTTTCTGGGCGGCTCCTCTGAGGGGTACAGGGCATTGGCCGCCACCGTTTCGGTGATGGTAGACTCCAGTTTTAGGCGTTGTACATCTTTATGGATATCTACAAACTGACTGCGCAGCTCTTTTACTTCCTCGTTCAGTGCCGCGATACGGTGTACTTTTTTATCGGCGCTATGGCTGCTACCGATCATCACGGTGGCCAAAAAGGAAACAAAAATGATGAACAACCAATTTTTAGGCGCGTCGCCGCTTACCAAAAATTTGCCCTTTAAAATGTCTAGAATTCCTTTTTTCACCATGGTCGTACTTGTTTGGGACGTATCTATTTTGTCGGGATTAAAGCCGTTCCGCTATTCTTAACTTGGCGCTTCTGGCCCGATTGTTCTGTTTTAATTCTTCTTTGGAGGGAACTACCAAGGGTCCAACTTTTTTAAAGGGGACATCGATATTTCCATAAAAATCCTTTTCCGGTTCGCCTTCAAAACGGCCTGCCCTGATATATCTTTTTACCAACCGATCTTCCAGGGAATGGTAACTGATGATACTGAGCCTACCTCCCGTTTTGATTACATCTTGGGTCTGCATCAGAAACTCCTTTATCGAAACGATTTCCTGATTTACCTCGATTCGGATGGCCTGATATATCTGGGCCAAGATCTTATGCGCTTTCGCTTGGGGCAAAAACCGTTTCAATACCGCTTTTAGGTCCGAGGTAGTATCGATACTACCGTTATCCCGGAACCCTGTTATTTCGGTAGCAATGGCATTTGCGTTTCGCAGCTCACCATAATCGAACAACACCTTTCGCAGGGCATCATAGGAATACGTATTCACAACATCATGGGCCGAAATTGGATTGCGACCGCTCATCCGCATGTCCAAGGTCGCATCAAAACGGGTTGAAAACCCGCGCTCCGCGGTATCGAACTGATGGGAGGAAACCCCAAAGTCGCCCAGTATACCATCGGCCTCCTTAACGCCATAGAACTTTAAAAACTGTTTCACATAGCGATAGTTCTCGTTGATCAGCGTAAACCGGGGGTCGTCAATGGTGTTTTCCAAAGCGTCCTCGTCCTGATCGAAGGCGAACAACCTTCCGTTTTCGCCCAACTGTCGCAATATTTCTTTTGAATGTCCCCCGCCACCGAAAGTGACGTCGACATACGTTCCATTGGCCTTTATTTGAAGCCCCGCTACGGAAGCCTCGAGCAATACGGGATTATGATACATCTTCAGGTCCTCCTTCTTCCGTTCCCATAACCTCTTCGGTAAGTGCTTCAAAATCGACCGCGGTCTCGTCCAACACGCTCTCATAGCCCGTTTTGTCCCAAATCTCCACCATATCGATCGCACTGCTCAACACCACTTCTTTTTTGATGCCGGCCACGGCAATCAGATTTTTGGGAATCAACAGGCGCCCAGTACTGTCGATCTCGACCACCTTTACCCCGGCGGTGAACCTTCGGATAAAATCACTGTTCTTTTTCAAAAAGCGATTTTTACGGTTCATCTTTTCCATCATAGCGTTGTACACCTCCATAGGGTACAGTTCCAGGCAATCCCTAAAAACGGCCCTTTTGATCACAAAACCATTTTTCAATAAAGGTGACATCTGATTTTTTAGCGCAACAGGTAGCATTATTCTACCTTTGGCATCAGCTTTACAATCGTATGACCCAATGAAATTGATCACCTTAAATGGTTGGTTTTTTGTTTAATAACTCAAAACTACAAATTTTATTACCACATTTTACCACAAATTACCACTTTGTTGATAATTTGTGTCGTATTTTGATGCCTGAAGACGTCTTGAAAACCAAGAACCGCTTTCGACGGTCCCTTTGAACCGTATCCTTAATGTGTCGCATTTCAGTGTTAAATACCTATATTTGCGCAATAAGCCAAGACGATTCCTAAATGGAAGAAAAATTGATTTCTGAAGGTAAGTACCGGTATATTGAAGTGGGGGAAGGCGCTCCCATCATAATACTGCACGGACTGATGGGAGGGCTGAGCAACTTTCATGGGGTTACCCAACATTTTCCACCAAAAGGATACAAGGTCTTAATTCCGGAATTACCGATCTACGATATGCCGGTGCTAAAGACCAACGTAAAGCAATTCGCCAAGTTTTTGGAAAAATTCATCGAATTCAAAGGACTAAAGGACGTTATTTTGCTGGGCAACTCGTTAGGCGGCCATATCGGTCTTTTGCATACCAAAATGTATCCCGAAATGGTGAAGGCGCTCGTCATTACCGGCAGCTCCGGTTTGTATGAAAGTGCAATGGGTGACGGGTATCCACGAAGGGGCGATTATGATTTTATCAAAAAAAAGGCCGAGGATGTGTTTTATGACCCGGCGGTCGCCACCAAGGAAATCGTGGACGAGGTTTTTGAGACGGTAAACGACCGTAACAAGGTCATTCGGACATTGGCCATTGCCAAAAGTGCCATACGCCACAACATGGCCAAGGACCTTCCAAAGATGAAGACCCCTACCTGTATCATTTGGGGCGAAAACGACGGCGTTACCCCGCCCGATGTGGCCGAACTATTTCATGAACTACTGCCGGATTCTAATCTCTTTTGGGTAAAAAAATGTGGCCATGCGCCAATGATGGAACACCCTGAGGAATTCAATGAAATTCTTGATGCCTGGCTGGAAAAAAGAGGGTTCTAATAACATTGCCCTTCTTGCCGATTTACGGAGGTATTTTTGCCCCGACGATGGTCTATCTAAAATTACATACCTTTTCAAACATCCCTATTCTAAACACCAACGGAAGCAGTGAAAATAAAATCGGCCCATTTTGTAATGAGCAACTCCAAAGTGGAGCATTGCCCCAATGAAAAAATACCGGAATATGCCTTTATCGGGCGCTCCAACGTGGGGAAATCGTCGCTCATCAATATGCTTACGGACCGAAAGGGTCTCGCCAAAACCTCTGGAAAACCTGGAAAAACACAGCTTATCAATCATTTTAAAATCAATGATAACTGGTTTTTGGTAGATTTACCGGGATATGGATATGCACGGGTCTCCAAAAAGGACAAAAAGACCTTTCAGCGCTACATCACCGACTATTTTGAAGCACGCGAACAATTGGTCTGTTCCTTCGTTTTGGTAGATGTACGCCATGAACCACAAAAAATAGATTTGGAATTCATGGAATGGTTGGGTGAAAACGGAATTCCATTCTGTATCGTATTCACTAAAGCCGACAAATTGAAACCAAAGGCGATCGAACGCCAGGTATCGGCTTATATCGCACAACTTCTGGAAAGTGTTTGGGAAGAGGCTCCGCAATACTTTGTTACCTCTTCTTCTAAAAAAATGGGCAAGGAAACGTTGTTACATTTTATAGACCAGATCAATTCCGATTTTTTTACCGCTCAAAACTCTTAAAAATAGCATTCTCAAAGACGTTCCTCGATAGTGGTGGTCAGTGCTTCAAGGTCTTCCATGGCATTGAGTTCCTCGGTACCGATAAAAACATCCAAGCCTTGGAGCGTTGCCAATAGTACGATCGGAAACGTGAACTTGTGTCCAAACTTTGAACGATAGGTTTTCGCAAACTCGTCCTTATGCAAAAACTCCATCTCGATCTTGCTTTTTTCCCGGAACGCCTTCCACTTTTGGTTTTCCGTGAAAAACCCGTAGGTGATATCGCATAATCGACATGCGTAGGTGGAGGGACTAAAAATTTTATGTGCCGTGTCCAGCATCGCGTTGCGAAGTCCGGCATCGGCATTGTAAACAAATATCAATTTTTCATTGGGGCCACTATTCATTCTTGAAAGATAATACCACTTTAACCTTGAAATGGTATAATGTTTTAAATTTAACGTACGAATACCTTTTTAACTTTGAAATGGTATAAAAAGCATCCAATATGCGCCACGGCAAACACTTTCTATTGCTCACCTGCACCATGTTCATGACAATGCTATGTAGGTCACAAAAACAAACGATAGCTTACAATTCCGATTCCTTAAAAATCATAGCGCTATCCGAAAATAGCTTTGTGCATGTTTCGTACTTACAGACCGAAGATTTTGGAAAGGTGGCCTGCAACGGTTACATCTACCTAAAAAACGGTAAGGCAGTTGTGGTGGACACCCCTACGGAAGATGCGGTCTCCGAGGCACTGCTCGCATGGGTCACCAAAGAAAAACGGCACATGCTCCGGGCGGTGGTCATCAACCATTTTCACAACGATTGTCTAGGGGGCCTACAACCTTTTCATGATGCCGGTATTGCCTCCTACGCCAATATACGAACGATTGCGTTGGCCGCACCGTCCGGATCGGCGGTTCCGCTACATGGATTTTCGGACGTATTATGGCTCAACATCGGCGGATCCATGGTCGAAAACCGTTTTTTGGGCGCTGCCCATACCAGCGATAACATTTGCACTTATGTCAGCGACGAAACTTTGTTGTTTGGCGGTTGCATGGTGAAGTCGATGAACGCGACCAAAGGTTTTCTAGGAGATGCCGATACCGATGCGTGGAGCGAAACGATAGCAAAAATACAGCACACCTATCCCGATCTGAAGACGGTAATCCCCGGGCATGGGGAATCGGGCGGAACGGAATTGCTACAATATACCGAACAATTATTTCTCAAAAAATAGCCCCATGATCATGAAACCATATCTGTTTGTTCTCCTTGCGGTTATTCTCTTTAATTGTTCAGAGCAAAATAAAACTTCCGGCAACTACGTTATCGCTCCATTTTCAAAGGTGGACACCTTGGCCATAAACGATTGGTGGAATCGCGGGAAAAACCCGATTATCGAACTGAAGGTCGATCGGGACAGTGTAATCGCTTTTGGTCTTTATACCGTATCAAACAATACGCTCAAGCTAAGCGCGCAACTTTATCCACTTTACCCGGACGAGACGCGGGAAACGACCCTTGAAATAGAGGAAGACGGAAAATGGAAAGCGATACAAACCAGAAAAGTGAACGAGTTGGGATGGTCGGCCCTTTTTCGGGTGGGAAACTGGGACGATTCCAAGGATGTAAACTATCGTTTGCGCCATGGCCCAAATGCCGTTTATACGGGACGTATCCGGAAAAATCCAAAGGCGAAAAACGAAATCGCACTGGCCGCGTTATCTTGCAATTCCAATAAAGATCGTGGATTGCGCGAAAATTATGTTCGAAATATCGACTACCAGGACCCTGACCTAATTTTTTTTGCCGGAGACCAATCGTACGACCATACTGAACATACGGCAGCCTGGTTAAAGTTCGGGCTTCAGTTTCGGGAAACCTTTAGAAATAGGCCATGCATCACCATCCCGGACGACCATGATATCGGGCAGGGCAATTTATGGGGCGAAAACGGAAAGGTTTCTAAAAGCCCCGGAGGTCCGGACGGTGGTTACCGCTATCACCCCGAATACGTAAAAATGGTAGAACGCTGTCAAACGGCCCATTTACCGGATCCGTTCGACCCTACCCCTATCGAACGGGGCATTGGCGTATACTACACCAACTTGGTATTGGGCGATATCGATTTTGCCATTGTGGAAGATCGCAAATTTAAGTCCGGTCCGGAGGGAAAAATTCCACAGCAAGGCCCTAGGCCAGATCATATCCGAAATCCTGCATACGATCCCGCATCCATTGACCTGCAAGGGCTACAATTGTTGGGCGACCGGCAACTCCGTTTTTTGGAAACTTGGGGCAAGGAACGTACCGAAATGCTCAAAGTGGTTTTGTCGCAGACCGGATTTTGTGGAGGTGCCCACATCCATGGTGGCACCGAAAATCGACTGCATGCCGACCTCGACAGCAATGGCTGGCCCCAAACGGGAAGAAACAAAGCGCTCAAACTGATACAGCGGGCCAATGCCGTTCACATTGCGGGGGACCAGCATTTGGCGACCATCGTCAAACACGGAACGGAGGCCTTTGGGGATGGCCCTTGGGCTTTTGTAGTGCCCGCGATCGTAAACGATTATTACAGTCGCTGGTGGTGGCCCGAAGATGAAAAAACAGGCGCACATCCGAACCCGGATACCACGCTTCCCTGGACGGGCGATTACTTAGACGGGTTTCACAATAAAATATCGATGATGGCCTATGCCAATCCGGAAAGTCGTTCACAAGGGAGCGGTTATGGTCTTATTCGGTTTAATAAAGAATCGGCTACCGTTACTTTTGAATGTTGGCCGCGGTACGAAGATGTTACCAAAACAGGTGCCCGCCAATTCGAGGGATGGCCCTTTACCATTTCCCGACCATAACTGTGAGGTACTATTTTTTTCGATACTCGTTGGGCGAATTGCCCATATGTCGTTTAAAAAAGCGTATGAAATAAGATACATCTTCAAAACCCAAACGAAATGCAATCTCCCCAACTTGCAAGGCCGTATAGCGCAATAGACGTTGCGCCTGCAATATCCTGCGTTCAGAAACTATTTTAGAAGGGGACTTTCCCCCTTCTGCATTGCAGATCGTGACCAGCGTTTTGGTGGAGATATTCAAGGCATTCGCATATTCCTTCATCGTATATTGCTTTGCATAATTTGATTCCACCAGTTCCCGAAATCGATAAAACTGTAACGCGTAGGCGTTGCTTATAGTCAGGGCCTCGTCAGTTGTTTCCCGATGCATCCGTTCCAAATTGATCAAAAACGATTTTAATAAAAAGCGTACGATCTCCCCGTAACCAAAGCGTCCTTTATTGAAAAGCTCTTCCCTAATCATTGCGACAAAGTTGGATGCCGCGGTGCCAGTGGCCCTATCCATTGCATAAAAGGAATTTTTACCCGTATTAAAAATGGTATACTTTAAAAATATATCAACATCGGAATGCATAAAAAAACCCTCGTTAAAGTGGATCAACCATCCGTTTACGTTCAAGTTCTCATCAAAGGCATGAATTTGGTCCTTACCGATAAACAATACGGTGTTCGATTGTATTTGATATGTTCTGAAATCTACGACATGTGTTCCCCCGGCGTCAAAAAACCATATGATTTGATAGTAACTATGTGAATGCGGTACAGCGGCCATAGTCCCACTTTCTTTTCGGTACGTTTTTAAATCGTACAACTCAAACTGCAATTTTTCGGGTCTTGCTTTATGTAGGTGGTATTGTGTTATTCGCTTTTTCACCTTCATTCTTGTCGATGTTCCAAAAGTTGTTTTGCCGCTCGAATTCCGCTCGAGATGGCACCATCCATATATCCACCATAACTACTGGCTGTTTCCGTACCTGAAAAAACAAGGGAATTGTTCAAGTATCCCCTTTGAAACAAGACATTGCCATAGGAAAGACTATCATACCCGGTTTGCTCAGTTTCTTCGGAAGTATGCCGATCTTGGGACCAATCTTTTTCTTCGTAAGTAGTGTACGTATTGACCTCTTCTCCAAGGTATGTGGCTAAATAATGTAATATGCGTTTTTTACGTTCGGTTTCGGAAAAAACCCGCAACCCTTCATTGATAAACCCCATTAGCGCATAATACCGATTACTTGCGTCTGAATGGTCATATAGTTCCGTAACCGCCCCAGTCTGTCCAATGAGTGTTCCAGAAAGACCTTTGGCCCTCCAAAACGGTCGTTGAAACGTTAATCCTACTTTCATTGAATTGCTCATCCAAGTATGGGTTTTCGCCATAACCAAGCGAAGGGCCTTGGGCAGTTCAGGTTCAAATAGTATTCGGTCCGTAATTTTTGGCGGAACCGTTACTACGACCTTCTCACTTTTAAACGACCCCTGATCGGTCTCCACCAAAAACAACTTACCTTCTTGTCGTAATCCCCGTACCGTAACCCCTGGCATCAAATGCTCCCTTCCTCCATTTGCCAAACTATTGACCAAGGCCATCGACCCTCCCACAATACGATAAGCGGAAGGAGTGTTGGGGTCGCTCTCAAAGTACCGCTCCGGAACTCCATTTCGGTATACCAAAACACTTTTCCCCTTTACGTACTGATGAAATTTTGCTATTCCCAATTCATCCAATAAACGGAGTACATTTAGGTGATGGGATTGAAACCATGTACCACCAAAATCTATCCGATCTTGCTCAAAAATCCTCCCTCCGATACGCTTTCGCGATTCCAAGACCATCATATCGGTCTCTCCCGCTTTGCGCAATACATAGGCGGTAGTAAGCCCGGAAAGGCCAGCCCCTATGATCATGTATTTTGTAAATGGGATGGACATACGTAATTGTTATCGATATTCAAATCCTTATTGGATGGAACCAAAAATAAGACTCCTTGCTATGATATGTCGCCAACTATCGGAAATCCTTAGCCAATATTCAGAAAGCGACCTAACGACCGATCAAATATACCTGCTAGTTTCTACCGGACATTACACCTCCATCGGTATCCCAAATGGCTCCAGTTACCCATGAAGTATTTTCGGAAAGTAAAAAGCATATGGTGTTGGCAACGTCATCGGGAGTACCATATCGGCCTATCGGATGAAACCCGTGAAAACCCTGTAACGCCTCATGTGCCGCTTCCCTATTGCCAAAAACGCCATCATAAACCGGGGTTTCCACTACCGCAGGGGAAACGGCATTTACGCGTATTCCATATTCTGCCAACTCCATGGCCAAATGTTGCGTAAGGGAATGTAAACCGGCTTTCTGCATAGAATAGGCCGAAGAAGGCGTAGCCCTTATCGCTTGTTTTGCCCACATGGACCCGACATTTACAATGGCGCCCCCATTTTGTTCCGCCATTTTTTTTGATGCGGCCTGTATAATAAAAAAGAACCCCCTATTTAAATTCATATACGAATCGTAGTCCTCTAAGGAATGGTCCAAAAAAGGCTTTGGCAAAAAGATACCAGAAGCGTTTACCAAGAAATCCAGATTATCCCAAGTTCCTATTTTTTCATTGAAAGCACTTACATCATCGATGTTGGTAATATCTACTTGATGCGTTTCCAAACCGTCGTTTACTTCGTTCTTAAAACGTAACAATTTATCATAGTTGGTACCCACCACATGTACCGTGATGCCTTGCTTTAATAAGTTTTCCGCAGTAGCTTTCCCGATTCCACTACTCCCCCCGATAATCAATGCCTTTTTTTCCATTTCATTTTTTTAAGTTATATAGACACAAAAGTATTTTGAAATCAAATTAGGTGATAGTGCATACGGGAAAAAGAACGGTACTTTTGGGAAGGATGCAATAGCTACAATTTTAGTTGTTAGGTTTATTTTTTTTAATTGACAAATGGAAGAACATTTGGTTTATGTATAGGTATCATACCGTAAACCTTGTACGTTTTTGACATAAAACCCAAATCAATTTATGCACCGAATCGCACTATTACCGATGCTTGCCATGCTTTTTTTGGTAAGCTCCTGCAAAACGGACCCAAATAAAGAACAATCGGAAACCGCTCCCGAAGACAGGGCGAAGATAGAAACGTCCAAACCGCGACTATCGGAAGAGGCCCAATTGTTACATGATGTTGTTGCGGCACATGGCGGTGAACGTTACAAAAACGCGTTTTATCAATTTACTTTCAGAAACCGGAACTATACGTTCAAAAACGGTCCGGAAGGATATACCTATACCGCCAAAGACACCAAGGACGGAATCGAAATTTACGATACCTTAAAAAATGGAGTACTTACCCGTACCGTAAACGGGTCGTTAACCTCCTTTTCCGATAAGGACGTGGCTAAATATTCGGAGGCGCTGAACTCGGTAATCTACTTTGCTACGCTCCCCGATAAACTGCAGGACAAGGCGGTACAAAAATCCTTCGAGGGCAGCACCCGAATAAAAGGAATCCCCTATCAAATTCTCGGCGTACGTTTTACGGAAGAAGACGGAGGTACCGATTTTGACGATATCTTCCATTATTGGATAAACGAAAAAACAAAAACCATCGATTATCTGGCCTATAGCTATAATACCAATGGTGGGGGCGTTCGCTTTAGAAGCGCGTACCATCCGAGAACGGTGAACGGCATTCGCTTTCAGGACTATGTAAACTACAAAGCCCCTATAGGTACCCCATTAAAAAAGCTGCCCGCTCTTTTTGAAGAAGGAAATTTGGAGGTACTTTCAAAAATTGTGACCGAAAACGTGATTTCCTTAAATGGCGACTAGCGTAGTACAACATGCCAAGTATACCACCGGCAATGATCACCATGGAACCTTAGCCTTTTAACTCCATTTTTTCCTCAAAATAGGCACAGAAGTCCTTCATGGTGGCAGTCATCTTTTCATCTTGCGTGGCCTTCATAAAGGTATCGGAAAGCGATACCAAGGTTTGATGAAAGAAAATTTTCATTTCATCGACGGGCATGTCCTTGGTCCACAGGTCGATTTTAAGGGATTCCTTGTTCTTACTGTCCCAAACCGATAAAAGCATGGCCTTGGCCTCCTCGTTGTCGATGCCGCCATCCTGAGCGGACCAGGTAAGTACCTCCGGTACTCGATTTTCGTCCAAACCGACTTTTAACGTAATTTCCGAAGTGTGAAGCGCTGCCATTATTTTTTGGGTTTGTAGTTGCTTTTCTTAAAAAGATCATCTGCAGAAAGGGTCAACAACTGTTGTAGGGTAATGTTATTTTTTTCCATGAAGGAACGAACGATCTGCCAACCGATAAAGCGACCTATGCGGCCCGGGGACTCGTTATCCAGTTCAAGACCGAATTTGGAAAACGGGGCGGGCTCCAAAAACCGCGGTGTCAATTTACTTTCCGTACTATACAAATATTCGTTCGCTATAAAATTGCGCCATATCGGCGCTTCGTTTTCCAATGCCCATTCCAGCTCCGCCTCGGTATACCGTATTTTCTGGGCATCGGTGGCCAAGGGCATCCACAGGTCTTTTATGTAAAGGAGTTTTCCGTAGAACACCATACGCGCCAAAAAGCTACGGTCCCGCAGTCGCGGAAGGGTTTTGTTCGCAAAAGCGGATGCCACATCGGAAACCAAAAAATCCTTGTCCAACTCCGCGGCGATATAGGCCGACATTCCTTCATAAAACTTATGATCGGGACCCAAGTAATTGTCCAAACTCAATAGCAACAGGGAATCCGTTGCGATTACCCTATTTTCATAATCTACATTATTGGTGACCGTAACCACTTTTGGCACGGTATATTGCGGAAAGTAATGGGTAATGTGTTTGAACAAAAGGGTCAGCCCCTCCTCCTCTTCCGCAAAATCGGGAAAGGCGTTTGCCACCTCGGCCCGGATAACTCGTTGTAAAGAGTCCGAAAGCATGCCGCGCCATACGCTGTCCGGGAATTGTTTCGGAAAGAGATAGGGATACTTTTTCTTTAAAACGGCGATATCCTGAGGTCTGGCCGCTGCAAATTCCTGATCGAACCGCGATACTTCCAAATTAATATCGATTTTTTCGACAGCTTCCAGCACTTTTGGCGACCGATTACAAGAACCCATTAAAAATAAGAGCATTAGCGCACCAAAAAAGTGGCGTATCGCCATAAGAAAAGTGTCTTTCGTTTTCGTATTCGGCATCTACGGTTTATTTTTACCGCTGCAAAGTTAATTGTTTTTAAATCAATCGGTAGCCCTATGCAAACAGAAAAAGTAACCGAACATATTGTGGCCTGGCTCAAGGAGTATGCCACCAATGCGAACATGAAAGGTTTTGTAATCGGAATTTCCGGCGGTATCGATTCCGCGGTGACCTCTACCCTTTGCGCCAAAACCGGATTGGAGCTATTGTGCCTGGAAATGCCGATACACCAAGCAGACAATCAAGTTACCCGGGCCGACAGGCATATCGATTGGTTACAACGGAATTTTAAAAACGTTTCGCGCCAACCGGTAAACCTAACACCGGTTTTCGACAGCTTGGTCGCTGCGCTACCACCCGTTGAGAACGAAGAAGACCGTTTTATGTCATTAGCAAATACGAGGGCACGTTTGCGCATGACAACGCTCTATTACTTTGCCGCCCTTCAAAAATACCTCGTTGCCGGTACCGGAAACAAGGTGGAGGACTTTGGTGTCGGCTTTTATACCAAATACGGAGATGGCGGGGTAGACCTGAGCCCCATCGCGGATCTTTTAAAAACACAGGTATACGCTATCGGAAAATTCCTCAACCTTAATGAGGATATTATTAAGGCCGCTCCTACGGACGGACTATGGGGAGATAATCGAACCGATGAAGATCAGATCGGCGCCAGCTATCCCGAACTGGAGTGGGCCATGAAAATGAAAGACGCCGGAAAAACGCCAAATGACTTTGTGGGAAGGGAAAAGGAAGTATTTCTGATATTTAACCGTTTCCATATCGCAAACCAACATAAGATGGTTTCCATCCCTGTTTGTAAGATTCCGATGTCATTATTTTGACATCTTAACCTAAAATGTTGTGTTATAGTCGAATAAAATATTAAAATTGGCGAAATGTGCAAAAAAAATCGCATTTTTGAATAAGAGTTAAAGCATTATGCCTTACATTGCGTGTCAGTATATTTGGACACGCCACCAATATACCAAATAGATATAAACCTGTATTATGATTAAAGTTCTGATTGCCGACAACCATCCGATTATTCGTATGGGCGTAAAACACGTGCTAGAAACGGCTTCTGGCATAGAAGTAATGGATGATGTCGCTACCACAAACGAATTGTTCGAGAAGTTGGAAAAAGTAACTCCGGACGTTGTCATGTTGGAAATGGATATCCCGGAAATTAACGGAATCGCTGCATTACGGAAAATAAAGAAAGAGTTCCCTGATGTAAAAGTTTTGATGTACAGCGGTCAATCCGAAGACGTATACGCATTGAGCACGATCCGTGCAGGTGCCTTTGGTTACCTATCCAAAGCATCCGATATCGATTATCTGATTTCAGCGGTACGAAAAGTGGCGGAAGGAAACATGTTCATCACCAATGAACTGGCGCAACGACTCGCCTTTGATGAAGGCACCCAACGACCAAGAAGGTTCTTTAGAAAACTTTCCTCAAGAGAAGTGGAAGTATTGAAACTATTGGCCAGCGGTAAACGAAACAAGGATGTAGCCCTAGGGCTCAACCTAAACGAAAAAACGGTAAGTACCTATAAAGCGCGTTTGATGAAAAAATTGAACGTGGACAATATGGTAGACCTATTACAGCAAGCAAAAGCACTTGAGCTTTATTAATTTATTGCTTTGTAAAAAATAAAAAAAGCCTCCAATGGAGGCTTTTTTTGTACCGATACGCCACCTATCAATCGGTATCGAGTTCTATTGATATGGACGGAAAAACGTACGATAAACCCTCTGCAGTGCTGTTTGATCGACCCAGAAGCGTGAAGCTATACCTTCCTGTACACCGCGCTGTGTTCGACCTATTTCTTCTTAGGTAGCGCTTCCCATTTTCCGGACAAAAAAGCTTTATCCGTAGCAACGACCATATCTTGGTCACCGGTTTTTTCGAAAAACTTCCTCAAATCCCAATAGCAATAAAAATTGATCCAATAGCCATAGCTATATTTTTCCCGTAAGGACTTGGGTTGCTTGTAAAACGCGTACCAGGCGGTGTTGAGTCCAAAGCCTTCCAAAGTGGCCAATGCCCTTTGACCTTTGTCCCATATGGCATCGCCCATTTTTTGGTACAACTCGGAAAGCACCTTATAATCAGTGGTTTGCATCGATATAATTTCGTTGGTATCTTCGATGCCCAAAGCCTTAAAGGAAAGGTTATGTTCGAAAAGGGTATCTCCGTTCAAATCATACTCCAACAGATCGATAAAACCATTTCCATCGGTATCGGAATACTTTACCGTACCAAAGCGCGGCGCTTTCAACTGGCTGCGCACATAGCCCGATCTATCATATAACCCACCGTACCCTTGATAGGAGTACGCATCTTGGTCGATACGCCATGCGCCCCACTCCGCACCGTATAAATGCATTCTTCCATCAAAAGGGGCGATGTAAAGATTTCCTTTTCCGGAGTTGTCCAGATCGAACTCCCCACGATCCCCGATCTCATCGGCCTGGGGGTTATGGTCCAATCCTTCGTTTCGCATCCCGGTTTTAAAGAGTTCCTTGGGCTGTAATAGTTCCACTCGTTCCCAACGGGCACAATCATCATCCTCATCAAAGACAAACCAGCACGCTTCCCAATTGCCATCCTTAAAAAGAATATCCCGGGATGCATCGCGCGTGGGGTACACCAGCTCGCTGAGATGTCTCCAACGGGAGTCGAACATAAGGGTATCGGCCGCTTTAAGGCCATCAATAGAGCTAAATGGTCGCTTCATGTGATTGTAATCATAACCGTGTTCCCCGTTGAACTGTAGGCTCATATCGAAATCGAATTCGTTGGAGGGGGCATTGTCGTTGTCCAGATCAAAGGAAATGTACCCTTTGTCCAATACTCCGATGAACGTTACGTCGATAGCTTCGTCCAAATCCTTAAAAAGGGAATTGTCCACCCTACCGTTTATGCCTTCGGGCTTGTTCTTAAAAACGGGGGTATCTTCCAACCGTATGGCCATTTCGCTATGGGTGTCGCCATCCATATCAAAAAAATAGAACGGGTTCTCCCAGCTATATCTAAAATCGTGCATTCTAAAACTGGAAACGTTCATTTTGGTAAAGGTCGTCTGACCATGATAATCTGCGTAAAAATTGGCATGCCCATAGTGTTCCCAGCATTTTAGGTCTATTTTATTCCAGTCGACATAGGCGAAGTTGGCATCCTGTTCCCCATCGTCGATAAACCACATGATATCGGCGGCCCAGTCCCATTCGTTCCGCACGGCGCTATCACCATTACCGACGACCAACTGTACATCCGCTACTCCATCACCATTTTCGTCCCCGTAATCGACGGAAAAGTCCCAAGGTCCGGCAAAGGTGCCATCCTTATCCCGGTCGATCAGCACACAATCGTTATCGATATCCCCTTCCCAATCGTTCGCTTTCATATCATCGTCATCGTCGACCCACATAACGGGAATGCCCCCGTGTATGGTATACCGGATCGCGTCCGGGTCCCCGTCCTTATCAAAATCCAATCGTTCCACTTTATCCATATCATCGGGAAAGGGAAACCGAAACGGGAGCAGCACCTCCCCTTCCTGTCCGTATACCGGCACAAAGGCCGTGACCGCATACAATAGCGTAATCCAAAGAAAATTATTGACTGTTTTGTATTCGTACATTGCTTGTTTCTTTTTGTTGAAAGCTATTTGTCTTTTTCAATTTTAAATAATACCATTTTAATTTTGAAATGGCATAACGTATCCGATCAAGAAAGCACGCGATTTAACTTTTGGTTGAGCAATTTGTTCAGCTGTAGGTAACTCATGATCTCCTCCATGACCTCCCTGTTATCGGTTTCGCTCTGTTCGGTACGTTTTTGCAGGGAGCCCATTCGTTTTTTGATCAAAAAACAACGCAGGGTCAATATCGTTTCCCCTACCAATTGGGCAACGCCCATATGTTTTTCTTTTGGAAAAATATCCTTTCGCTCCCAGTTGTGTAGCGTATACTTTTCCTCTTCCATTAAAATAGCCGAAATCTGTGATACCATTTCCTGATCCAGTTCGGCCATAAAACTGTTCACGGAGAAGGCCTCATTTTCATTCAGTTCTTTGATCAGGTGGGAATAGATATCCCTAAACTTTTCATTGGCCAGTTCTATTTCATCTTCCTGAAGGTCCAAATATATTTTCTCGTACACTTTTACGTTCGCCGATTCGGGTTCCAATTCCAGATCGCCATTGTCGTTTTCCTTCAACACCAAATCTTCAAAAGATTCCTCTTTTTGGCCGTACAATAATAGTATTTCTATGATCTTGCGCTCTAGTTCGTATTGTACGTCCACCTTTTCAATGGTAGGTTCGTTCTTGACCACCTCAAACGCTTTCGGCTCCTGCTTGGCTTTTTTAGAGGCGTCGGCAAGCTCTTTTTTACCGATCTGTGCCAAAGTACTGAACAACACGTTTTCGGAAACGTTCATGATCTGGGCACATTCCTGAACATAGATCTCCCGTTTAATGGCATCGGGTATTTTGGAAATACTGTTCACGATATCCCTAACCGTATCGGCCCTTTTAATGGGATCGTTGGCTGCTTCTTCGGCCAATAGGTTGGCCTTGAACTGAATAAAATCCTTGCTGGCAGCTTTCAGGTAATCGGTAACTTCCTCCAAGCTATTGTTCTTGGCAAAACTATCGGGATCTTCCCCTTCGGGAAACGAACAGACCTTTACGTTCATTCCTTGCTCCAAAATGAGGTCGATACCCCGAAGCGAAGCCCGAAGCCCTGCCGCATCGCCATCGAACAGTACCGTAATGTTTTTTGTCAAACGGTTGATCAACCGTATCTGTTCCGGGGTCAGTGCCGTACCGCTGGACGAAACCACATTGGCGATGCCACGTTGCTGAAATTGAATCACATCGGTATAGCCTTCCACCAAATAACAATTATCTTCCTTCGCAATGGCCTGCTTGGCATGATAGATCCCATAGAGTACCTTGCTCTTGTGGTAGATATCGCTTTCGGGAGAGTTCAGGTACTTAGCCGCTTTTTTATCATTGGTCAGTATACGCCCCCCGAAACCCAGTACCCTACCGCTCATGGAACGAATCGGAAACATGACCCTACCCTTGAAACGATCAAAGGTCCTGCGCTCGTTCGGACTGTTTTTGTCTTCCTTTACTATGGTAAGACCGGTTTTTTCAAGATAATTCAACTGATACCCCTTGTCCAAGGCCGCCTTGGTAAAACCGTCCCATTGGTCCAGACAATATCCCAAGCCAAATTTCTCAATGGTAGCGTCGGTAAAACCGCGTTCCTTAAAATAACTCAGGCCTATGGCTTTTCCAAGCTCGGTATCCTTCAGTATGCTACTAAAATATTGTTGGGCGTATTCCGACACCAGGTACATGCTTTCGCGTTCGTTGGCCTGCTGTTTTTGCTCGTCGGTACGCTCGGTCTCCTCTATTTCAATGTTGTATTTTTTGGCGAGATACTTTATGGCCTCCGGATAGGTGAAATGTTCGTGTTCCATTAAAAAGGCCACCACATTGCCCCCCTTACCGCTACTAAAATCCTTCCATATCTGTTTTACGGGAGAGACCATAAAACTAGGGGTGCGTTCGTCGCTGAACGGACTGAGCCCCTTAAAATTGGAACCTGATTTTTTTAAGGTCACAAAATCACCGATAACCTCCTCTAGTCGAGCGGTTTCGTATACTTGATCGATGGTGGTCTTTGCTATCAAAGGAGGAATACTTTAGGATATGGTCGAGCGTGGCAAGTTCGTAAAACATTCTGAATTATGGAAATGGAATCCATAAAGGGACTCGGTCTTTAAAAACCCCGCGCCCACTATTAAAAAGGTATGCTACGGCACTTTTTGAAAATCCCGTCAGAGAAACCTCAAAAATTTAAGCACCGACAAAAACCCTTGGCACTACACCGAACATTCCTGGTATATCCCCGTATTCAGGGTGCTCATTTTAGCTAGTGAAAGGGTGAAAAAACGTGAGGTCCGAAGGCATCTTTGTATCAGAAAAACAAAACGGTTGAAACCAATTTCAACACCTCCTATTACTAACCTTAAAAAACAAACGTATGTTCTGGGGAATTTCATTAGTACTATTAAGCATTATCGCAGTACCATCATTGATCCTATCAAAAAAACCCAATGCCAAAGAGCTCTTGGAAAAAATAGAGCCCTACCAAGGATGGATCGGCATGGCCTTTTGTATTTGGGGCCTATGGGGAATTGTACAGGCCATACTCCATATCGGTTGGTTGTCGAGTGCGCCAATCTGGTGGGTCACTTTTTTGGCCGGTAACATCATTTCAGCCATTCTGGGCTTTATGCTCGGCTTGGGCCTGATGAACAAATTGTTCCTTTCCAAAAACGAGACGGCGCGGGCAAAAGCGGAAGAACTGCGCGGCAAAATAGCTCCGAAACTGGGGAAACTCGGTATTGTGGGTATCGCCGTAGGAACATGGATGATCGTGGCCTCATTGATCTATACCATTTCCTAAATGCTAAAACCAAATACCACTTCAACGCTTTAACATCAGAAATCATGAAAAAACTAACGTTCCACCTTTTCTTTATTTTAATCACAACAAGCATGATCGCACAAACCGAGCGTGACCAAATTTCAGTTACCGGAAAGCACCAATATGCTATTGCCCCAGAGTTCTCGGCCAAAATGATCTTGAGTATGGTAAATGTCTATTATGATGCCCAAACGACCAATATTTCCGAATTAAAGTCGACCTATATGGAAAAACTGGCCAAAGCGGGTATACCGACCGAACAAGTGGTGGAAAAGCCATTTCACTATGCAATGTTGGGGTATGACAAAGAAGGTACAGTTTACGAATTCAAGACCAAATCCATTGAAACACTTCAGAAATTCTTAATGGTAAAGGCTATCGGTGTTCAAAAAAACGACACCAATTTAAAAACGACCCTTACCGATCAACAAATGGCCGAGTATGCGACGGCGGCATATGAAGATGCCAAGGAAAAGGCTTCTATGCTGGCAAAAAAAATAGGCCGGAAAATCGGAAAAGCTACGTTTATCAACGATTCCAACCGTAACGAAATTGTAGAATCACTCTATTATGGCAGTTCGGCCGACACTAGGGATTATCAAATCTCCGTGACCTTTGAACTGCTGTAGACCGCATTAGTTGGTTGTTTTTAACACCCTGTTCCTCCCAGAAATAACAACACCGTTTCTGGTATTAAGGAACAGGGTGTTATACCTTTGTCGCAACGCCTTTACCATGACCGCATACCTAAAATTCATCAGTTGTATCCTACCGCTTTTTTTGGCCTGCAAACCAAAGCGTACGCCGCCGGCGCCCCAAACTGCGGTAAACCATTCCACAACGATAACGATAGACACCGTGCAAACTTCAAAAAACACCATTTTTTCACGGTTTACGGTACCGGAAGGCTTTGAAAGGACCCCTAGGGACACCAATTCATTCGCATTCTTTTTAAGTAACCTGCCCCTGAAAAAACCTCAGGCCCGAGTCACGTACTTTGATGGCACTACAAAACCCAATGCCAATGTTTATGTGGCAGTGGTGGATCTCCCCATCGGTAAAAGGGACCTACACCAATGTGCCGACGCGGTAATGCGCCTGCGTGCCGACTATTTGTTCGAGCAGGGACTGTACGATAGTATCCATTTCAATTTCACCAATGGCTTTAAGGCCGAATACAGTAAATGGCGCAAAGGAAAGCGGATCGTAGTGGACGGGAATCGGGTATATTGGAAACAGCGAACAGCGCCTTCCGATGACCCGGACGATTTTTGGCGTTATCTTGAAATGGTCTTTAGCTATGCCGGTACGGCATCCTTATCCAAAGAAATGAAACCGGTGCCCTATGCTTCGCTACAGATCGGAGACGTGTTCATAAAAGGTGGTTTTCCTGGCCATGCCGTAATTGTTGTCGATATGGCAACACACGTAAAGACTGGTAAAAAAGCTTTTTTATTGGCCCAAAGTTATATGCCCGCACAGGAAATACAGGTGCTTTTGAACCCCGATAGCGAAGGAGGTTCCGGGGCTTGGTATTTTGAAAACGAAAAAGCGCCGCTGCAAACGCCCGAATGGGTTTTTAAGACCAAAGCACTAAAACGGTTCTGATCGACATTACCGTAGTCGGTGCACCTATCGATGACGACGCGGTACCGTATGTGCTCCACTTATACTTTGAGCATTGCCCATAAACCAACCCGTGTTCGATAAAAGAAAGGGGCGTGATGCTAGAAAGAACGTTATAAATCAAATCTTGATCTTTTCGTAGGGGTTTTTTGATGGTAGCTCCAAAACCATATCATAAACTACGCGCTTCAGCTCATTTCCAGAGGCGCTCCCCGTGCAAAACTTACAGAGAAGTTATTTTAGAGGTGCCGGACGGCGGGGGATTTAGTAAAGTCCCCAGTCAAAAGACACCATCTTTTGTTCCTAGGAGTTCCGATAAAATGACCCAGAGGGATACCGATCGGAAGGACAATTGCCCATAACGTTACGCGTTACCTTAAAACAGCATCCAGATCATAATCCTTTTAAGAAGGAGCACTAATCCCATCCTATTCCATTTTTTAGAAGACGACCGGATCATGCGGGAAAAAGTATTTGGATTCCTATCCGAACAAGGAAATACGACTATGGGAGGTTTCCTTAAAATTCCCAAACCATGAAAAGCCGGTATCGGAATGGTCTCCAAAGGGTATGTCAACGAATATTCCGGGCAACACAACGGATCTAAAATCCGTGTGCCTCAATCGATACGTACAACTCCTTACAAGTAAAAAACCTACAACACCTACAATCCAAAACATAACACCATACTATGAAACGGTGTAAGGACGTCGGGAATTTTCCGCGTTCGCCACCACATTTATATGGCCAAACACAGAAGAACATGAAAGACCGATCGCTCCTTTTTTCCGCTTTTTTCAGTATCACGATGGCACTGTTCGCCCAGCAGCCCTTGACCCCCGTGGCCGTTAGCGCCACGGAAGAGGACCGTACCAACATTGTCGACAACCTTTTTGACGGGGATCTTAACACCCGATGGAGCGCCAATCTGGACCCGGTCTATGCGACGATCGACCTGGGGGAGGTAAAACGTTTTGCCGAGGTACGCATCGCCTACTACAAGGGCGATCAGCGCCGTGCGTATTTCGATCTGCAACGTTCCGACGATGGGATCAACTGGACCGATATCCGCACGGGCTTCCAGAGCAGCGGTACCACCTTGGAACCGGAACCCTTTCCCTTCGAGGCGCAGGAGGGCCGTTACATCCGTTATGTGGGCCGGGGCAATTCGGCGAGC
>NZ_JBNGOP010000012.1:0-147256 GCF_050589625.1 Maribacter sp. 2-571 | reverse complement strand
GGGCAAATGAGAGCTGATCGTTTCAAATTGGGTATCCGTCAATTCCATTTAACAAAGATACCTATTTTGTGTTAACAAGCCCTAGTTTGTTTTTTGTTATGTTGGTAAGTTGTACCAGCCAACAATCGGAGGTATTCCAACTTCAATTTGAACATGACCTGATTCCTGAAGGAATTGCTGTTGACGGGAATACCGATCGGGTATATCTGAACAGTTTGAAAAGGGAAAAAATTGTTTTTAGCAAAGTGAACGGTCAAAACCCGGCTACATTTATCGACACTAGGGAACACGGATATTTATCCGGCTTTGGCATGACCATAAAGGACGACACCCTATATGCCCTAGGAAATAGCCTTACCAAAAAACGCAACAGCTCCGTACTGTTGCTCCTACAGCTATCTACTGGACATCTTATCGACTCCTATAGCTTAAACGATGGAGGGTTCCATTACTTGAACGATTTGGCCACAAGTCCCAAAAACAATATTTTCATGACCGATTCCGAAAGCAATCGTATCTACCAAATACAACGTCCTTTCAAAAACATCGAACTTTTTATGGATTCCGAAGAAGTTTCCAATTCCAACGGTATCGCTATTTCCGACGATGGTGACCACCTGTATTTGGCTTCGACCAAGGGAATACGGATTGTTGCCATGGATAGCAAAGAAATAGTAAACCGACCCAACGAAAAGTACACCGGAATAGATGGTTTGAAGTTTTATGGGAACAATCTCTATGGAATCGTGAACATGTTTTCGAATGAAAACGGTAGAAACGGACTTTATAAGTACACCCTCAACACAGCGGGAACCAAAATCGTAAATACTGAAAAGCCTGTCACCTTTGAAAAAGACGATATCATCCCCACCACCTTTGCCATAGCAAACGGCGCATTTTATTTTGTTGCAAATACCCAATTGGATAATTTTGATGAGGACAAAAAAGCGATCGTAGATCCCAAAAGACTACAACCGTACCGTTTGCGTAAGGTCCCGGTAGAGTAATTTCGTTTGAAACGTTTTGACCGCCGGGCCTTATATCCCATGGATATGACGTTTTGCCTTTCAAAATGCATACGGTCTGAATAAGGAAACTAAAATGGACGCCAAGGCCTATTTAAAGCGGATCAAGTTTTCGGGGATCCCCGGTGTTGATGTCGACACCCTGATAAAATTGCACCAACACCACGTTTGGAACGTTCCATTTGAAAACCTGGATGTACAACACGGGATTAAAATCAGGTTGGAACCATCGGCGTTGTTCGAAAAAATAGTAACCCGCAATCGGGGCGGGTTTTGTTACGAACTCAATTATCTTTTTCACGACTTTTTAGTACACCTAGGATTTACCGCAAAGCTAATTTCGGCACGGATATTCAACGGAAAAGAACTAGGCCCAAAATTCGACCATATGGCAGTTTTGGTAACCATAGCACAAGAACATTGGTTAGCGGATGTCGGTTTTGGCGACCTGTTTGTAAGCCCCCTTCGCATCGGGACAGCTGATGAGCAATACGATGGAAGAACGTACTTTAAGATCGTGCGCACCCATAGGAAAGAACTGTCGCTACAAATGCGCTCCAAGGATTCCAAATTTGAAAACAAGTACCTGTTCGATACCGATAGCCATGACATTACAGCGTTTGCGTCGCAGTGCGAATACAAACAACATTCCCCCGATTCCCATTTCGTCAAAAACAAGATTGTTACCCTGCCCTATCAAGAAGGTAGAAAAACCATTTTCAATTCCAAATATATTTGCAGGAGCGGGGCCGACAAAACGGAGTATACCATCACTTCTGAAAAGGAAGAAGTCCGTATTCTCAAGGAAGCATTTCAAATCGACTTTGGGTTTTAAAAAAGGGGGACCTTAGATCAAGGAAACCTATAAACGTATTGTTACGGCACTGAAGCGTTTTTCAAGACCCTTGCTAGCCTTAGCATACCCAAATCCCCATTACCCTAATCCGTTTTCGGTACCGCGCAACAGGAAAAGCTTGTGATTATTCCACGGTATTGGTCAACGTACCGATATGGTCAATAGTAATATCGACTTCATCCCCGATGTTCAAGCTAAAATTATCGGGCGGTACAATACCGGTTCCCGTCATTAAAAAGCAGCCTTGCGGAAAACTACACTCCCTAAAAAGGTACCTGGCCAGGTCAGCTGGGTTTCGTTTCATTTGTGCCAAGGTCGTCTCTCCCTCAAAAACGGTACTTCCGTTTCTACGGATGACCATTTTTATCGATGTTGTTGCCGCAATGGGACGCTCCGGAACATAAATACCTGGCCCCAGTGCTGCGCAGCCGTCATAGGTTTTTGCCTGCGGGAGGTACAATGGGTTTTCACCTTCGATACTTCGAGAGCTCATATCATTCCCTACGGTATACCCTTCTATGGTTCCGGATACGCTTAGGAACAAGGTCAGTTCCGGTTCCGGAACATTCCAATGGGAGTCTTTTCGAATGCGTACGGTTCCGAGTTGCCCCACCGTTCGCCGAGGCGTGGCCTTAAAAAAAAGTTCCGGTCGATCGGCATCATACACCAAATCGTAAAAACTACCACCACCCGCTTTTTTCGATTCTTCCATCCTCGCCTGTTTGCTTCGAAAGTAGGTGACCCCGGAAGCCCATACTTCTTGGCTCCCGATGGGCGCTAGGACATTTTGAGGGATGTCCGCCGTTTTGGGAAGTGTTGCGATATCCGTCAGCAAGGCCCCGTAAAGGCCTACCCTATTGATAAAAACGTCCCAATCGTCAATTGCTTTCAAATAGCAATGCCCCTCATGTGCAATGACCGCCCCTTTTTCCGTTTTGTAAATTTGCATCCTAGACCAATTTAAATATCCTTCTTAAAAATACCGATTTAAAGTGTTTTGCTCCAAGGGTCGGTATACCAATTAGAAACGACGGTCCGGATGAAAAGCGGTAATATCCATTTCCGGAGGTGTATCGGTAACCAGTTGTGCTATTATTTTTCCGGTAGCGGGGCCAAGGCTCCACCCCATCATCGCATGCCCGGTAGCAATTACCAAGTTGTCATATGTACCGGTTTTTCCAATATAAGGAAGTCCATCGGGCGATACCGGTCGCATTCCCGTTTGGGCATCCTCCCTTTCCTCGGGAAGCACCTGTAATTGTGGATAAAACCGGTTCGCCCCTTTTGCCAGGGCCATGACCCGTTCCTTTCTGATTTTTGTGTTGATTCCCGAAAATTCCATTGTTCCGGCGAAGCGGGTAAATCCCGCCATGGGCGTAACCGCCATTTTTGCTTCCATTAAAATCGCCGGAAACCGAATTCCGGTCGGTCTTTTCACATTGATCCGGTAGCCTTTCCCAGCTTGTAAAGGCAGTTTCAAACGCAATTGTTTTGCGAGCAGTCCGCTCCATGAACCCGCTGCAAGCACTACCGCCTCTGGAGCAAATACACCTTTGTTCGTACGAACCGATGTTATTTTTTTGTTGGAGAACCCAAAATGTTCCACTTCCTCGTTCGTACGAATGCTTACCCCTACACGTTTTAGATAAGCGATCAGTTTGGGCATAATTTCACCAGGGGTGGTATGACCGTCACATTTATAATGTATCGCGCCCTTGGCATTGATTTCGATATCGGGTTCCAATGCAGCAAGTGCGGCACGGTCCAAATTGGTGACCTCCAGTCCTAAAAAAGCCGCTTTTCGGGCCACTTCCATTTCATGTTCGAAAGATGCTTCTTTTTGATAAAGCATCAACAACCCTTTTTGCTCTAACTGAAAATCGCCCAGATCCCCAGAGTCCCTGATTTCGTGGTACAAACGTTGGCTGAGGATATTGATATCCTTGATAACGGGAATAGCCTTGGCCACCTTTTGTTCGGTGGACGACCTATGGAAATACCGTGCCCATTTAAAAAAGTCAATGTCCCAGCGCGGCTTCATATAAAAAGGGCTTGCAGCGTTGAACATCATTCGGAGTCCCATGGAAATCATTCCCGGTGCGGCAAGCGGAATAATATGGCTTGGCGTAAGATAACCGGCATTAACGAACGAGGCACCGGAATTCATCGCCGATTTATCGACCACTGTTACCTTACAACCCTGTTTGTGCAGGAAATAGGCCGAACTAAGCCCAACAATACCACCGCCAATGACCAAAACCTCTTTCACATCAGTTTTTAATTTGCTCTTACCCAAAAGGAGCACCTTTATCGCACACGAAACGCCTGACAAGCAACATCTTCGCAAAAGGCAATCCCCTATTTAGGCCATGCTTATCCTCACTTTTATGGGGAACCAAAAGTTTTTCCCCTATACCAGAACTCATATCAATTGCTAATTAAAATGCGCCAATCTTACTTGTTCATTGTCCATTTACTTTTCTTGTAAGCGTTTGGCTTAGCCATGGCTATGCAAACCCTTTACCGGGTCAGTAAATGAAAAAGCAACTTCGTTATCCAAGGCGCATTTTAATTCGCGATTGGTATTATATTTCGCTAGTTTCCAACAGCAATGGTTCGGTCGTCCAATTTCCATCTACCAATCTGTTGAGCTTTAAGGGATTTGCGTTTTGAAGGGCTTCCGGCAAGGTGGCATCGGGCCAATCTTGAAAACTAAAAGGGCGTACCCATCGTCTAATGGAATATACACCCACTGCCGTAAACCTGCTATCCGTAGAGGCCGGGTAGGGACCTCCGTGTAACATGGCCGGACATACTTCCACACCGGTAGGCACTCCATTGAAAATGATGCGCCCTACCCTATCGCCCAAGGCCGCAACCACATCCTTGTATGCTTCCAACTCCGACTTCCTGCCCAAGACCGTACCGGTCAGTTGTCCTTCCAATTGGGCGATAATCGTTCTCAACTCTTCCTTGTCCGAACAACTGACGACAATTGAAAACGGACCGAAAACCTCTTTATGCAATATGGGGTTCTTTAAAAAATCACTTCCGGAAACGGTCAAAACCGTATTGGTAGTGGTATTTGGGGCCTTAAGGGTATTGTAACTCCCCACGACCGACACCCCGGCTTGTGCGGACAACTCGGCCCTCCCATTTTCAAAATTTTGATGAATGTTGGGATGCAACATATGATGGGAGGTCATTTTTTTGATTTCAGTATCCAACGACGCAATAAATCCATCCAAAGCGGTTCCCTTTAAGCCCAGTAACAATCCTGGGTTCGTACAAAACTGTCCACCGCCCAAGGTAATGGAGGATGCGTATTTAGCGGCCCAGTCATCCAAAGCACTGTCCTCCACGGCCGATGGCAGGACGACCACCGGGTTTATGCTTCCCATTTCGGCAAAAACGGGTATGGGTTCAGCTCGTTGCGCGGCCAAATCGAAAAGGGCACGCCCGCCTTTTATACTTCCCGTGAAACCGACCGCTTTTACACCGGAATGGCTTACCAGTTGGGTTCCCACTTCGATGCCTTTACTATTCAAATTGGAAAATACACCGTTCGGCATCCCTGTATCCTTTGCTGCCTTTACAACCGCAGAAGCTACCAATTCCCCGGTGCCCGCATGCATCGGATGGCTTTTTACCAGTACCGGACAACCGGCCGCCAATGCGGCCGCAGTATCTCCTCCCGCGGTGGAATACGCCAAGGGAAAGTTACTGGCACCGAATACCGCCACGGGGCCTAAAGGAATGGATATTTTTCGAAGATCGGGTTTTGGTATCGGTTGCCGTTCCGGTTTTCCAGTATCGATGATGGCCTCTACCCATGAACCTTCTGCAACCAATTCGGCAAAGGCCCGCAGTTGTCCGACCGTCCGTCCTCGTTCGCCCTTTGCCCTTCCTTCCGGCAATCCACTTTCCAAACAATACCTTTGGATCAATTCCTCGTCCAAGGCCATGATTTCATCCGCAATCGCATTTAAAAAAGCTGCCTTCCTTTGGCCGCTCATATTTCGATACGTAGCAAATGCCGACACGGCAAGTTGAACCGCTTTGTCCACCTCTTCGCTGGTGGCCGCTACGAACAGATTTTCATTTTCCCGGTTCGCTATTGGGTCAAAGGTCCTGTAAGTGACGGTACCCGAAGCCATTTGATCAAATCCGATATAGTTTTTTCCCGTTATCATTTTCGTTTGTTTAGTAATAAGGTGATTTTACCAGAGGGGGCGACCATCACCCGTGCTGTTCTTTTAAAGGGAGTTGCCCAAATCCATTCTCCGGAACATTGAAACAAAGTTCCATTTTCCCAAAAATCTACAAATAAAAGCACTAGGCAACACCTACACTCAAATTTACAATAAAATTATGCGCATATCGTCGTTACGAACAAAGTAACATAACGCACTTTTATTATGTGCTTACATGAGCAGCATTCATTTGTGTATCGATGGTAATCGCACCGAAACGCTCCTCCTTAAAAATCTTTTCCCGAGTAGCTGTCCGACCATCCCGATCAGCAATTATTAAAAAACGGGCCTATAGTCCAATTTTCACTATTTTTGCACGAAATTAAACACTACAATTCTTTAGAAATGAAAAATATAGCCCTGGTCTTGATCGGTTTGGCATTAGGATGCAACTCATCACAAAAACCGGTAAAAGACGGCAGTTCCAACGCGAAAAAAGATAACGCTCCGGTATATGCCAGCACGATTACCGAAGCGGAATTAAAAACGCATTTGTACACCTATGCCTCAGATGATTTTGAAGGAAGGGAAACGGGAAAACCAGGACAGAAAAAGGCGGTCGCCTATTTGAAGGCCGAATACGAAAAAATGGGAATTGCAGCTGCAAAGGGAGGTGACGACTATTTTCAAAAAGTACCTTTGGAAATCGTGAAATTACCAACCGGAACAATGTCCGTTGCCGACAGCGAATACGTTTTGGGCACCGACTTTTTAACTTTTACCCCCACCAAAAAGAACTTTGCGGATATCGTGTATGTGGGCTATGGTATCGAGGATGAAAAGTATTCGGATTATAAAGATATCGACGTAAAGGGCAAATTGGTCTTGATCAAAGCGGGGGAACCCAAAAATGAAGACGGCAGCTATGTGCTATCGGGAAGTTCGGAACCTTCCATCTGGAGCAATATGTCGCAAGCAATAGACAAACGTACGGCCTTGGCAAAAGACAAAGGTGCTGTGGGAATGTTGTACTTCGATGCTCAAAACTTCTCGCGATTCAAGCGGTACTTTGAGTATATGAAATTGAACAATAGCGGTCAAATGTCCATACAGGAAAATACGGCAGACGATTTTTTTCAAATGTACATTACCGAAACAATGGCCAAGGCCCTATTGACGACCATTACCAGTGACGATATGCCGTCGGTGCTTGCAACACCCGTAAGTATTGACCTTACGGCAACAGATGAGCAGATAGATTCGGAAAATGTGGTGGCCCTGTTGAAAGGGAGCACCAAACCTGACGAATACCTGGTAATCTCCTCACATCTAGATCATATCGGTATTACGGCCGATGGCCAAATCAACAATGGTGCCGACGATGACGGTTCGGGTACGGTTGCCCTATTGGAAATTGCCCAAGCCTTTAAGAATGCCGCGGACCAAGGAAACGGACCGGCACGTTCCATTGTATTCCTGCACGTTACCGGAGAAGAAAAAGGGCTGCTGGGCTCACAATATTATACGGACATCGACCCAATAGTACCCTTGGAAAAAACCGTAGCCAACCTCAACATCGATATGATCGGAAGAATCGACCCAAAAAGAACGGGCGATCGCAATTATGTTTATCTGATCGGTTCGGACAAGCTCAGTACGGAACTGCACGAACTTTCGGAAAAGGTAAATGAAAAGTATACCAACATTGCATTGGATTACACCTATAACGATGAAAATGACCCCAATCGCTTTTATTACCGTAGCGACCACTACAATTTTGCAAAAAACAATATTCCCATCATTTTTTATTTTAATGGCACCCATGACGATTACCACCGTCCGGGGGATACTCCCGATAAAATCAACTATGACCTTTTGGAAAATAGAACACGACTCGTATTCCATACGGCTTGGGAAGTGGCCAACCGAGCTGAAAAGCTGGTGGTCGACAAGGCTAGCAAATAATCAACAAGAACAACAACAAAAACGAAAACGACCGCTACGGGACCATCCCGTAGCGGTCGTTTTCGTTTTCAACCTTTTCGCTTAGCAGCAGGTCGGAAACAAAAAAACCCCGTTCCAAAAAGAACAGGGCATGTATTTTGGGTGGAAGACCGGTTTCGAACCGGCGACCTCTAGAACCACAATCTAGCGCTCTAACCAGCTGAGCTACAACCACCATTTATAAGCGATGGCAAAGGTACTTTTTTTTGTACGATCTTTCAAAATTATTAGGTGCATATTTTATCCGATTTTACGGTACTCCATACGCTGATGTAATACCCAACTTCATATTTGGGGAGGTTTTTATCGGTCGCGAAGCGCTCTAGCAATTGAACCTGCTCAGGTAGGGGTTTCTGGGCAACTGCCCCGACCCTGGACACTGGGCACCTCCCGTTCGGAGGGTTACCGTTCGATGTCAAAATTTTATCTTTAGCATCCGGGAGGTAGCAAAGTAATTTTTGATTTCCCTTTTTTTGGGTGTTTGCCATAATCGGTGGACCTACACTAGAAATCGGTCCGTACCGCTTCGTCGTTTTTAAAGGGAACGTCGACCACCAGGAGAGCGATATCGGGAAATCATCGGCAAACTACATCTTTTGTTTGTTCAAACACACAAAAAATGCGCATACACAACATTTATTACGCTGCAGACAACGCATCGTATATTTTAGTCGCCAGAATGAAACCTAGCATGGCCCAGGGAACTACGATAACCTACCCCTTCCACATACGGATGCGGGCGCTCATGCTATTTTTTTGTTGTATTTTTTCCCTTACCCTGTTTTCACAACAGAAAGAACGGGATAGTTTGGAAGCGCTCGTAAAACAAAAACAGCGCGAAAAAGGTTTTTCGGTCAAAGACAGCACCTATATCGACCTTTTGAACAAGCTGGCGTATTCACAGCGGTTTTATAAACCGGAAAGGCTGTTAATCATTTCCAAAGAAGCAAAAGTGTATAGTGCTTCGGCAGCATATGACGAAGGAAAGACCGAAGCACTGATCAATCTGGGCTACTATTATTCCGATAAGGGGAAATTTAAAGCGGCCATCTCAAAATTCAAAGCCGCACTGGATATCGCCAAATCGATAAATGATTCCGATCTAATGCTATCCGCCCAAAACAATCTTGCCGGGGAGTATAGTTACAAAGGGGATTATTCCAATGCCCTGGAAGGGTATTTGGATGGTTTGGAAGTCGCGGAAAAAAATGAAAATGACCTGATGCGTTCCATCATAACGGAAAACATAGCCCATCTTTATGCATCACAAAATGATTTTGAGCAAGCACTTTTCTTCTACAAGCAGGTCAAAAAAATAAACGAAGGGTTAAAAAAACCCATAAGTTCCGCTGAAACTTATGCCAATATGGGTTCCATATACGCGGACATGGGCAAGCTTGAGTACGCCATGTACAACGTGAACAGTAGTATTTCTGTATTTGAAAAGCATAATATCACGGCTTGGTTGGCATACGCCTATGAAGTGAAAGGTAAAATCTATTTGAAGCAGAAAAAGTATGACTGGGCCCTGTTTTGGTATAATCAAAGTGAAATGCTCCACAAATCGTTGGAAGACGACCGGGCCGAAATAGACCTGTTGAACGGAATGGCGGAAACCTACCTTGGTATGGGCAAAGACAGTATTTCGGAACAGTACGCCATAAAGGCATTTGAAATATCCGGAAAGATCAACTTTAAGGAAGGGAAACAAAAATGCGCCAAAACGCTCTACCGAATCCATAAAAACAAGGAAGACTACGCCACTGCCCTCAACTATCATGAACTGTTCCAAGAACTATCGGATACCATATCGCGTACCGAAAACAAGAAAAGCCTTTCCCTGCTCAAGACCAAGTCGCAATACGAAAAACAAAAGGCCGAACTGATTATCGAAAACGAGAAACAACTGGCCACCCAACGGAACTATGTAAATGCTGCCTTGGTCATTTTAATGATCTTTATCGTCGTTACCTTTTTGGTACACCGAAGCGAAAAAATACAAAAAAACCTAAATGAGGAACTTCGGATAAAAACCGCAACGCTCGAGGAAAACGAGAAGGAGCTAAAAAATATCAATCAAACAAAGGACAAACTGTTTTCGATCGTGGCCCATGACCTTCGCGGACCAATCGGCGCATTCCAAGGATTACTGAACCTGTTTAAAAACGGGGAGATCCATAAGGAAGAGTTTATGGGCTTCATACCGAAATTAGGGAACGATATCGATCATATTTCGTTTACGTTGAACAATCTACTCTCTTGGGGACAGGCACAAATGAACGGCCTTATCACCAAGCCCACCGTTATTTCCTTGGACAACCTGGTCAAAGAAAACATCAACCTGTTGTCCGAAACCGCTACAACCAAATCCATTAAACTCATCAGTACCATTCCAGAAAACACCATGGCATGGGGCGATGGGGACCAAACCGATATCGTTATCCGTAACCTGATCAGCAACGCGATAAAGTTTACACCGAACAACGGCATGGTTACCATAGCCTCCCGCGAAAATGACGACCATTGGGAGGTTGCCATCCGCGATACCGGCATTGGTATGGATGAGGAGACCCAAGCGCGGATCTTCGATCAAAATGCGAACATTACCACCTATGGCACCGCAAACGAAAAAGGTACGGGGCTAGGACTGTCGCTCTGCAAGGAAATGGTTGAGAAAAATAACGGGATGATCTGGGTAGAAAGTGAACTAAAACAGGGTACTTGTTTCTTCTTCACGGTACCAAAAGCGCACAAACGCTACCAACAGGCCAGTTAAACCAAATCGTCTAACGAATTTACCGCAACATAGCGTTCTACGGTAAAGCCTTCCGCATAGCGAACACCCACCAACCTACCGAGATCTCTGGCACGGTACACCACACTATCGATAAAATTTTTGCTACTGATCGGCGTTTCCGGTTCGTCGCTCTTAGGATCATAAAACTGGGACCCATAAGCCATTATCGCCTCTTTTTTCGTTTGTATGTACCCGCTTACGTCCACGACAAAATCGGGTTCCAGATTTTTCCATTGGATATAATGGTATACTTGTTTGGGACGCCAAGGCTCTTGAACATCCCGGCCATTTTCAGCAATGGTCTCTATTTTGACCAATCCGCTTAAAAAGCAGGCATCACTTACCAAACGACTGCCTTTACCGTGATCGATATGCCTATCATCAATGGCATTGCAAAGCACCCTTTCGGGGCGGTACTTCCGTATCATTTTGATAATTTCCAATTGGTGGGTCTTATCATTGATGAAAAAACCATCGGAAAACCCCATATTTTCACGTACCGTGGCGCCAAGGATATCCGCGGCGGCGGCGGCTTCCTTATCCCTTATTTCAGCAGTGCCCCGGGTTCCGAGCTCTCCACGGGTCAAATCGATGATGCCTACTTTTTTACCTTGTGCAATTTCTTTTGCCAATGTAGCACCGGCACCTAATTCAACATCGTCCGGATGTGCTCCGAAAGCCAATATATCCAACTTCATAGGAAAGTAATTTTATCGATTTGATTGTTATGGTCCACGAAAACTTTTTAACGCCCCTTGTTACAACGGTCCTTGGGAAACTTGTCCAAAGTGTATTCTCTATATTAATATGCCGCAGTGATCCGAGTGGTTGCGATTTTTTTTAAAGCCTGTTCTATATCGGCTATCAAATCCTCGGGTTCTTCGATTCCCACCGAAAAACGGATCAGTTCGTCCTTAATGCCCTGTTTCTGCCGTTCGGAGGCCGATAACAGGGAATGTGAGGTTTGGGTCGGCGACAATACGGTACTTTCCACTCCGGCCAAACTCATGGAAGATTTGATGAGTTGCAGGGCCTTTTGAAACGCAGCGGCATCGTACTGTGCATCCAGTTCAAAAGAAAGCATGCCGCCAAAACCGTGCATCTGTTTTTTGGCAAGCTCATGATCGGGATGCTCCGGCAGTCCCGGATAGTACACTTTGGCTATGGCCTCATGTCCGTTCAAATACTCCGCCATGTGTTGGGCATTTTCATTTTGGGCCTTTACCCGTAATCCCATGGTTTTTAAGCTACGTTCCAACAGCCATACCGTGTAATCGCTCAAGCTCCCGCCAAAATTTTTGGCCAATTGGAAAATACAATCCATATATTCCTTGGTCGATGCCACGGCACCCGCACAAATATCGGAATGGCCACCCATATATTTTGTTGCGCTGTGGATGACCACATCGATACCAAAATCGATCGGATTTTGGTTAACGGGACTCGCAAAGGTATTATCGATCATGGATACCATCCCATGCTTTTTACACAAGGTACCGATTGCTTCCAAATCGGTTATGGTCAATAACGGATTGGAAGGGGTTTCAATATAGACTACCTTGGTATTTTCCTGCACCTGGGCCTCAAAATCGGCAGGCCGCAACCCTTCCGTAAAGGAATAGGAGATTCCGAATTTCTCCAACTCCTCCGTAACGAAATTGTAGGTTCCCCCATACAGGGTTTTTTGTAGCACAATGTGATCTCCGGCCCGTAAAAATGCCAGTACCGCAGTACTTACGGCGGCCATACCGCTTCCAAAGATCAAAGCGGCCTCGGCGTGTTCCAATGCGGCTATTTTTTTGCATAGCCCTTCTTGGTTGGGCGTATTAAAATACCTTGGATACCGTTTCACGTCCACATCATCAAAAGCATAGGAAGTACTCATATACAAGGGTGAAATGGCACCTTTATATTTTTCATCGACAACCTCCCCTACATGGGTACAAATAGTATTCAATCCTTTTTTATGCAGCTTCATGCTATTCCAAATTTTTGATGGCTAAAGTTACAAAATTAGGGTCATACCCGCACCTGCTTCCAACGCCCCTTTTTAAACCAGTAAAGGGAAATCACCGCCAACAACACCTCTGCCGAGGTTATGGCCATAAAAACGCCCAAAGGGCCTAAATCCCAGTAGAAGGAAGCGAGGTATGCCAATGGCAATTGGAACAGCCAGAAGGCCAACAGATTAATTTTGGTAGGCGTACCGGTATCCCCGGCACCGTTGAACGCCTGGGTAACCACCATGCCATAGGCATAAAAAATATAGCCCATGGCAATGACACGTAGGCATAGCGCCCCATTGGAAACGACTACCGGATCGGTATGGAACCAGCCTACCATCGTTTTTGCAAATAACAAATAGATAAGGGAAACACCGCCCATAAAAAAAGCATTGTACTTTCCCGTTTTCCATACGGAGGCTTCTGCCCTTTGGGGTTTATTTGCCCCCAAGTTTTGCCCTACCATGGTCGCGGCGGCATTGCTCATGCCCCAAGAGGGCATCAATGAAAAGAGCATAATACGAATGGCTATGGTATACCCGGCCAGGACCTCACTACCAAATTCGGACATGATCCGCATTAAAAACACCCAGGAGGAAGTGCCGATCAAAAATTGGGCAATACCGCCTGCGGATACCTGGATCAGGTTCCACATGACCTTTATGCGCAATACCAGATCGGAAAGGCCAATTTTTATTTTGCTCCATCCGAAAAACAATACCGCTAGCTGAAACAAAACAGCTGTACCCCTACCGATAGTAGTGGCGATCGCCGCTCCGGTAACACCAAATTCGGGAACCGGACCCCAACCAAAAATAAATATGGGATCTAAAATAATGTTCAACGTATTGGAAAGCACCAACGCCCACATGGCAATGGCCGCGTCGCCCGCTCCCCTAAAAATAGCATTGATCAAAAACAATAACAAAATGGTGATGTTCCCACCCAAAAGAAGGCGAGTATACCCTACCCCTTCCGAAATGAGATCGGGCGCCGCGCCCATCAAGGCCAGAATATCCTCTGCATAATGATAGCCCAATATTCCAATGATCAGGGCGACCACAACACCCAAGGCAATGGCCTGGACCGCTGCTTCTTTTGCTCCTTGAATATTCTTTTCCCCGATTCTCCGCGCCACGATCGCCGTTGCGGCCATACTCAGGCCTATGGCGATGGCATATACCAAGGTAACTACCGACTCGGTAAGCCCGATGGTGGCTACGGCATTGATACTTACTTGGGAAACATAGGCGATATCGACGATAGCAAAAATGGATTCCATCATCATTTCCAAAATCATCGGCACCGATAACATAAAAATGGCTTTTCGTATGCTCCCAGCGGTAAAATCGGATGTTTTGCCTAAAACGGCATTTCTAAAATATGTAAAAAAATTGCGTATATTATTATTTGAGGTCGTCATGCGCCATAAGAATTAAAATGAGAGAATTACAGTAGGGACGCCACCGGTAATGGAAGAAAAATGGACAGAAACCTAGCTGTAAATCGGTTTCTTGGGCGTCGATGTAAGGATTCTTATAACTTCATGATGGTACAAAAGTGCAACATTTTGTTGAACCTTCTACTTTTCGTTCGCAGATTTAACATAATTGGCCCGGTATCGCCACAGACTGACACCTCCCAAAAGAAGCACGACCAATATGATATACCAGATGTAATCGGGGGTTATGGCGGCAGCACCACTTTGCCCATAACTATGCAGCCCTACCAGGTAATAATTTACGCCAAAATAGGTCATCATAATGCTTCCATAGGCAGCGACACTCAAAAAATTGAACGTCCATTTACCCCGTAATCCGGGTATCAGTCGGGTATGAATGGCAAAGGCGTAAACCATAATGGAAATTAAGGCCCAGGTCTCTTTAGGGTCCCAACCCCAATAGCGGCCCCAACTTTCATTGGCCCACTGTCCGCCAAGAAAATTTCCTATGGTGAGCATAATGAGCCCTACGGTAAGGGTAACCTCATTGATAATGGTCAGTTCCTTTAAATTGAGCTCCATGCGCTTTTTATTCTTTTTGGTGGTGAGCATAATCAAGATCAGCGCTACCAAGCCCAATATCATACCAACCGTTAATGGACCGTAGCTCCCGACAATGACCGCTACATGGATCATTAACCAATAACTGTCCAATACCGGTACCAGATTCCCTATGGAAGGATCTACCCAGTTTTGATGCGCGATCCACAGGAGCATCCCGGCTACAAAGGCCGATGAGGCAATGGTCATATCACTTTTTTTGCCCAAGGCGAACCCCATCCCCATGGTCGCCCAGGCGACGTATAGGATACTTTCATAGGCATTGCTCCAAGGGGCGTGTCCGGAAATGTACCAACGCAATGCCAGGCCAGCGGTATGCCAAAGAAAAAGAATGATAATGGTCCCTTTTAACGCATAGACCCCGATACGCCATATCCCACGATCTTTAAAGATCTGAAGGACCAATATGATGAACATGAGCAATCCAGCTACCGGATACAAGCGCCAAAGCTGCTGAAAAATACCCAATTTGTTGTAGACCACCTCGGTCTTTATTTTCGCATCGGAGGGCAATACTTCCTTACCATGGTTTAACTGGTTTTGTTTGAAGGCTTCCAATAACTTGTCCGCTTCCGTATAGTCCCCGCTCCGTTGTGCCTTTTTTAGGGACATCAGATAGTACGGAAGGGCATTCTTAACAAAATTGGCATATAAGGTATCGCCGATCTGGTACTGTCCGCCCCGAAATTCCAGGGCCGATATCCATTTGTTGTTCTCATCGTTCAACAATGGGAATATTTTTACGATACTGCCTTGCAGGGCTTGGTCCAACAAACTCAATCGGATGTTCGCATCCTTATAATCCTGATCGAACATGTTGGGAATATTGGTGGTTGTAGCCTCCCGTAAAAAAGGTTCCAGCTTGTACCTGCCCTTTTCGTCAAAAAAATCAACGGCCCGAACGTATTTCTGCCCTTTCGGTATCCCAATTACTTTTCGAATACTGTCGTTCTTTCCTTTTTTATCGACCGCTATAAACTTTGCATTGTACCATAATGCCGGGTTGCTCATCATGGAAAGGAATACCTGATCGGAATTCATTTCGTTGAATTTGTCGCTCAAACTCAATTTGCGCAACAGTTCGGAAGAAAAGGTATTAATGGGTTTCATACGGCCCGCCTCGTCCTGAATGACGAGCTTTCCAAATTTTTCGGCATGCGCTTCGGAAACGATGGATGCCCGAATTAGCGAATCTACCTGTTCCGCGGTCGGAGCGTCCTTGCTATGATCGTGACCATCGTCGGGAGTGTGTTCTTGAGCCGTGGCCCATAGTGCACTTCCTAGCAGAAAGAGTGTAGTAAGCGTCCTTTTTTTATCGTTCAATTTTTTCAGCGATCGCGACAGATCCTTGAACCTGGTTTTCCCAAAAAACATAATGCCCAACAAACCGATGTACAACAAAAAATAACCGACATAGGTTATGCCCGTTCCCCACTGATCATGGTTTACCGAAAGAACGGTACCTTTTTCGTCAGGGCTAAAACTGGACTGGAAAAACCGGTAGCCCTTATGGTCGAGAATGTTGTTCATATACACATCATAGTCGAAAGATCGGTCGTCCTCTACCGAAATTTTGCTCATAAAGGAAGCATAGCCTTTTTCGGTTCCGGGATATTTTTCAGCGATAAAATCGTTCAATTTAATACTGAACGGAAGTTCATGCACCTTGGATCCATAACTGAGCATAAAATCGAGTCCGCCCACTTTAAACTTTTTGGTGAATTCCGCCGACCCTTTGCCCCCCAATATCTTTTTTTCAACAGTTTCCCCGTTGGCCGTTACCGCAACGACCAAAGCATCGAGTGTTGCTTTCGTTTGTTCCGTTTTGGGCACTTTTACGATTCCATAAGATCCTTTTACCACGGGCTCGGGAAATACGAACTGCATGCCCGCCATGTTATATAGCGAACGCAACTGTAGTTCTTGAACACTGTCCTTAACCACCTGCCCCTGAAACTGATCGGCCATTCGCATAAAATCTCCCTCAAAAGGCGTTTGAAGTAAATAGGTACTGTCGGTAACGATGATATTAATGGCCCCATCGGTACGTTTGTTGAGGGAGAACAGCACGTTGTGAATGCTAGAGACCTGACCGTCCTCCAAAAAATGCTCATGTCGCTGACCATCGCCCGCCTCCACTATCTTCAAAAATGCCTTCCCATTGGGATCGGGAACCATTCCTTCCTTGACGCCATCAATAAAATCGACATAGGAAATCGTAAATGGTGCACCTCCATAGTCCGATGACCATGGCAGGTTCGTTTTTTTTGCCTCTGGAGTCACGATAAGGTCCTCCTGCAATATTTTACGCTGGCCTACACCGTCAATCGTACCGTCTACATAAACGGTCAAATAGGTCTTATCGGAATAAAATACCTTTTCCGAAGCGCCTTCACGTATGGGCATCATGCCCTCGAAACTAATGTACCGGGTAACAAAAGCCCCTACAATAATCAATATCCATGAGAGGTGCAGCAGCAAAACCGGCCATTTTTCCCACCGTAACAGCCGATAACGATAAATATTTCCCGAAAAATTGATCACAAAAAACACCATAATCGCTTCGAACCAAGTAGCATTGTATATCCAAATACGTGCGGTTTCGGTGCTGTACTTGCTCTCGACAAAGGTGCCGATTCCCATGGCAATGGCAAAAACGATAAAAAGCAAGGCCATTAAACGAGTGGAAAACAGGATGTTCTTTAGCGTTTCCTTCATCGGAAGTAGAGTTGAAATTTGATGGCAAAAATACTACCTTTTTGCCGTAACGACCGTCTTTAAAAAGGAAATAAGGTTGAACAAAACTGTTAATTATTTCCATATTTTGAAGTGGAGGCCAATTTACCCTCCATAGCTATTTTTTAAAGATGGAATCGGTATCGGAGATATACCAGTATCATTGCTCCCGCCCTTTGGTTTGCACTGTTTTTGCGCCCTTGTCCAAAACAATGGGCGGATACGGGTTCATCATAGAAAATAAGGGCCGTTTTTATCGTATTTTTGGACCATGTTGAATATTGTAATCGTTGGAACGGGAAATGTTGCGAAACAGCTGCACGATCATTTGTTGGGGTGCCCAATCATCCGAAAGTTACAGGTACTGGCCAGAAACGAGGAGGCTCGCGACCATTTTGATGAAGGGGTGCTCGTTTTTGGAACGGAATCCGTCATGCCGGATGTGGACATTTTTCTGATAGCAGTATCCGATGGTCAAATTTCGGCGGTTTCCGACAGGCTGAAGGGTAAAAAGGGTCTGATTGCGCACACGGCGGGCAGCGTACCAATGGAGGTATTGAAAGCCCATCAGAACCATGGTGTCTTTTATCCCTTGCAAACGTTCAGTAAAGCCCGTAAGGTAGCCTTTGATAACATTCCGATCTGTATTGAAGCGAATACCCCTGAAAATCAACGCCTATTGGGCAACCTGGCTTCGAGCCTCACCAAAGAGATACACCCTATTGACACGCAGCAACGAAAAGGGCTACATCTGGCGGCCGTATTCGCCAATAATTTCACCAACCATATGTACCATTTGGCAAATGAAATCTGTAAGGAACGGGGGGTTTCCTTCGACCTTTTAAAACCATTGATTTTGGAGACCGCACAAAAAATTGAAGACGGACTTCCTTTGGACATGCAGACCGGACCTGCACGGCGAAACGATACCGCCATATTGAACGGGCATCTGGGAGCATTGCAAAATTTAGAACTAAAAGAAACATATCGAATAATAAGTAAATCTATTTCAAATACTTATAATCAATAACCGGAATTTTTAATTGAACTATAAAATTGTATACGATCGGACTACAAATCACCTAGTCACCCAAAAATAAAATGTGTGGAAAAGAGCTATAAAAAAATTTTAAAGGACATTACTACCTTTGTTTTCGATGTGGACGGGGTGTTTACGGACGGTTCGCTGTTAATTACCTCAGAGGGCGAAATGCTCCGAAAAATGAGCGTTAAAGATGGGTATGCCTTAAAAACGGCACTGGACAAGGGTTACAACGTCTGTATCATTTCCGGTGGCACCAACGAAGGGGTTCGCAATCGCCTGGAGGGCCTTGGTGTAAGCGACATCTTTTTGGGCGCTCATCAAAAAACGGTTCCGTTAAAGGCCTATATGAAAGAAAACAATATCACGGCAAAAGAAATACTTTATATGGGTGACGATATTCCCGACATTCCTCCCTTGCAAATGGTAGCCTTGGCTACTTGCCCGCAAGATGCGGTGCCAGAGGTAAAGGCCGTCTGCAATTACATCTCGCATAAAAATGGTGGAGATTCCTGTGTGCGCGACGTTATCACCCAAGTGTTAAAAGTTCGGGGGGATTGGCTCGATAATTTTAACGCGCAAAATGCTTGAACAATGCTTCAAAAATCATTAGAAAACATTACCGTCATACTCGCTTCTGGATCACCAAGGCGCCACCAGTTTTTTAAGGACCTGGAAATACCGTTCGAGATACGACTGAATCCGGTGGACGAAGTTTATCCCGACACCTTAAAGGGAGCAGAAATTTCAGATTATCTGGCCGAGCTTAAAGCCGCTCCTTTTGAGGGGAATATCGCGCCCAACGAAATTGTGATCACCTCGGATACCGTGGTTTGGCACAAAGGGGTATCGCTCGCCAAAGCTGCCGATGCCCAAGAAGCGGCTCAAATGCTACGGACCCTTTCCGGTGATTGGCACCAGGTAATTACATCGATCTGTTTTACAACGGCTGGGGCACAGCGCACGGTCCATGAAACGACAGCGGTTAAATTTAGGGCGTTGACCGAAACGGAAATAGCCCATTACATCAATAATTATAGTCCTTTTGACAAGGCCGGTGCCTATGGCATTCAAGAATGGCTCGGTCATATTGGCATCGAACAGATTAAGGGTACCCATAACAATGTAATGGGACTGCCGACACAGCTGCTGTATAAAACGCTGACGCAAATGACCGCATCGGTCCCGACCCTTTGAACAATAAATACGAAAACAAAAAAATAGCACCTATGAACAATATCCGACACCGAAACATCGCAGGCGTAACAACTTTTGCATTCCTGCTATTGTTGACCGCATGCCAAACCAAAAAAACAGGGGAACAAAACGTAGCGATGGCCGAAACACCGTTATCGGAAAGCCAGAACAACAGCCCCCGGCACGAAATAAGCAACGATTTTAAAAAATATTGGTATTCGGGCACTGCCGAAATCACCTCATACAAGCTAGAACAGGCCCGTTACGGGGAAATGAGGACCGGCAGCTCGGTGCTCATTTACGTCACCGAACCATTTTTGGCCGACAAACAGGTAAAGGCGGACGGTTCCAACCCGGATAACATACCCGTACTAAAACTCAACAGTACAAAAAACTACCTTACGGGAATATACCCCTACTCCATTATGAGCAGCAGTTTTTATCCCGTACATGATAACACCCATGCACTAAAATTATCCTTTTCATCGCAGGAATGGTGCGGTCAGGTTTACGCACAACTCAACAACCGTGAACAATTTGAAATACGCTCGCACAGTTATTTTGAGACCGAAGCGGACGAAAGCTTAACTTTGGAGAAAGCCGTGCTTGAAAATGAATTGTGGAACAAAATAAGGATCAGCCCCGAAAAGCTTCCTTTGGGCAGTATTACTGCCGTACCTTCTTTAGAGTATATTCGACTGTCCCACAAACCTTTAAAAAGCTATGAGGCAACTACCACTTTAACAACTTCGGAAGGCATCTCCAGTTATTCGATTACCTACCCGGAATTGAAGCGCAGCCTGAAAATCAACTTTACCGAAGCCTTTCCCCACACCATCGAAAGCTGGTCGGAAACGTTTATCAGCGGCTATGGGGCCAATGCCAAGGAACTGACATCCAAAGGCACAAAAATCGAACGCATTAAAAGCCCCTATTGGCAAAAAAACAGCAACCGTTTTGTTTCGTTGCGCGATAGTTTAGGACTCTAGCGTATGGAGCATTTTTTTCAAGGGCATCAAGGGGAAATCCTTTGGTCGGTCATTATTCTAGTGTTGCTGACGGTAATACGGTTCGTTGGCTCCCAAACGGTACGTAAGATCGGGCGTGTCGGAAATATCGAACAGGTACGAGTACTCCGAATATCCAAGTACCTGTCGTTTTTGTATACCTTTTTGGCCGTTGTCGCCCTATCGTTGGTATGGGGCATCAATTTTAAGGAACTGGGACTGCTGTTTTCTTCTATTTTTGCCGTAATCGGTGTAGCGCTTTTTGCGCAATGGTCCATATTGAGCAATGTTACCGCAGGGGTCATCCTATTTTTTGCCTTTCCCTTTAAAATCGGGGACCGTATCCAAATTATGGACAAGGACCTGCAAACCGAGGGTTTGGGTCCTCAGGAAAGTTTCCGTATCGAGGACATTAAGGCATATCATGTGCGGCTTCGCAGCGATTCCGGGCAACTGATCACCTATCCCAATAATATGATGCTTCAAAAAGCCGTTACCCTACTTTGCGACGACACTACCGATACCGACATGCCGTAGTGTTAAAGAAAATTTAAAAGGACATCCTCCGCTTTTTATCTTTCTATCTTTGATTTTCAACCAAATACAACTTATGCGTCTCACGTTTTTATTTCTTTTTCACCTCATTTTCGGGCACTTACATACTACTGCCCAAGAGGATCACAAAACGAACCCCTCCGATATTTATCATACGCTTCAAAAACTTAATTTTTTGGGCTCCGCGCTATACGTAGCTGCACATCCCGATGATGAAAATACCCGGCTGATCTCCTATCTGTCCAATCACGACAAGGCGAGAACGGCCTATTTGTCGATGACCAGAGGCGATGGCGGGCAAAACCTCATCGGTCCCGAACTCCGGGAACTGTTGGGCGTATTGCGTACCCAAGAGCTTTTGGCGGCTCGAAGGGTAGATGGCGGACAGCAGTTTTTTACCCGGGCAAACGATTTTGGATACTCCAAACACCCCGACGAAACATTGCGCATCTGGAACAAGAAAGAGGTGTTGCGCGATGTGGTGCAACTGATCCGACAATTTAAGCCCGATGTTATTATCAATAGGTTCGACCATCGCTCCCCCGGAAGCACCCATGGACACCATACCGCTTCCGCCATGTTGAGCATGGAAGCGTTTGATCTGGTCGGCGATGCAACTGCCTATCCCGAACAACTGGACCGTACGGATACTTGGAAGCCGGAACGGCTCTTTTTCAACACCTCTTGGTGGTTTTATGGCAGTGAACAAAAGTTTGCGGCAGCGGATAAAAGTAAGATGCTATCCTTTGATATCGGCACCTACTACCCCACATTGGGGATGTCGAACAACGAAATTGCCTCCTTGGCGAGCAGCCAGCACTTATGCCAAGGGTTTGGCCGGCGGCTCAGAAGGGGCTCCCAAAAGGAATATGTAGAACTGTTAAAAGGATCGTTACCGGAGGACAAGACCGACCTTTTTGATGGTATCGACACCTCTTGGTCGCGGTTGGCCAATGGAAAGGCCATTGGGGATTTACTGTATCCCGTTGAGGAAAGCTTTAATTTTAAGGACCCCAGTGTTCACTTGCCCCAACTTTTGGAAGCATATTCCCTTTTGTCCGATATTGACGACGACCATTGGAAAACCATTAAACTACAGGAGCTACAAAACATTATTGTTGCCATATCCGGGCTTTATCTGGAGGCCTCTGCAACGGATGGCCATAGCTACCCCGGAGGAACGGTAACGGTAAATGTGGAAGCCATCAACAGGAGCGACTATCCCATTGCCCTGCAATCGGTAAGCATTGGCGACAGCATTGTTACAAAAGGTCCGAACCCGTTGGCCAACAATGTAAAAATCAACCTAGAGACCAACTTTAGGGTACCCAAGACTACGGGGTACACCAGCCCGTATTGGCTGAACGAAACGGGCAGTTTGGGCATGTACACCGTCCAAGATCGTCAATTGATCGGAAAACCGGAGACCCCAAGAAAGTTTTATGCGACATTCGATCTTGATTTTAACGGAAAAACGATCAAGATCGTTAAACCGGTGGTTTACCGGTTCGCCCGTCCCGACAAGGGGGAATTGACGCAACCCTTTGAAATTGTTCCCGTGGCCACAGTTGGGTTTGAGGACAAGGTGATGATTTTTGCCGATGGACGTTCCAAAACCATACCTATCATCGTTCAGGCCCATAAGGACAACGCCAAGGGTACCGTTAGGCTAACCCATTCCAATGGTTGGCAATCGGATGCGAAAAGCAAACCGTTCCAAATCGAAAAAAAGGGCGATAAACAAATTGTAACGTTTCAACTGACACCGCCTTCCGATGAAAACGAGGATTATTTGGTTCCCATCTTGGAAATAGCGGGAGCGCAAATATCCAAGGAATTGGTAGAAATTGCTTATGACCACGTGCCCAAACAATCCGTACTGTTGCCGGCCCAAGCTAAAATCGTACGATTGAACATTCAAAAAATCGGAAAACGGATCGGGTATATCGTCGGGGCGGGAGACGCCGTACCGAAGAGCTTGGAACAGATCGGTTACGATGTACAAGTGATCGCACCGGAAGATATCGTGGCCGGTAGCTTGGACGGGTTTGATGCGATCGTTACCGGAATCCGCGCTTACAACGTGGTTCCGGAACTGCGGTTCAAACAACGGTTTTTATTGGAGTATGTGAACAAGGGCGGCAACCTGATCGTACAATACAACACGGCTGGCCGCTGGAACAAACAGTTCGAGAACATCGCCCCCTATCCCTTGACCTTATCGAGGGATCGGGTAACCGATGAGCTTTCGGAAGTGCGCATTCTGGACAAAAAACATCCCATGCTCCAGTTTCCCAATACCATCGCCGAGACCGATTTTGATGGCTGGGTCCAGGAACGCGGCCTTTATTTCCCCAACGAGTGGGATTCGGCGTTCACCCCATTATTTTCAATGAAAGACTCCGGCGAAACCGCTAAAAATGGGAGTTTGCTAGTAGCGCCTTACGGTAAGGGCAACTACATTTACACCGGGCTGAGTTTCTTTAGAGAACTTCCGGCCGGCGTACCCGGCGCATATAAATTGTTCGCCAATATGCTTTCCTTGGGCAAGACCAATGTTTCCAAACCAAAGAACGTAAAAGGATAACATGCACGACAAGTTTGTTTGGAAAAAGGAGTATACCTTGGTATTGGCGCTAAATGTTATATACCTATTGATTTTCAATTACTTAATGACCAGTTTTAGCTAAATGGAAACATTAGATTGGTATGTACTCTCCGGAACCCTCCTTTTCATCGTAGTCTACGGAGTATGGAAAACTAGGGGACGCCAAAGTGTCGCGGACTATGTCGGCGGTGGAAAGGACGCCAAATGGTGGACCATCGGTCTTTCCGTTATGGCGACCCAAGCCAGTGCCATTACCTTTTTATCGACACCGGGTCAGGCATTCCATGACGGTATGGGCTTTGTACAGTTCTACTTTGGACTGCCCTTGGCCATGATTGTCATATGCCTCGTATTCATCCCCATCTATCATAAACTAAAGGTGTACACCGCCTATGAGTTTTTGGAAAATCGTTTCGACCTAAAGACCCGGTCCCTGGCGGCCGTTCTTTTTTTGATTCAAAGGGGATTGGGTGCCGGTATCACCATTTTTGCGCCCTCGATCATTCTTTCTGCTATTTTGGGCTGGGACCTGCGAACCTTGAACGTTATCCTTGGCCTCTTGGTCATCATCTACACCGTATCGGGGGGAACCAAAGCGGTAAGCGTTACGCAAAAACAGCAGATGTTCGTTATTATGTTCGGGATGTTCGTAACCTTCTTTTTTATCTTGGGGTACCTTCCAAACGATATTACCTTTACCAAGGCCTTAAAAATAGCCGGAGCCAACGACAAACTGAACATTCTCGATTTTAAGTTTGATTTTACGAACCGTTATAATTTTTGGAACGGTGTTACGGGCGGGTTCTTTTTAATGCTGGCCTATTTTGGTACCGATCAAAGCCAGGTACAACGTTATTTGTCCGGAAAATCGATACGGGAAAGCCAACTAGGGCTCATTTTTAACGGTATCCTTAAAATACCGATGCAGTTTTTTATTTTACTCGTAGGGGTGATGGTCTTCGTTTTTTATCAATATAATGCCTCTCCCTTAAACTTTAATCCTTCCGCCACCGAGGCCATATTACAATCCCCTTTTGCGGAAGACTATAAAAACCTGGAAGAAGCGCACCTGGAACTGGAAGTCCAAAAGAAAATTGCCCAGAACAATTTTTCAAAAGCCTTGGAACTAAAAGAATATAGCGCCATATCGGAGGCAAAGACCAAAATAATCGCCATCAATACGAAGGATCAGGCCAACCGGGCGACCGCGCGCAACCTGATCAAACAAGCCGATGCGTCCGTAGAGACCAACGACAAGGATTACGTATTCATTCACTTCATACTAACCAACCTGCCCCGGGGCTTGATCGGGTTGTTGTTGGCGGTTATCCTATCGGCCGCGATGTCCTCCACCGCCTCGGAATTAAATGCCTTGGGCACCATTACTGCGCTGGACCTTTACAAGCGAAACAAAACGGGCAACTTTTCCGAACGGCATTATGTAAACGCATCCAAAGTTTTTACTCTGGTATGGGGCGTTATCGCTATTTTGGTGGCCTGTGTGGCCAATCTATTCGACAACCTCATCCAACTGGTCAATATTATCGGCTCCATTTTTTACGGCAATGTTTTAGGTATTTTTCTATTGGCTTTCTTTCTAAAGTTTGTAAAAGGAAATGCCGTGTTTTTTGCCGCTGTGTTGACGCAAATCATCGTTATCGTATGTTATTACTACCTCATTCACATTTATCCCCCCGGACAGGAAAAACTAAGCTATCTCCTGTTAAACTTCGTGGGAGCATTATTGGTAATGTTTTTGGCCGTTGTTTTTGAATTGTTCGATCGCTTATTGAAAAATTCTTCGGTGCACAACGCTTGATGATGTTTTCATCAAAAATGTGTCCGATAGTGTATCGAGATCTTTTATCCTAGCAGTCCGGGTTTCGTTGGAATGGTTATTTTTAACCAGCAATTGGTAATACACCTACAAAAAAGGGAGCAACTTTTATTGAAGTCGCTCCCTGTACTTTTCGAGTTAAAAAAAGTGTATGCCCACGGATACCATGCTACCAAAAAACCAGCTTTTGGGATCGCGAACCGCTACTGTTCCGTACCGATAGCAAATACACGCCCTTTTCAAGGGATGTGCCAGGTCTTACCCTCAAGGTGCCCGGCGTCTCTTTGGTCACCGAAACGGGTATGCTACGCCCCAGCAAATCCGTTAACAACAGTGTGGTGGCCGCGTCGTCATCATCGACCTGTACGTAAAAGATGTTTTCGGTTACAGGATTCGGATATGCCCAGGCCCCGTCATTTTGGGACTTCGGCATACCTATATCGGATTTCAAGCTAGCTTCGCTCCGATAAGTAACCACTAATTGCGGAGTTTTCTCACTTTCCCTTGAAAAGATATTGGCACGCATGTCCCATGGCGACTGCCATATCATGTTTATGTACAAATAAAGGGAAACCGCACCATCTCCATTGGCTTCTTGAATTACAAAATCGGTTACATCGAACTCCGTATAGCCACCAATGGCCTCCCCGGCAACATCCAGATCGACACCGGAGGCCGACGGCCTGTTGGTCCAATGGAGTCCTTCCTCCGTCCAAGAATCATCGTTCATCCCTTGTACCGCCATTGAAACGTTGGTAACACTGGCATTCCATTCGGTATTAAAAACCCGTAAAACAGCATTCTCTACTGTGCCCGGAACATCGGAAACATCGAATTTGAGAAAAGCGGCGCGATTCTCCGACCGTTTTGGTTGTATGGTAAAATCGGTAATGGCCCCATAGTTGGTACCGGGCGATTTGCTATTGGTGAATGCATCGGCGATTGGCACTAAGGTCGCTGTGTCGGTATCGGCATTTCCTACCCCCTGATGGTCCAAAGTGGTAACATTGATAGCGACGCTATTTTCGGAAAAGTTTCCGGCCGCATCGGCGGCCTTGACGTAAATGAGATAGGTGGTGCCGGGATCTAAGCCATCTATAACGGTAATCGTTGTCGGTGGATCGCCCAATACCGCCTTATTGAATTGGGTATCCACCAATACTTCGTACTTATCGATCCCGACATCGTCGACCGAAGCGTTCCAACATAGGGTAACACTATTTTCCTTTATACTGATAGCGGTAAGTTCACGGGGCTTGCTGGGCGGGGTCAGATCGACCCCTTCGGCATCAGTGGTTACCAGCAGTTGTGGCTTGTTCACATCGCTTTCCCTGGAAAAAATATTGGCCCGCATATCATAAGGGTGTGCCCAAGGCATATTGATATAGAGGTAAAAAGAGACTTCGCCATCACCATTGATTTCTTGGGCAACAAAATCGGTAACATCCAGTTCGGTATAACCGCCATTGGCCTCGGCAGCCAAGGCCAAATCGCTACCGGAAGCATCCGGTCTGTTGGACCATGTTAGGGTATCCTCGGACCAGGCATCGGAATTTACCGCCTGCACCGCTATGGAAACATCCGTAACACTATTGTTCCATTCGGTATTATAGATGCGCAATGTGGCTTCTTCCACATTACCCGAAATATCGGACAGGTCGAATTTCAGGTACTCCACCCTATTTTCCGATTGTTTGGGTTGTATTACAAATTCCGTTTCTTCCCCATAGTTCGTATCTGCCGATTTACTGTTGGCAAAGGCATCGGCCACCGGTAATAAAGTGGTCGTACCATTACCCAAGGGGTTACCGGAATTTGGGGTGGACGATCGGGTGATTCCAAAATTGCTGGTTACAATGGGGACATCCTCAGTATTGATTACCAAACGGTTGAGCAATGCAACAGAGGCCTGATCCGAGCGAAAATCAAAATTCGAACCGATAGTAACCTTGTTCCCGTTCGGCGGGGTCACGAACACGCTGTACTTTTTGGTATTGATGTCCACCTCCATTTCAACCGCATAGCTGGCCCCGCCGCTATAGGAAAGCACTGTATCGGCAGCATAATCGTTTCCATTTCTGGCATCGATGGTTCCATCACTGTTGCACCTGACGATACAGGCCAATTCACTATACGAATCGGCATCGCCGGCGGCTAATGCGGTTACACCATCCATATTATCGCTATCGGGTATCATATCCCATTTCGCCGTAAATGTACCGGACTCATCGTTAAAGGGTACGTTGCACCACACCACACCTTGAAACACCGGACTAGGTGGGACGGGTGTTCCAGGTGGGTTTGCAGGAACTGGAAGATTTATTTGTTTGTTCTTCCACAGCTCCGAATCGTCCCAATAATACTCCAACCGTTCCCCTACCGCGGTAGCCTTGTCGATAGTAAGATAATCCAGCGTATATAGTTTTAGCGGATTGAAAAATTTGATTCCATCGGGATCTGGGTCACTGGAATGGTGCGTCCACCCGGTAACATCGAAAACCAGTTCCCGCGCACCTCCTTCCGGAGTGACGGCCATTCGAAAACGTCCGTCGGTAGCGTTTCCTTCCTTGATATATACCTCAATATCCAACCACTTATCAAAGGTTACTATAAAATCGGATTCATAGGACCATTTCTGATCCGGACCTTCCCCCCAGCAACAGGCCCTACTCTGCTCTTCCCCGGTAGCGGTCAGCCGAAGTGCCTCACCGCTCCCCTCCTGTTTGGTAATATTGACTTTCATTCGAAAGGGATAGGTATTGGGGGTACCAAAGGGAGGGTCAAAATTATTATCGTTCCAGATTTCCAAAATGGTCAAAAAGTCGAACCCTCCGGGATCGGCACGCAATGGTTCAAAAGAGGCCGATGGAAGATACAGTTTCACCCGCTGATAATACTCGAAAATACCGTTTTCCGAACCATAGCAGTTTGCCTGTACCCGGGCGCGGCTCTCCGAGGCATTGTCGCCGGTCGCCCAAAAGTTCAACACTTTTCCCTGTCCCCTGCCCGTTGGGTCGTTTATAATCTCCGTACGCCGTTTTTCCTGTTGGTTCGCATCCTTATCCTGATATTGCAAGTTAAACTTTCCAATGTTTGGATGGTCCTCCAAGTCGGTGGTCCAAATATTGGGCGAAGCGACCGAAGTATCGGTCCCTATGATATCGGCACCTGCCGAAGTTTGATCAACAACCGTCGTACCAGGTTCAAACCCGGACCTAAAAATCAATTCTTGCGCCTGTACCACGCTGGAAAATAGCAGTACCAGCCCTATTATGTAATTCCTTTTCATGTTTAAAATTTTTAATTTCCCTTAAGGTAATTATACATTATGGCAACTACCGATTACGAAATGTCCTGCAAATCGATACCGCCCCCTTTTTCAAAAGAGCAGCGTTACGCTCAGTGAATCCGATCCGTAGCTACGGAAAGGTCAAAAATCAGAATCGGTCATAGACATAGGTGCACCTACCCCATCCGATATGTAAATACGTCGTAAACAACGTTAGCGTTCGGTGGACCATTGGATGTCAAAAGAACATCCAATGTCCACAAACATATCATGGTAGTTGGTTTGGCGGTAAGAAACACATACCTGACATCAAAGGGTATGTGCGAAATAATGTTCGATCAAAACATTATGGTACAAGAAGCTTCCTTTTCTTTACAAGTGCCTCTAAAAAGTAATAATCGGCATAGACGATGGGTTCATCGATTTCGTCCGATTTCGGTTTGTTTCCTGTGCTATGGTCCAATAGGAAGGGGCTATTGTTTTCTTCTTCCAATAGATATTTTTCTTCAAGAACCGTTACCACTGCATCGGCATAATCGATATAATCGTCCCTATCGGTATAGCGATGTAAGTCATAAAGTGCCGATGCCGTAATGGCCGCAGCCGAAACATCCCGTGGCGCATCCGGTATTTTTGGATCTTTAAAATCCCAATAGGGTACCCCGTCCGCAGGCAATTTCCCCGATGTTAAAAAATAGTCGGCCGCAGCCTTGGCCCTTTCCAAATAGGCTTTATTTTGAGTAAACCGATATGCCATGGTGTACCCGTATATCGCCCAAGACTGCCCTCTTGCCCAGGAAGACCCATCATCATGCCCCTGGTGGGTCTGCTTTTTTCGTACCGCTCCCGTAATCGTATCATAGTCCACTACATGATAGGTGCTAAAATCTGCCCTGAAGTGGTTGGCCATTGTTGTTCTGGCATGGGTATCCGCTATTTTATAATACGTACTATCACCGCTCAAGGCCGTTGCCTTGAACAGGAGTTCTAGGTTCATCATATTATCGATAATCACCGGAAAATCCCATTCATCCGCATTAAAGTCCCATGAACGTATACATCCTACGCGGTCCCTATATCGTGTTGACAGCGTTTTTGCGGTCTGCAAAACGACGGCTTCATATTCCTTTTTTTCGGCAAACTGCAAACCGTTCCCAAAACTACAATTGATCATAAATCCCGTATCATGGGTTTTGTCGTTAAATTGTTCCTTTTGGATAAAGGCGGTCCATTTTTCCGCCCTCTCCAAATACGCACTATCTTGGGTCAACCGGTACAGCAGCCACAAGTTACCTGGAAAAAAACCGCTTGTCCAATCGGCAGATGTCACTTTTCGCGTTTTACCAATTTCCTTTGTAAAACTTCTTGGAATGGCATTAGCATCCAATGGATATTCCAACAGTTTTGAAAACCGAGCTTGCAATAACGATACGTTTTCTTGGGTGCCTCCCCGCTCTTTTTTGGACGAACCTTCCCGACACGAATAGCAGATGCATACAAACCCGATTGCAAAAAAGACGTAACTGATTCTTATTCCCATTTCATTGTGTTTATTCCAATAGTGCTATAAAAACATTTCTTTATGCTTCCTACAGGTAAATAACCTCGGGGCAAGCCCAGGAGGCATTAGAAGGAAAATTAATATTGATTTCGACGCAAGCGTCGGAGCATTTTAAATCTCGATTATCGAGTAAAATTAATGGTGTTTTCGCTTTTCCGAATACCCAATATAACATTGGCGAACGCTATGTCACCAACCTACGGTTATTATCAATAACCGGGGTTTTGACCCAACTCGGGATTGATATTCAATTGGGTTGTTGTCAACGGCATCAAATAATCCCGGCCGGCATCAAAATTAGCATGTGGTTCCAAACCTTGGGGACCAAAAACTTCGGGGCCCAACTGAAGTCTTTTGATATCGTACCAACGCTTCATTTCAAATGCCAGTTCCAACCGCCTTTCCTCTATAATGGAATCCCTCATTTGATCTTTGGAAAGGTTTGCGGGAAGATCTGGTGGGTAGTCCGATACCGTACCGCCAAAGTTACGTGCACGCTCCCTGATGCGATTGATATTATCCGTGGCCTCTTGTGCTCCCGGTGTAATCTCGTTCAGCGCTTCCGCCGCAATAAACAATACTTCGGCATACCGCATCATTACATAGTCGTTATCGGAAAAGCGCCCACTTCCTGCAGCATTTATCTGTCTTGTATATTTTGCGATGTGCGGACGGTCTACAACGGCTCCGTTACCAGGGTCTGCGGCCTTAAATTCCGTAAAACGAACATTTTGTCCGGCAATGGTAGCCACCGTATCAAAACTAACCCTTTTTCGATAATCGCGACCGTTCCACCTGTCATAAACATTGATGTTCGGTACCGCTACGCTCCAACCACCTCCCGCGCCGCGGCCCTCGGTCTGATCACCTGATATTCCCGTAAGTGGCGGTAAAAGGTCGTCACCGAACAATCCGGAGTTTTCCTGAGATATAAAATCGAGCGTGAAAAGTGGTTCTCGCAAGGATTCTATGATTTCGCTGTCGCCCAAAAACAGGTTTTGAAAATCTGTCTCCAAGCCAAGGTTGAATCCGCTCTCGTTGTCGATGATGGCCTTCGCCTCGTTATAGGCATTTTGGTACTCTCCGATGGTCAAATAAACCGAGGCCAAATAGGCCATTGCGGTCGCCGAAAAAGGTTTGCCCCTATCGGGCTGCTCCATTGGCAACCATTCCTTACAAAATTGTAGGTCGGAAATAATGTTTGCATAAACCTCGTCCTCGGGCGTACGTTCCAATACATCCAAGGTTGTGGCATCCGATACAGCGTCCTCTAGATACGGCACATCACCAAACAATCGGACCAAGTGATAGTAGGCAAAGGCCCTTACGAAATATGCTTCCGCTATTATCGGATTGATCTCGGCTTCATCGACATCCAATCCATTGGCAATTCCTATCGCTTGGTTGGCCGCACCGATAACAATATAAGATCTTGGCCAAAACGCCTCTGTCATGCCATTATTGGCTAACATGTTAAAATTGTTGACATCCTGTCTTCTTCCTGCAGTACTGGGGTTTCCAATATCGCACATATCGCTACGCAATAATATGGAAAGGCTTATTTTCCTTCCCCAATAGTTTTCATGGGCCAAATTGGCATAAGCGCCGTTCACCGCAGCCTGAACATCGGCCACTGTTGAACTGAGCAGTTCCGGGGCCAATATTCCCTCTGGATTTTCTTCTAGGTCGGTGCACCCTATCAATAGGGCACTCAGTATGACTATTACATTAAACTTTTTCATAGTTTTTTAGAATTTTAAGTTTACACCTAATGTATATGACTTTACGTTGGGGTAAACCCCATAATCGAGTCCGAGATTGGTATTGCTTTGCGAACCACTGCCACTACTTCTATAGTTGGTTTCGGGATCGCCACCGGGATAATCGGTAAAGGTGAGCAAGTTCTGACCACTGATAAATACCCTAAGCTTTTGTAGGCCTACGTTCTCCAGCAGCCGCTCCGGGAAGGAATATCCCAAAGAAAGGTTTTTCAAACGCACATAACTTCCATCATAGACAAAGCGATTACTTACTTCCGCGGGTCGAAATGCCGCTGCCGGAATATCGGTATCGGTATTGGTAGGCGTCCAGGCATTCAGTAGATCGGTGGTACCGTTTGCCGATCCGGAAGCCAGTTCCATGAACGTATAATTTAGTATATCGCCGCCTACTGCAGCCTGAAAAAAGAAATTAAGGTCCAGTCCCTTGTACGTTATGCTGTTGTTGAGCCCCATTATGAAATCGGGGTTGGGGTCTCCGATTACGGTACGATCATCGGTATTCAATTGTCCGTCGGGCTGCCCGGTAAGGTCCCCGTTGTCGTCACGGCCATTGGTATCCCGGTACAGGATATCCCCTGCCTGCGGCCCGGCATCGCGATCCCTTGGAATTACGACGGATCCTTCGGGAACCGCACCGCCTTGGTACACCCCGTCGTATATAAAGCCCCAAAAAGAACCCACGGCCTCACCTTCCCTTAGCACCTGCGTTTGATCGATGAGCAGGTGTGCGGGAGCGGAACTATAAAACACGTCCTGTCCCTCGTTCAGGGAAACCACTTCGTTGATGTTCGTAGAGATGTTAAAATCGGTATTCCAGGTAAAATCGTCGGTGGCAATGTTCGTACTGTTCAAACTAAACTCGACCCCGGTGTTGTTCATTTCACCTATGTTCCGTGTTTGTGTACCCCCCTCGATACCTGCCAAGGGATTGATGGGCTGGTCGAAGATAAGGTCTTCCGTATCGATGTTATAATACTCCAGCGAAAGATTAATGCGATTGTCCAAGAGACCGACATCCATCCCCACATTCAGTTGATACGATGATTCCCACTTAAGGTCGTCGTTGGCGAGGTTGGCCGGGGCCACCGCGTTGGAAGTACTTGCCCCTATGGCATAATAGCGACCATCATAACGTGCCAACGTACCATAGGCCGGAGAGGTCGGATTTCCAAGTACCCCATAGCTCACCCGCCATTTCCAATTGGAGATGGTGTTGCTTTCCGATAAAAAATCTTCCTTGCCCATATTCCATGCCAATGCGGCAGATGGAAAAAAGGCCCATTTGTTGTTTCGACTAAAGTTAGAGGACCCGTCGTACCTGGCGGTCGCGGTAAACAAATACTTTTCGGAAAGATTTAATTGCAATCGCCCGTAGACCGACTCCCGTTCTATTTCGGTTATCGAGGACCGAGGTACCAACTGGGTATTTCCGGTTGACAAGTTCCGGAAAGAGACGCTCTCGGACACAAAATCCCTCGCGCCCGTAAAAAGGTTTTCGTTCACCTCATTTTGATAGGAAAAACCTGCTGTAAGCGTTAACGAGCTCAGTTCACCCAACGACGTATCGTAGGTAAAATAATTTTCGTTCAACAAGTTCGTATTTCTGGATGTTTCGATCCTTGCTTCCCCGCCAAAACCACTGGCGCCCACCAAGGTACTGGGGATAAAGATTCCCGTGCGTTGGTTAATCGTACGATAACCCAAGGTCGAACGAAAACGAAGTCCATCGAAAAACTGATATTCCCCAAATAAATTGGCCCGCATCAAATCGTTGATGGTCTCATTTACCCGTTCGGTAGCGATGGCGAAGGGGTTATCGATAGGGTCTCCAACGGTGTTTACCTGAAAACCGCCTTGCTCATTAAAGATGGATCGATCGGGAGCGAACCTGTGGGCAGAGGAAATTGCGTCCGCGCCACCAGCACCACCGGATCCGGTCTGCGTCGAAATACCGTTGGTACTGGAAAACCTTCCAAAAAGGTTCATACCTCCCTTAAACTTGTCGGATGCCTTGAAATTTACGCTGCTCAAAAAAGAAAAACGCTCGAAATCAGAGTTGATAACGGCCCCTTTCTGGTCCAAATACGTTCCTGAAATATAAAAGTCGATATTTTCGGACCCGCCGGAAACCGATGCCTGTTGATTGGAAAAAAATCCTGTTTGAAAAATAAGATCTTGCCAATCGGTATTTGCGGGACCTTGTTCGTACGGGGCATTGGTCAACTGGGATACATATTGCCCGAACTGATCGGCATTCATTAGATCCAATCGGTTGATGACTTCCTGTGCGGATAAGGAGGAGTTCACTTCAACGGTTATCTTGCCTTTTTTACCTTTTTTAGTGGTTACCAATACCACACCACTGGCTGCTCGAGATCCATAAATTGCCGCTGCCGAAGCATCTTTAAGGATGTCTATGGAAGCAATATCCTCCGGTGGCGGTATTACCCCATCGACAAAACCGTCCACTACGATTAAAGGGGAACTATTCGCATTGATCGAGGTAGCCCCACGTACGCGTATTTTTAGCTCCCCGCCCGGTTCTCCCCCGTTGTTGGCGGATATATTTACACCGGCAGCCCTCCCTTGCAGGGCCTGCTCGGCACTTTGAATCGGAAAAGCGGTAAGTTCCTCCGTCCTTACAGAGGCCACGGCACCGGTGACATCACTTTTCTTTTGTGTACCATATCCGATTACCACCACCTCATCGAGTTTTGAAACATCTTCCTGTAAAACGACATTGATTACAGATTGATTTCCTACGCTAACCTCGTTGGTAGTGTATCCGATATAACTGAAGACCAAAACTGCGTCCCCGTCGGGAACCATTATCTCAAAGTTCCCATCGAAATCGGCCACTACCCCTTTATCGGTTCCTTTGATCGAGACCGATACGCCGGGGAGTGCCACACCGTCATCGGCCACAACATTTCCGGTTACCATAGCTTGAACGTTACTGGTAAGGGCTGTGGCGGAAAATGCGTTGGCAACCGACATGCACATCCCAAAAAACAGCACCGTAAACGGCATGATCCATTTCTTACGTTTCATTCTTTCTTTCATGTTCCTGTGTTAAAAATTGGTTAATTATCGCTACAAGGATACGAAAGGATTTTTAAAAATACAATCGATTGTATTATTGTTTTATCAAAAAAATGATCTGAAATTTTCGATTATCATATTCAGGCGCTTTACTATCCGAAAAAATAAGCTATCCGAATACATTGGAAACCACCATACCGACGTTGAAGAACGTTTGCCGGTACGTGCAAGGCCAAGTAAGGCCGTCCGCACTATTGCGCTGCTTCTGAAGCGGAGTACTGGTTTTACCTCTTTGTTGAATCCCGTTCCAACAAGGTAGACTCCAAAATGATAGTCCTGCTGTTTGCGTCGGACGTCTTGTTTCCGATCTGTTCTATCAACAGACTACAGGCTATTTTACCGATTTCATAAGGAGATTGATCGATGGTCGTCAACGCAGGTTCTATTACTTCGGAAATTGGTTCGTTACTAAAACCGACCAAAGCGATGTCGTCGGGAATTTTTTTTCCAATGCTTTTCAAGTACTTCATGGCTCCAATGGCGGCAACGTCATTGGCCGAAAAAATACCATCGATTTCCGAATTCTTCTCCAATATCTTTTTTACGGACATGATTCCATCCTTTTCCGACAATCTAGAGCTGACCACCAAATCAGGGTCATAAGGAAGTTGGTATTTCCGTAGGCCGGACCGATAGCCTTTCAAACGGCTTTTGTAGATTTGAAGGGTACTCGGCCCGGTAAAGTGTGCTATTTTTTTGCAGCCAATTTCTATAAGATGGCCCGTGGCCTTTGCAGCTGCATCTTCGTCGTTGATGAGCACCTTGCCGCTTCCTTCAAGTTCCTTTAAATGTCTGTCAAAAAAGATTAGGGGGATACCACTATCGCGCAGTTGTTTTAAGTGCCTTCCATTCTTGGTTTCCATTGACACCGATATCAACACACCGTCAACTTGGTTCGCCATCAAATTACTGATAATGCCCTGCTCCCTTTCAAGCTCTTCAAGGGATTGGCAGATAATTACATTGTATCCGGCCGCAAAAGCCGCTTCATCTATTCCCGCGATGGTAGAGGAAAAAAAGTATCGTGATATTCTGGGGACTATTACACCAATGGTATTGGATTTTTTCTTTCTCAGGTTAGAGGCCATCAAGTTTCGTCGATAGCCCATTTCTTCGGCTTTTCTAGTTACCCTATCTATTGTCTTTTTTGTTACCCGATCACTATTGTTAAGTGCCCTGGAGACCGTAGAACTATCCAAGTTCAATTCTCTGGCTATTTCGTGAATGGTAGGTTTTCCGTTCTTCATTTTAGCGACTGGTATGGTAGCGTTTGGTTGTGCTCTAAGGTACTCATTACATTAAGAGAAAGGCTTTTGAAGCCCGACCGTTAGGGACCAAGTTATTTAAACTTTTTTGTTTAACCGTCATTTTTCATACAATCGTTACTTCATTGTCTTAAAAATGTCCTTGTTTTATCGTTTAACTTTTTCAAGTAATGTTAATTTCCTTCTTACCCTAGGCTGGGAGCCAAAACGGAACATGAAGGCGGCTGATGGAAAAAAGAGGCATTCCATTCGTTTTAAATTGTTCTTTTTCCTTAAAAAAAGCAACCGTGAAACGAGCCAAGAACAAACTAGACCAACCTGTCCTTTTTGAAGCATACGGCACATCAATTTTCAACATTAATACAATCGATTGTAATAAATCGTTATTTTTGCGTCCGTCAGTCCGTTCAATTAGAAGACGTCTTAATGTTTTGAAGCATACCAAATAAAATGTACCGTACCCTAGTATAGCGCCCTGGATTATGTATTTGAAAACATAATGGTAAACGATACTGGAAAAATGATCATACGCCATAACACTATGCCTTCCCTATCGGTGACCATCCTTTTTCTGAGCGGTCTTTTGTTCACCACGGCCTGTAAGGAGGTACCTCCGCCCCTTTTTGAGCGCATAGCCCCATCCGTATCTCAACTTACATTTGAAAACACCCTTTCGCCCAGTACCGAACTGAACGTATTGGAGTACCTGTATTTTTATAACGGTGCCGGTGTCGCCGCGGCCGATTTCAATATGGACGGATTGATCGATCTTTACTTTACCGCCAATCAAAAAGCCGATGCGCTCTACCTAAACAAAGGGAATTTCCGATTTGAAGAAGTGACCGAAATATCCGGTATTGCCAACGACAGTGGATGGACCACCGGTGTAACGCATGTCGACATTAATGCGGATGGACTTTTGGATCTTTACGTTTGTAAAGTGTCGCTTCCCGAATTGGGCCTTTCAGGAACCAATCTTCTCTATATAAATCAGGGTATCTCACCTTCGGGCATTCCAATATTCAAGGAAATGGCCGCCGCTTATGGCCTCGATTTTTCGGGTTTGGCAACACAGGCTTCGTTTTTTGATTATGATCGCGATGGCGATTTGGATGTTTACCTGCTCAACCATTCCACGCAACCCAATGATAGTTATGGCAACGGTGACCGAAGAAAGTTATATAACGCGTATTCGGGAGATCGCTTGTACGAAAACCAAAACGGCATTTTTGTAGATGTCAGCCTAAACGCCGGTATTTTTCAGGGAAAGATCGGTTATGGTCTGGGACTAGCGGTAAGCGATCTGAACGATGACGGATATCCGGACATTTATGTAGGCAATGATTTTTACGAAAACGACTACCTGTACGTCAATCAAAAGAACGGTACATTCTCCGATTTGATCACCCGAAACGAATTAAAACTGGGCCATACCTCGCATCTTTCCATGGGCAATGACATTGCCGACATTAACAATGATGGACGTATGGATATCGTTTCCTTGGATATGCTTCCCCAAAAACTCGAAACATACAAACGCTCCGGAGTGGAGTCGCCCTTCCCCGTATACCAAAACTACCTGAACAACTCCTATGCACCGCAATACATGCAAAATACCCTTCACCTAAATTTAGGCGGGCTCAACTTTAGCGAAATTGCCCATCTATCCGGTATCGAAGCGACCGATTGGTCGTGGAGCGCCCTAGTGGCCGATTATGATAATGATGGATATAAGGATATTTTTGTTTCCAACGGCATCATAAGGGCTACCAATGATCTTGACTTTATCAACTATTTATCCAACACGCTTCTCCAAAATTCGGACGCCACCGATTCCGGGGAAAGGAACCTCAAACTCATCGAGAACATTCCCCAAAACAAGCGTGCCAATGTTTTTTTCAAGAACAATGGCGACCTCACCTTTTCGGATACTTCTTCCGAATGGGACAACGGTGCCGAAACATTTAGCAACGGTTCGGTTTACGCCGACCTGGACAATGATGGCGATCTGGACCTGGTCGTCAACAACGCCAATGATACCGCCCATCTTTTACAGAATACGCTCTCCGATAGGTCGAACTACCTAAAACTATCTTTTGAAGGGAATACGAAAAATACCTTTGGCATCGGTACCAAGGTTACGGCGACTACCGATAACCATACCATTGTACAGGAACATTATGTATCGCGAGGGTATCTTTCGGCGGTTCCTCAGCAAATGCACCTCGGAATCGGGAAGGACAGCATCATACGAACGTTGGAAGTCGTCTGGCCCGATGGAAAACAACAAAGACTCCAAAACATCGCGGCACGCCAAACCCTTCGTCTGTATCAACATAAAGCTGTTACCCCTTCCAAAACCGAGATAAAAACAAAAGACTCCCTACTTATCGTCAATGACTCCATCGGATTGGCATACAAGCATACGGAAAAGCCGACCAACGCCTTTGATCGAAACCCCTTGCTCCCCTTTGCAAATACCAATAACGGGCCCGCGGTGGCCGTCGCGGATATTGACGGCAATGGTTCCGACGACCTTTTTTTATCGGGTGCACGGACCCAGCCTTCCCAATTGTTTTTACAGGATTCATCCGGCACCTTTACCATGGCCCAAAACGAAAGGTTCATCCAGGATGCCCCGAGCGAGGACGTTGCGCAGACTTTTTTTGATGCGGACGGGGATGGGGATCTGGATTTGGCGGTGGTTTCCGGAAGTAGCGAAACCCGTTTGGCCAAACGGCTGAAACCGCGTTTTTACAGAAATCATAAAGGGATTTTCACGAAGGATACGACCCAATTCGAGACCCTTGCCATTAATGCCACAAAAGTGATTGCTGCGGACATCGATTCGGATGGCGACCTTGACCTTACCGTTTGCTCCGATGAAGTGCCGTTGTCTTTTGGGGAAACGTCAAGGCAATATGTTTTTGAAAACGATGGCAGCGCAGGGTTTACCGATATTACGGACAGTTTCGCTCCCGATTTTAAGGATGTGGGTATCGTTAAGGATGCCCTTTGGGCGGACATGGACAACAATGGCTACCTGGATCTTATTACCGTAGGACATTGGATGCCCGTAACGATCTTTTTGAACGATGGCAAATTAGTTTCCATTCAAAAAGAAACCGGTCTGGGGAACACCCATGGCTGGTGGAACAGTGTGAAGGCATGTGATTTTGATAAAGATGGCGATTTGGACCTCATTGCCGGCAACTGGGGTAGCAACAGCAGAATAAGGGCCTCCATGAAAACACCCGTACATCTTTACCGGAGCGACTTTGACGGTAACGGTCACATGGAAACTGTGATTACCCATGTCCACGACGGTACGGAAACCCCTTTCTCCTCTAGGGATGCCCTAGTACAACAGATGCCGGTGCTAAAGAAAGGCTACTTAAGCTATAAAGCTTTTGCCGGGGCGCGCTTTGCAGAACTGTTTCCGAAACGGAATTTGGAAAGCGTTGTAAAAAAGTCGGTATTCGAACTACGGACGTTATATTTTGAAAATACGGGTAACGGACGTTTTCGTATCAAGACCTTACCGCTTTTGGTGAACGCTTCGGTCATAAAGGATATGTTGGTCGACGATGTGAACGGCGACGGTTGGGAAGATGTACTTTTGGTGGGTAACGACTATCAAATAAACACTCAATTGGGCCGTATGGACGCCTCACATGGCCAGTTGTTGCTCAATGATAAAAAAGGCGGGTTTTTCCTTTCCGATACCGCTTCCTTTGATGTTGCCGGACCGGCCCGTGATATTGGGAAAATAATCGTAAAGGGGCAAACCTACTATTTGATTACGATCAATGATTCGGCTCCCGTCATATTGAAGGCAGTACACCAGGTTTTGGCGAACGATCAAAACAAAACGAATTAAACCGTTCCCGTTATTTCAAAAGCTTATGTGGAAGATGGTGTTACACCTCCTTTCGGGCGACGGACGATACAAAGGTAAACCGTACGCTTGATCAATTAGTGGGTATATGATACCATTTCAAATGGTAAAATGCTAAAAGTAAAAGACCCGGCCAGGAGCCGGGTCTTTTACTTTTAGCATATATGAAGGATTACATTGCCCCCCACTCCTTTAAGGAGTCCTTGTTCATTTTAACATAATCACCGTTACCGGCAACTTCCGCAGCGGCCAACGATTTTTTTGCGGTTTCAATGGCCGCTTTTTTGTCTCCCGCCTTCGCATAGATCAACGATTGCTGTCGCATTTGCCAAAATGCCGGTTTTTCGGTCATTGCCATGGCCTTATCCATCCATTCTTTGGCTTTATTGATGTCCTTGTCCGCTTTCAAATAGTACACGGCAGCGGCATAATAATCCCCTGCATCGGGGCCTCCCATTACCTTATCGATATTAGCGGTAACCGCACTGTCGGTCGGTACTTCAAAAGGAATGGCCACTTTGGTATCGGCCCAAGAAATCACAAGATGTGCGCCGGTTTCGGATACGTGGTCTACGCTGATCGTGAACGATTCGGCCATGTCCGTGGTTTTGGTAGCATTCGCCCTAACTACGGCCGCTACTTTGGTAGCGTCCCAGTTACGTGGTGTTCCCCAGTTTTCGGTATCGGTATAAAAATTGACCTCCCAAACGGTTTCACCGGGTTTTGTAAAAATCGCGTACGAACCGGCTTTTAAAGCTTTGCCTGAAATTTTGACGTCTTCACTGAAGGTGATGATGCTATTTTTGTTGGCACCTGTTCTCCAAAGTTGATCAAAGGGAACCAAATCGCCAAAAATTGTTCTGCCGCGCATTGCCGGACGTGAATATTCCAAAGTAACATCGGTCAAACCTACTACCTGCGTTACCTTCGCCATGGGACTCGGCTGTGGTGTTTTTATCTGTGCTTCGGTCGCCAAGGAAACCATAGCGGCACAAAAAAAGAGAATCATTTTTTTCATTTTGTATTGGATTTAAGTTTTTGCAAAACTAGGTATAAAGGGATAGGGGCCTTGTTAAGAGAATCCTAAATGTCCAAGAGCTAGGCTTTGGGTTTTCGCTACCCTAATACAGTACGAATGCACGGGTCAATTTGAATTCCCCAAAATATAGGGTCAATACGTATGTTCCATTGGGCAGGTCCGCAGTAAAAATAGTGTCGGATAACAGCAGGTCCCCGGTTTGGTATCGGAGCAGTTGCCCCTCAAGGCTAAAAATCGCTCGCGCAACGGGTCGCGGATGCTCGTTGGGCAGAACATAGGACAATTGCGTACGGCCAACGGGTTGATATACTACAAGCTCCATCACATCGGGTTCCGGTTCTGTAATCGGTTCGGGGAGCTCTTGGGACACTTCCATATCCTCGGTGGTAAGGGAATACAAGGTTGGTGAAAACGTAATGGAAGGGCTTTGCCTTTCGAAAAACTCAGAGGAAAGCATATAGGTATTGGCATCCACGTCGGTAATTCCTTCAACCTGTGCGAAGCCGATATTTATGGGTAGTCTGGTAACGGCGCCTCCGAAAACGCTGTTTTCCAAAACACCTTCCACACGGTAGACAAAAGGGCTCAACTGTCGTGAATAGCCCGTAAAATAAAGTAATTGCGTGGCTTCATTATAGGTTGCTCCCGTAACCAGGCCTATGGAGGACAGGGAGTCCCATCTTTCTGCCGTGTAGCGTCCCGGAATTTTAGGTATCGTATAGGCAGTGGTACCATTTTGCCGCCATTGCTTGGTCAGTACTACCAACTTATCATGCAGTACGAACATGGCTTCCGCATCAAAATCACTATTTTCATCCGGTTCTGGTGCCGTTTGATCGGGATAGGAAAAGACAATGGTCTCCGCGTTAACGGTATCGGCATTGTCGAAATCGTTTTTGGCTATTCGGTACACCGTCAAATCGGTCCGCAATCCTGAAACATTACCTAAATCCCCGATATACATATAATCGTTGTCCTGGGCCATCGCTTCCCAATCGATATTTACGGCATTTTCTATTTGCACCACTCTTTCCACCCGTCGCGAAAGGGTATCGATCACGAACAACTGGGGCGCATTTCCTGAATCGTTGTGCGTAAGGAGCTTATCCTTGTAAAACAGCAGCCCCGATGTTTCCGAAACACCGTCGGAAAGACTCCCGAGCACGCGGATCGGCAGCTGCCCGTACAAGGGTACGAACACCAACAAACCTAATAAACAAAGTATCGCTCTGCGCATCGCTTACAAAAAGTAATCTGGCAAAGTACAAAATAGCTGGAACTTTACACGAATGGACCAAAATTAAGACCCATAAACTGTTGGATGCATCCCCTCAAGGGTCGCAAAAAAACGTTTTATTATTTGTTTAACTATATGTATTTTTCTTTAAACAGAAATTGAAGGTATCTTTGTGGAAAACCACGACATGCAACTGTATCAACTCCATGCCAAGCAAGCGGTCCCCATTGACCTTAAAACGGCATGGGATTTTTTGTCCAATCCCGAAAACCTAAAGGTGATTACACCCGAAAAAATGGGTTTTCAAATTCTGAATGGTGCCGACAGGCCCCTGTTCGAAGGGCAGATCATCCAGTATAAAGTAAGTCCTATCGCGGGCATTACCACTAAATGGGTCAGTGAAATAACGAACATCAAAGAGGGCAATTATTTTGTGGACCAGCAGCTGTTCGGCCCGTATGCGTTATGGCACCATAAACATTTTATTCATGAAACCGACGGGGGTGTTATCATGGAAGACCTGATCGATTATAAAATACCGTTCGGTGTGTTGGGCCGCCTTGCGCATCCTTTGATCGTAAAAAAACAATTGCAACAAATATTTGCTTTCAGGGAAGAAAAATTGCAACAACTTTTTGGAACGCTTCCCGGGCATTCACCCTTTTTAACCATAACATCCATTTAACCCTATTATATGAAAAACATACTTCTTATCGGCGGTAGCCACGGTATCGGTTTTGCTATGGCCAAAACCCTTGCAAAGGACCATAACGTTTTTATCGCATCGCGCACGGCGGATGCATTGGACGGACTTAACGTCACGCACATTCCATTCGATGTTACCACGGACACTTTGGACACCGGTCTATTGCCCGACGCACTTCATGGTTTTGCCTATTGCCCGGGCAGCATCAATTTAAAACCGTTTAAAATGATGGCCGCCAGTACCTTTGAAGAGGATATGCAGTTAAATTTCTTTGGCCTGGTGCGCGTGGTCAAAGAAATTATCGCGATTATGGCGGAGGGGTCCAGCATGGTTTTCTTTAGCACCGTCGCCGTAGGTACGGGAATGCCGTTCCATACCAGTGTGGCCGCGGCAAAGGGTGCCATAGAAGGTTTTGCCAAATCGTTGGCCGCGGAGTATGCCCCAAAACTTAGGGTGAACGTTGTCGCTCCTTCTTTGGTCGATACCCCCTTAGCGGGCCGTTTGCTCAATAACGATCGAAAAAGGGATATGATGGCGGAACGACATCCTTTAAAACGTGTGGGCGAAGCGGAGGACATTGCCCACATCGGGGTATTTTTATTGAGCGAACAAAGCAGTTGGATGACCGGACAAGTTGTTGGTGTCGATGGCGGAATGGGAAGTTTGAACATCAGCTAATACCACACAATCACTATTACAATCCGTTACATCATACCAATCCACAACATTTATGGAAAATAAAATTGCACTTTTTTGGTTTCGCAGGGACCTTAGACTAGATGACAACGCGGGTTTCTCCCACGCCCTAAAAGGCGATTGTCCCGTACTTCCCCTATTCATCTTTGACTCCGATATTTTAGAGGAACTTCCCCAGCACGATGCCCGGGTAACCTTTATTCACGAAACCCTCCAGCGCATGCGAGATCGGCTGCAGGACAAATTTGGTAGTTCCATAGCAATGTACCATGGCCGCCCGGAGGACATTTTTAAGGAACTCCTACAAAACTACGAAGTGCAACAAGTGTATACCAATCACGATTACGAACCCTACGCCAAGGAAAGGGACAAAAAAATAGCAGCACTCCTGCAAGAACGTTCCATACCGTTTACCTCCTTTAAGGATCAGGTAATCTTTGAAAAGGACGAAGTGGTGAAAGATGATGGCGACCCCTATGTGGTATACACCCCTTATAAAAACAAATGGAAAAGTCTTTTTGATAAAAAGGAGCACTTGGTATCCTATGATACGGAAGCCCATTTTGGTAATTTGGTAAAGCATTCCCGTTTGCCCAACCTTTCTTTATCGGATATAGGTTTCCGAACGGCAAGCATTAAAGTACCCGAGTTTACCGTTACACCGTCCCTTATCGAGAATTATGAGGCTACCCGTAATTTTCCCGCTAAAGAGAACGGGACGTCACGTTTGGGGCCGCATCTTCGTTTTGGAACGGTATCTATCCGAAAAATGATGAAAAAGGCGATTGCGGAAGACAACGAGGCTTTTTGGAGCGAGTTGATCTGGCGCGAATTTTTTATGCAGATTTTATGGCATTTTCCGCATACCGCCAAAAAGGCGTTCCGATCAAAATATGACCGTATCGAATGGCGGAATAACGAAAATGAATTCGAAAAATGGAAAAACGGTGAAACCGGTTATGCCTTGGTCGATGCTGGAATGCGCGAACTGAACCAGACCGGGTACATGCACAATAGGGTACGTATGTTGGTGGCCAGTTTTTTATGCAAACACCTGTTGATCGACTGGCGCTGGGGAGAGGCCTATTTTGCCGAAAAGTTACTGGATTACGACCAAAGTGCTAATGTCGGTAATTGGCAATGGGCCGCAGGTAGCGGTGTCGATGCCGCCCCTTACTTTCGGATCTTTAACCCGATGACGCAAATTGATAAGTTCGATAAACAAAAGGAGTACATTAGGCAATGGGTACCCGACTTGCAGGAACTTACATATCCCCAAAAAATGGTCGATCACAAAATGGCAAGGGAGCGTTGCTTAAAAACCTATAAGGAAGCGGTCTCCTAATGGTTGTAGTCTGGTTCAAAAGAGATTTACGGCTTACAGACCACGAGCCCTTGCATAACGCCATTGCTACGGGCGAGAAGGTATTGCTTCTTTTCAATTTTGAACCGCTTTGGACGAAAGATGCCCACTATAGCGATCGGCACATTGGTTTTATAAAACAAAGCCTGGCCGATATGCAACGGCAGATGGCCGGTTTTGATACCCAAATGCTCCTTACGGAAATGAAAATGGTCGCCCTATTTTCATATCTACACCAACTGCACCCCATTAGCGGGATATTTTCGCATCAAGAAACGGGAATGGACATCACCTACGACCGTGATAAGGCCGTAGCCAAATGGTGCAGGGACCATGGAACGTATTGGAAGGAGAGTGTTTGCAATGGTGTTTTTCGAGGTCGTAAAGACCGAAAAAAATGGAAGAACGATTGGGTCGATTTCATCAACCAAAAGATTCCCGTTACCCAATTGGACCCTAGCCATTTTTTTAATGTAAAGGTGCTTTCCGAGCAGTTTATGTCCAATTTGCCCAAAGTAGAATTGGATACGACCCCTGGTAAAAATGTTCAGAACGGAGGTACTTCACAAGGCATTAAATACCTTAAGAGCTTTGTTTTCGATCGGGTAAAGGGGTACAACCGTTGTTATTCGAGTCCGGAAAAATCGCGATTGCACAGCAGTCGGCTGTCTCCGTATTTGGCCTGGGGGAATTTGTCCACAAGACAGGTGTGTCAGTATGTGGCCTCCCATAAAAATACCATCGGAAGCAAAAGGGACCTTTCTTCCTTCTTATCGCGTATGCGCTGGCAGGCGCATTTCATCCAAAAGTTCGAAATGGAACCCGAAATGGAGTTCCGGAGCATCAACACCGGCTATCACGGGCTGCAGAAAGCCGTGCGGCCGAAATTGCAAAAGGCCTGGCGTGACGGGAATACCGGAGTGCCCATGGTGGATGCGGCCATGCGCTGTCTGGTAACTACCGGGTTCGTCAATTTTAGGCTACGGGCGCTATTGGCCTCTTTTTTCACTCATTTGTTATGGCAACCTTGGCAGGATTGTACGGAACATTTGGCACAGCATTTTTTGGATTTTGAGCCGGGAATACACTTTCCGCAACTGAACATGCAATCGGGAGAGACCGGAATACATACGATCCGCATTTACAATCCGGTCAAAAATGGAAAAGAGCACGATCCGGAGGGTCGATTTATCAAACAATGGATTCCCGAACTGTCGGTACTTCCCCTGAACTATCTGCACGAACCTTGGAAAATCCCCCCTATGGAACAACAGTTCCTAAATTTCGAACTGGGCAGGGACTATCCGTTTCCTATCGTAGATATCGTAAAGATGAGGCGTTTTGCAAGCTCCGTTCTCTACGACCTAAAAAATGCAAGCTCGGTGCGATCGGAAGGACAGCGTATTCTGGCAAAACATACCCTGCCCGGACGACCGGTATGGGACTCCATGGACGAGGACGTATGATCTTAGCGGGACGTTTGCTCCCTTAAGCGATCTTGTTGGACCATTCTATTTCTTAGGATATTGATGTATCCCAACGCATCGCGTAGGGCATAATCGGTATAGGCCCGGGATGCAAACTCCAACGCCTTGTCCAAATCGCCATTGATTTCATTACTGATGGCCATATTGTAGTTGGCGCGACCGGCTATTTTAGCATCGGGATGTTGCAATTCCAACGCCCAAAGTGCCGCTGCACCGTCCCAATCGCCTGCCTGTGCCCTTCTGTTCCCTATTTCAAAATTAGAGGTTCCCTTAATAAAGTAATTTCGGGATACCCTTCGTTTGAGCGGTCTACTTTTTAGCGCATATCCGCTGCCGACATCATGGCTCGTCTGTAAAACGGCTTCCTTTCTACCGACCACGGCCTCCACGGCCTTAAAAGGATTGATGCCCTCCCCTACCGATACCAATTGGTTGCGTGTACTGGCCTCGTCCAAAATCTGTTTGTTGTACGGGTCGTACACCCTCCAACCATTTTTAAGCTCGGTCCGTAAGGTCACCTTATGCCCCGGCACCTGTGTTTTTATACCCAACGGATTGGGAAGGTTCACCATTTGCTGCACATAATCAACGCTGGTATTCGTATCATAAAACTCCAAGGAGAACAACACGTCTACTTGATTCGCATTACAGATTTCCTCAATGGCGTCCCAACTCATTTGTGCGGGAAATACTCCCAACCCCTTTCGCTGCGACTCAATTTCGGTGATATTGACCACACTTTCATATCTGCCAGTGCGTTCCAACTCGGCCTTTAAGCCGTTCAGGGCCGACTCGGCACCTTCTTGGTCCAATTTTAACCCTTCCAACGAAAGGAGCTTATCAATTTTATCGAGCGACTCGTTACCTTCGGAGGGTACGCTCCTATTGATTAACCCTATCCGGGCCACATCGCCGGGAATATTGATATGGGCGGGTTCGGTTACTCCCATGGTCATACGGTTGGTGGCACTACAGCCTACCAAGGCCCATAGCATTACCGATACTCCTATTAGTTTTATTCGATTTTTCATAAAACTGGGTTTGTCGTTACTATTCTTCCACAAATGGTCCAAAAAAAAGCTGTTCCAAAGTTTGTTTACTAGTAACTGATAATCAACCCTATCTATTGCCCAATCCCTGTAAAAAACAGCATTCCCCTACTCCAAAATATCCTCAAAGCATGAAGGTTTCCCTACCGCAGGGACTATTTGAGCATGAAGTGTGCCGAGGATATTCTAGTTGTTTTGGAAGGTATCGGTGCACACGATCGGAACTATGGATAAATACCTTTTTTTGTGTTTATTTCTCCATAATTTTACATCTTGAGGCGGGCAAACGCCCACCCACCGAAACCCCACATACCAAACCCTTCTTTTAGAAAAGAGTACCGGCAGGTCATACAAGGGAACAGGTGTCGGTTTTTATTAATTGAAGTGGTTTAAACTTTTCCCATTCGTTAAAAAATTGCCCTTTTTGACCCAATTTTCGCCTTTTTTTCCTTCCGTAGCCCTGCTATGCAACTCAAAAAAACCTTCAACTGGGCAAAAAATTGCTAATTTTCACTTAAATGTGAAAAGTTTAAACCACTTCATTAAACGAAACTAGAGAACTATGAAAAAATTTATCCTGCTACTATTTCTTTGCGGACAGTGTCTTTCTTTGACCGCACAAGATTTTGACTTTCGGTACGATCACTATTCCTTTATTGTAAAAGATTTGGAAAAAGTCGGTGATTTTTATGCGCAGGTGCTCGGTTTAGAGGAGATTCCACATCCGGCCGGAAAATTAGGTTTTCGCTGGTTTCAGGTAAACGGGGCTTCCCAACTGCACTTGATCGGAAAAGATAGCGTTCCCATGCGGCATAGCAAAAGTGTACATCTGTGCTTGGCTACCAATAATTTGGAAGGTGTTGTAGCTCATTTAAAGAAAAACGAAGTTCCCTTTTGGGACTGGCCAGGAGAAGAAAGTGCGATAACCCTAAGGGCCGATGGGGTTCAACAGATCTATTTAAAGGATCCCGAAGAAAACTGGATCGAAGTCAATACCGCCAAACATGGGAACTAGGTCATTTAACCTCCCTTCATACCATTTTGCTTTGAAATCACCCCTATTGCAACGGAAAAACAGCTATTTTTAAGCTATGATGAACACTACCACACCCACCATATTTCCCTTGGGTTTTCCATGGAAAACACAGGATCCTTTTCTTTTTTGCGTATACCACTTGGACCATTATCCGGAGGGGAACGAGATTATGGGTCCTGCCGTTTCGTTGGAAGGCCGGAGCCTGGGCAATGATTTTTCGGAAGACAACCCTTGGCGAATGTACCACGGCCGTACCGTTCCGGGTTTTCCGGCGCATCCCCATCGCGGTTTTGAAACAATCACTATTGCGCAAAAAGGATATTGTGATCATACCGACTCCTTAGGGGCAGCTGGCCGTTTTGGTCAGGGCGACGTACAATGGATGACGGCGGGCAGCGGGGTACAGCATGCCGAAATGTTTCCGTTATTGGACATGGAACATGAAAATACGTTGGAACTGTTTCAAATATGGTTGAACCTTCCCAAAAAAAGTAAGTTTACGCCACCGCATTTTAAAATGTTGTGGCAGGAGAACATCCCCGTTATCGAAAAAGAAACGGCCAAAATAAAAATTATTACCGGTGCCTATGAAGGACATGCAGCACCGGAACCGACCCCCGGTTCCTGGGCAAACGACGAAAATAATGAGGTAGCCGTCTGGATGATCACGATTCGGCCCAATGGTAGCATCGTTCTGCCAAAGGTTAGCGCGGGCACCACACGGAACCTCTATTTCTACGAAGGCGAAAGCCTGACAATCGGGGAAACGGAATTGCGGAGCGGATTTGGTGCGGCGTTGAACGGACCTGAAGATACCTTGATCGAGGCGGGTACAAAAACGGTACGGCTGCTATTGCTCCAAGGAAAACCGATAGCGGAACCTGTGGCACAGTATGGCCCTTTTGTAATGAACAACGAAACGGAAATACAGGAGGCCATGGACGATTATCGTATGACGGCATTCGGCGGGTGGCCATGGAAGAAACATGACGTTGTCCATCCAAAGGAAAAGGGGCGGTTCGCCTTATATCCGGATGGAAGACTGGAAGAAAAATAGCTGTTATACTACCCTCCTTACTTTAAACGCGTAAAAATAAAAAAAGCCATTTATGAACTTGCACCGGACCACTTTACGCCTAGCGGCAGTATATAACGTACTTTGGGGAACTTGGGTGGTGCTGTTCCCGAACCATTTTTTTGAACTTGTGGGGATGGCCGCATTGAACCACCCCATGGTTTGGCAGGGTATGGGAATGGTCATCGGGGTATACGGCCTAGGGTATTGGTGGGCCTCCTACGATGCCATGCGGCATTGGCCCATAGTGGCCGTGGGGTTTTTAGGGAAAATTTTTGGGCCATTGGGCTTTGTTTTCAACTACCTACAAGATATTGTCCCGTTCGAATTCAGCTATACCCTTATCACCAATGATTTTATTTGGTGGATTCCGTTTTTTATGATTTTAAAACAGGTACATACGAAACAACGATGGCGCCTGACCGATACCCAAAAAAACTAAGTATACCATCTCCGGTATGAAACCATTGCAACTTGGATTTTTCCTCTTTTATGTCATTGCCGGTGCGAACCATTTTATCCATCCCGGTTTTTATGACGGTCTGATTCCCGACTGGCTGCCCTTTCCTGATGTTATAAACTATAGTAGTGGTTTTCTGGAAATTTCTTTTGGAACGATGGTCCTTTTCCCAAAGACCAGAAAATGGGGCAGCTATGGTATAATTGTACTTTTATTGTTGTTTATCCCCTCGCATATCTTTTTTATTCAACAAGGGTCATGCGTAACGGACGGGTTGTGTGTCGCGCCTTGGATCGCTTGGTTCCGTCTGTTGGCCATACATCCATTATTGCTGTTTTGGGCTTTTCGCACCGGGTTAAAATGAGCTATTCCAACTAAACATTTACGGTCCTTTTTTGTACACAAACTGGAAATCGACCGCTCCCGAAGATCAACTAAACTACCATGTGCGCGCTCCGAGTTGTTGAAGATGAACAGTTAAGCGCACTCGAAGGAATACATTTCATTATAGCGTATCCTTTAAACTAACGCTCGTGACCAAGAATACCGTTTTTGCTTTGAAATTACCCAAATAAAAAGCCGTCATTTTTTGTTTGGACGAAAAAGAAAAATCAAGCATAATACCATTTCTGATGTTAAATTACGCAAATAAAAACCAGGGATTTTTTGGGTAGGCGAAAAAGAAAATCCAAGCATAGTAGTAGCTATGGTTGGATTTTATTTTGAAGCATACACGTAAAAGAACAATTTTTAATGGGTGATTTAACATCAGAAATGGTATAACAGTAGCTACGATTGTTTTTTATTTTGAAGTATAAGCGGAAAAGGGCAATTTTTAATGGGTAATTTCAAGGTAGAAATGGTATAAAATGGTTATCCGACGGAAAAGCCCGGCGCCAACAATCCCTTGGCCATTTCAGGGTGTCTTTTAAGATAGGCCGCCACAAAAGGACAGAGCGGGGCCATTTTCAGGTTGCTGGCCGCCACATGCTCCAACACCTTTTGAACAAGAGCGCTCCCTACCCCCTTTCCTTCCAATCCTACGGGAACTTCGGTATGGGTAAGGTATATGATCTGTTGTTTGGAAATCATATAATCGACAAATGCGATTTTCCCTTCTATATCAAGTTCGAAACGTTTTTTTTCACCTTTGTCATTATCGACCAAAAGGAGCTGCTGCAAGTCTTGTTTGTCCATATTAAAAACGTAAAAAAGTTCGATGCTCGTAACACCAGGCCCAGTTTTCGTTCGGTTCCACCGAAATTACCGTTGGGTGGGCGTAGGTTCGGGCATGTGTGCTGGCATGTTTGTTGGTCGAGGAATCACAGCAAAGGGTGGTGCCGCATTGTTGACAGGTGCGCAAATGTACCCATTGGTCCCCCGTTTTTATACATTCTTCACATTCATATCCCTTGGGTGCCATTTTATGCTCCGGTTCAAATGTGTTCAGGTGTTCACAGGTCTTGTTTTTTAAAGCCATTAGATTTCCGCTAAATATTCATGTACAAATTTTATCGCCATAGAACCTTCCCCTACTGCCGATGCCACTCGGTTCATTGCCCCGGCCCGTACATCGCCAGAGGCAAAAATTCCGGGACTACAGGTCTCCAACAAAAAAGGCTCGCGCTTTTGTTTCCATATTTTGGTGAAATTGTTGTATTTCAACAAATCCCGACCGGTCTCTAAAAATCCCCTTTCATTTTTAAGGATGTCAAGGGTAATCCAGTCGGTATAGGGTCTTGAACCTATAAAAATAAAGAGCGCACGTGCGGGCACCGTGGTCACTTCCGCAGTTTTGGTATTTTCAAGCTGTAAATGGGAAAGGCGCTCACCGTCCCCTTTTACTTTGGTAATGGTAGTATTGGCAAGTAGCGTTATATTGTCTATGGCCTTTATCTGATCGATCAGGTACTGCGACATGCTACTGGAGAGATCATCCCTGCGAATGGTTATATAGACGTTCTTGGCAAAATTGGAAAGGTATACTGCGGATTGCCCTGCGGAGTTTCCGCCCCCCACGATATACACTTCTTGGTTTTGGCAGGCCTGCGCCTCGGTCATCGACGATCCGTAATAAATTCCCGCACCGGTATATTGTTCCACGCCTTCCGCCGGCAACTTGCGATAGTTGACCCCCGTGGCGACCACGATGCTTTTGGTACGTACTTCACTGCCATCGTCCAGGGCGATATGCTTGTAGTTGTCCTGTGTTTGAATGGACATCACCTCTTTGGGCGATAAAAACTCGATACCAAAACGTTTTGCCTGTGTAATGGCACGATGGGTCAGTTCCTGACCGCTCAGCCCGTTAGGAAAACCGAGGTAATTTTCGATACGCGAGCTGGTACCTGCCTGCCCTCCAGGGGCCTTGCGTTCGATAAGCAATGTTTTAAGCCCTTCGGACCCACCATATACGGCAGCGGCAAGTCCGGATGGACCGGCACCGATGATCACTACATCATATAGCGTTTCCTTTGCGGTCACATTAAGTCCGAGCCGTTCGGCCAATTCCGTGATCGAGGGATTCTTTAGGCACTCCCCGTTCGGAAAGGAGACCACCGGCATGTCCTTTGCCGAAACGTTGTGCAATGTGGCTATTTCCTTGGCGTCGTTACTGGTTTCGATATCCAACCATTGAAACGGGAACAGGTTGCTGGACAGAAAGTCCTTGATGTCATGGGTATGTGGGTTGTATTGATATCCCAATACCTTGAGCCCGTCAAATTCGGGGCTATAGTTCAATTGCCAAATGTCCAAAAGATCGTCAAGTACCGGGTACAGTTTTTCCTCTGGAGGGTTCCATGGCTTGGACAGGTAGTAGTCTAATTGCACGTCATTGATGGCCTTGATGGCCGCATCGGTATCCGAGTACGCGGTCAAGAGTACTTTTTTTGCATCGGGAAAGTGCTTTTTGGCTTCTTCCAAAAAAGCGACCCCCAACATTTCGGGCATCCGTTGGTCCACCAAAAAAAGCGCGATGGTCTCTCCTTTCTTTTTTAGCTCAACCAAAACTTCCAACCCTTCTTTGGGCGAACTTGTCCGGAGAATGCGGTACTCTTTCTGATATTTGGACTTTAAATCCCTTGTAACGGCACGCAGTACCTGAGGGTCATCGTCCAGAGCAAATAAAATTGGTTTTTTCATATTCGTTCACGTATAACGTCTGTTATTGCGATCGGCCGTTCGGCCGGTATTTTCCGAAGTCGGGAATTTCCATTTTTCATTCCCCCGTTTGCTTCCAAAGCGCTCAAAATCAACTTGTCGGCAGGCATATGGTGAAAACGGTCTCACCGGGTTCGGAGCTGACCTTGATCTCCCCACGATGTTGTTTTACGATACGTTGTACCACCTCAAGCCCCATTCCGGTGCCTTCCCCAACGGCTTTTGTCGTATAAAAAGGGTCAAATATGGTGGATAGGTTTGCTTCGGGAATCCCTTCACCATCATCGATGATTTCCGTTTTAACAAAAGCACCATCGTTTTGGACACGAATGGTCAATGTCCCTTTTTCATGCATGGCGTCAATGGCATTATCGATCAAATTGGTCCATACTTGGTTCATTTCGCTGACCATTATCGGGGCCATGGCCAAGTTTTCCCCAAAAAAGGTATCGACCGCGATATTTTTTTGTTTGAGCTTGTGGTTCATCATCGTCAGCGTGCTTTTGATGCCCGTTCGGATATCGGTGGGAATCCGTTCGGGAGCACTATCCATATGGGTGTAACTTTTTACCGAGCTCACCAATTTTGATATGCGTTCCGCTGCTTCCTGTATTTCGTCGACCATTTTTTCGGTGGTCAATACATTTTCAATCCATTCGATAGCGGTAGGAAAGTTGGTCGCTCCGATGGCATTGTATATTTTTTCCATGGCCGGAACGTCCATACAGAAATCGATAAAGGTCTCGGTAAGCTCGTAGGCATTGGTAACCTCATGTTCTTCCAACCACATTTCCAGATCTTCTTCCTTTTCGGTACGTTCCATGAGCCCCATACTGTTTTCGGGGCGCTCGCTCAATTTCTCGAAAAGAATGGTATTGATCATATCGATCTGTTCAGAACTTGCCCTGACCGAAATGATGCGTTTGAACTTTTCGGGAACATTGCCCAAGTGTTTTTTTAATTCGATGGCGCTACGTCCCATGGCCGAGGCCGGGTTATTGAGCTCATGGGCAAGCCCTGCCGATAGTTTTCCCAAGGCCATCATTTTTTCTTCTTGTACGTTGCGCTTGGCAAACTCCCTCGTACGGGAAGTCATGACATGTACCAAGGCTTCAGTCAGTTCAAAATGGTTTCGGGTCAGTTCCTTAAACTCGCTTTTTGGCAAAACCAATACCACGGCATCTTTTACGATCTCTCCAAAACCCAGGGCGGTGGTGGCGCGGGAGTACGGCAAAGCGCCGGATATCTCGTTTTCCATGATCTTGGCAACATGTTTATAGTTACCGTTTTGCTCCACTTTTATCTCCGCTTCCCCTTTTAGAACAATAAACAGCTGGTCTATGGCATCGCCCCGGGAAAAAAGATAATCACCGACCGCCAAAGTTACCGTTCGGGAACGGTCGATCAGCCATTGCAATTGGGCGTTCGGCACTTCCGATATCGCGGGTACATCCCTAAGGTGTTTTGGGGTAACTTCCATTGGTTAAAAATACACGAAACACTTGCGTATTGCAACACGCAAAATGTGAAGGAAATGTTATAAAAAATTTTCGAAACTGTCGTTTTCAAGCACACGAACGCACTTTTCAAGCCAGCTTATATCCGTTTATTCGCCCCAGGTATAGCTGAAACGGCTTTGACCGCAATTTCGACCATGGGAGCGGTTTAAAGAGAAAAATGAGCGCAGCCATATCTATTGAAACATACTGCTAAATAGGTAGGCTATCGGTCACCGGTTTAGATGGTAGCGAGCCGATTACAACCGCACTATTTTGGCACCGATCGCCCGCAATCGGTTATCGATGTCTTCATAGCCCCTATCGATCTGTTCGATATTGTGTATGGTAGAGGTGCCCTTTGCCGAAAGTGCGGCGATCAGCAGGGAAACTCCCGCCCTGATATCCGGGGAAACCATGGTAGTGGCCTTTAGGGTGGATTTAAAATCGTGTCCGATTACCGTGGCCCTGTGTGGATCGCAAAGAATGATCTTCGCCCCCATATCGATCAACTTGTCTACAAAAAACAAACGGCTTTCGAACATTTTTTGATGGATCAACACCTCCCCCTTTGCTTGGGTGGCCACGACCAATAAAATGCTCAAAAGGTCGGGTGTCATTCCTGGCCATGGGGCATCGGCAATGGTGAGTATGGAACCATCAATATAGTTTTGGATCTCATATCCGTTTTTATGCTCGGGAATAAAAATATCGTCGCCCTTGCGTTCGATCTGGATGCCAAGTTTTCCGAACACGTTGGGGATCTGCCCCAAATCGTTCCAGCTTACATTTTTTATGGTCAGCTCGCTTTTTGTCATCGCCGCCAAACCGATCCAGCTTCCGATCTCGATCATATCGGGAAGCATGCGATGGGTGGTTCCACCAAGGGTGGTCACCCCTTCTATTTCCAACAAATTGGAACCGACACCGCTGATTTTCGCCCCCATTCTGTTGAGCATTTTACAGAGTTGCTGTAAGTAAGGCTCACAGGCGGCATTATAAATGGTTGTTTTACCTTCGGCAAGTACGGCTGCCATTACAATATTGGCGGTTCCGGTCACGGAGGCTTCGTCCAAAAGCATATAGGTGCCTTTTAGGCGCTTGGCCTCCACACCATAAAAATGCTCTTCTTTATTGTAACGGAATTTTGCGCCCAGATTGATAAAACCTTCAAAATGGGTATCCAAACGTCTGCGACCGATTTTATCGCCACCCGGTTTTGGAATATATCCCTTGCCAAATCGCGCCAATAACGGACCTACCAGCATAATGGAACCGCGCAGTCCCCTTCCATCCTCTTTAAACTGATCGGACTGCAGGTAATCGATGTTGATATCGTCAGCCTTGAACGCGTAGGAACCTTTTCCTTTTTTCTGGATTTTGACCCCTAGGTCCTCCAATAGGGAAATAAGCTTGTTGACATCGACAATGTTCGGAATGTTATCGATCACTACTTCTTCGCCGGTGAGCAATACGGCACAAAGGATTTGGAGGGCTTCGTTTTTGGCACCTTGGGGCGTAATTTCCCCCGAAAGTCGGTGGCCGCCTTCAATTTTAAATGTTCCCATTGTAGGATGAGGCTATTAATACCGTTTTTTACCGCGGTTGTTGTTATTTCTTTGGGTCTTTTTGTTATTGTTGTTGCCGTAGCGCGGGGTTTTTGCTATCCTGTTCTTGAGGAACTGGCCGCTATCGGTAAGGTTTTCACCAGTGAGGTCGATCTGCCCGTCGCTGAGTTCCAAAAGATGTTGAAAGATTGCGGTATCGTCCACCGTGTCCTTGTTCCAGTTCAGGTAACACTTTTTCATGTGGTTGGCAATGGCGTATTCCAGCCCGTCGCGCATATCGCCCTTCTCCCATTTTACGGCCACATCGATCATTCTTTTAATATTGTTCCCATAAAACCGGTACTTCGGGTGGTTTTGCGGATAGGCCAACGGTTCGGGCCGTTTTTGTAATACCTCCTTACTGGTAATGGGAAACGGGGAGTCTACGTCCAGTTTAAAATCGGACATGATGAACAATTGGTCCCACAGCTTATGCTGAAAATCGGGAACATCGCGCAGATGGGGCTGTAAGTTGCCCATTACGCTTATGATGGACTTTGCCACTTTGTTCCGTTCTTCCCGGTCCTCGATGGATACGGCATGGTCGACCATTTTTTGAAAATGTCTGCCATACTCCGGAATGATCAAATGGGCACGTTCGGTATTATATTCTAGGTTTTCTACTAAATTCAAAAGGCTATGTTTTTTGAGTGGTACTTTCGGAAAGTGTCGTAGTTCTTACAACAACGTCGGCAAATTAACAAAATTATGCGATACAACCTATTTTATAGGGATATTACCCCTTTGATGGTGCCCACTTCCCGATACTTTTCGATTACCGCTTCGGGATTCTTTCGATTGACCGTTATGGAGATGCTGGTGTAGTTCCCTTTTTTGGATTGTTTCGATTCGATGACCGCTCCCGTATTATCGAAAATACGTTGGATCTGTTCTATTTTCCCTCCTTCGGTGGGAACGATAAATTTATAAAGGTAGTTCGAGGGCCAAACGGTACTGTCCGCAAGCTGCTGCTTAAGCCTGTTGTAGAATTCTTCCGATTTTTCGGTATCCATCCGTTTCTTTTTACAAAGATAACGCAAAACACCCGTTTTCTATGGTTCCCGTATTCATTACTTTTGTAGTCAAATCGGAATGTATTGGAACAAAAAAAAATCATCATCACCGGAGGGCCCAGTACGGGGAAAACTTCCTTGATCCACGCGCTGGAACGCCTAGGCTATCCCTGTTTTCATGAAGTGATCCGTTCGATGACCGACGCCGCCAAAAAAGATGGCAGTTTGACCGATATGGCCACCAATCCGATTGCAACGGTATCGGACCCCATGGCGTTCAACACTAAAATTTTGAATGCTAGGGAACAGCATTACATTGCAGCGCAAAAACGGCCGGAACCGCTAATCTTTTTTGACCGTGGAATGCCGGACGTTATCGCGTACATGGATTTTTTTGGACAATCCTACGGGAACGCGTTTACGAAACCCATGCGCGAACATCGCTACGACCGGGTATTCCTTTTGCCCATATGGGAAGCCATTTACGTGATGGACGGCGAACGTTTTGAGCCTATAGCGGACGCCAAGGCCATACACGACCACCTATACCGTACCTATACCGAATTTGGTTACGATGTGATATTGGTACCAAAAGACAGCATTGCCAACAGAACCGCTTTTGTTCTTGATACCTTGCATCCGTGAAAAATAACGATGCCATATCGCTCTTGCAGAAGTATTGGGGATATACAAGTTTCCGAGGCTCCCAAGAACGGATCATTAGCGCGTTGTTGGATGATCGGGACGTACTTGCCCTCTTGCCTACGGGCGGTGGAAAATCGTTGTGTTTTCAAATACCGGCCATGGCCAAAGCGGGCATTTGTATTGTGGTATCCCCATTGATCGCATTGATACAAGATCAGGTTGCCCGATTAAAGGAACTCGGTATAAAAGCGATCGCCCTTACAGGGGGCATTCCCCAAAACGAAGTGCTTCAATTGCTCGACAACTGCAGGTTCGGCAATTACAAGTTCTTATACCTATCGCCAGAACGTTTGCGGCAAGAAATGGTGCGGGAACGCTTAAAACAATTAGAGGTCAACCTTTGCGCCATTGACGAGGCCCACTGCATTTCGCAATGGGGACACGATTTTCGGCCTGCCTACTTGGAGTGCAACCAACTTCGAGCGCTTTTTCCAAAAGTGCCCATGATCGCCCTGACCGCCACGGCCACCAAATCGGTTTCAGAGGATATTGTATCGCTTCTGGAGCTCGACGGTCCTTTGATCGTAAAGGATTCGTTCGCCAGGGACAATATTGCCTTTGAGGTGGTGCATACCGAGGACAAGTCCTATCAGCTAAAGCAATTGCTCGCCAAAAACGACAAGAGCGCCATTGTTTATGTCCGTACCCGACGGGCTACCATAGCCCTTTCCGATTACCTAAAGGCCAAAGGATTTACGGCCACCTTTTTCCACGGCGGTATTTCGCAAACGGAAAAACAAAAACGGTTACGATCATGGCTTTCGAACGAACAACGTATTATGGTGGCCACCAATGCCTTTGGTATGGGCATCGACAAGCCCGATGTGGGCGTTGTGGTACATTACCAGATTCCCGACACCATCGAAAATTACTTTCAGGAGGCCGGTAGGGCCGGTAGGGACGGAAGCCCGTCCAAGGCGGTACTTTTGACCAACCCCTCCGATATGGAACAGGTATACGATCAGTTTGTTCGGGTACTGCCCGATATGGGTTTTGTGAAAACGCTCTATAGGCATTTGAACAACAGCTTTCAAATTGCTTATGGGGAAGGTAACGATACGGAACACCACTTGAACTTTAATGCCTTTTGCGATCGTTACGGACTGCCGCCACGACTCGCTTACAACGCATTGCGCATTTTGGACCAATATTCGGTCATTGCCCTGAACGAGGCGTTCAACCAAAAAACCTGGATCCAGATCATCGTCGGAAAACAGGCGCTTTTTGACTATATGGACTCCCAAAGAGAACTGGAACCGATACTAAAGACCGTACTTCGCACCTATGGCGGTGTTTTCGATTTTGAAACCAAGATCAACCCTTTTTTAATATCAAAAAAAGCCGGCATTTCGGAAAAGCGTCTTTTTGCCTTGTTAAAAAAGTTACAGACCGACGAAATTATCGCATACCAGGCCAGGGAAAACGACCTTTCCATTACTTTTTTGGTACCCCGTGAGGATGAACGCACGTTACACCTGTTCGGAAAGGAAGTGAACGAGCGCCGCCAGCTCAAAATTTCCAACTTAAGGGATATGCTGGCCTATGTCCGTACAGGCGACATCTGTAGAAAACGCCAGTTGCTCCGTTATTTTGGCGAGCGGGCAACGGAGGACTGCGGGCAATGTGACGTTTGCCTTGGAAGAAAACGGCCATCGGAAAACGCGGACATTCTAATAAAAAAGAAAATTGTGGCCTCGCTGGCGGAGCGCGAAAAGGATTCCCGAACGCTGCTATCGGAATTAAAGGTAGGGCAGGCACAACTGCTTCGCCTACTTCAAAGTTTATTGGAGGAACGTTCGATCGCCATTAACGCTATAAACGAATATCATTTGTTATGAAAAGATTAAAAGTAGTATTTATGGGCACCCCGGATTTTGCGGTCGCCAGTTTGCATGCCATTACCGAAGCCGGGCATACGGTAACCGGTGTGGTCACGGCACCGGACCGGCCTGCGGGAAGGGGCCGTAAGTTGCGGGCCTCGGCCGTTAAACAATACGCAATGGAGCATGCCATTCCGGTACTGCAGCCCACCAATCTAAAACGTCCGGAATTTATAGCGGCGCTCAAGGCCCTTGACGGGGACGTGCAGGTAGTGGTGGCTTTTCGAATGCTACCAAAGGTGGTATGGGACCTTCCGCCCTTGGGCACCTTTAATTTACATGCCTCCCTTTTGCCCGAATACCGCGGTGCCGCCCCGATCAATTGGGCCATTATGAACGGGGAAAAACGTACCGGGGCGACTACTTTTTTTATCGATGATAAAATTGACACGGGGGAGATCATCTTACAGGAACCGATAGCCATTGCCCCTACGGATACTGCCGGTACCCTTCACGACAAACTGATGCAATTGGGCGCAGGATTGGTCGTACGTACCTTGGCCCTTTTGGCGGAGGGAAAGGCCACAACACAAAAACAGGCTTCCGACGCAGGACTTAAAACGGCGCACAAACTTTTTAAGGATAGCTGTAAAATTGATTGGGACGCCCCTTTGGATATGATACAAAACCATGTTCGCGGGCTGAGCCCCTACCCTGTTGCCTGGTGCTATTTGGTAAACGGAAGCCAAAAATCGACCTTAAAAGTATACCGGAGTACTACGGAAATTGTACCTCACGATTATGATACCGGGTTTCTTATAGCAAATAAAACGGCCTTAAAAGTAGCGGTGAAGGAGGGTTATCTACACTTGAACGAAGTACAGTTGGAGGGCAGAAAACGCATGGCAACCAAAGATTTGTTGAACGGCCTTAGTTTGGAAAAAAATGCCCATGTTAGCTAAAGCCCCGTTTCTATTGGGCTGGGAGAAGGCCCGAAAACGTGCGACTTTATCAACAAAGGGCCTTAGTTATCAACAAAAAGGGCGATTTACCCCGGTTTTACTTGCGTTGACACCAAATCCGTATAAATTTGTCCAACGAGTAAAATATTTAACAACAATTAATTTAAGTACATTATGAACAAAACAGAATTAATCGATGCTATGGCTGCTGATGCTGGCATCACTAAGGCTGCGGCTAAGAAAGCATTGGAATCTTTTCTAGGAAACGTTGAAGGTTCTCTTAAGAAAGGAAATCGTGTCTCTTTGGTAGGTTTCGGTTCTTGGTCCGTATCCAAAAGAAATGCGCGAGAAGGAAGAAACCCATCTACTGGAAAAACTATCCAAATTGCTGCTAAAAATGTTGTAAAGTTTAAAGCAGGAGCCGATTTGGGCAGTGCAGTAAACTAAGATGTATTCGTTATATTGAAAAGCATCCCACGCTGTGGGGTGCTTTTTTTTTAATCGCCTTTGCCGTTTCTACTATTTGTCTTATTTTAGGTATAACAAGTATACTGACCATGACCCGACCGAAACCCCAAAAGGGAAAGTTATTGATTGCCGAGCCGAGCCTTACCGGCGACGTATCCTTCAACCGCTCGGTAGTACTTTTGGCGGAACATAATGACGAAGGGTCCATAGGGTTTATACTCAACAAGCCCCTGGAGTACAGTATCAATGATCTGGTAACGGAAATCGACATTCCTTTTCAAGTGTATAACGGAGGGCCGGTGGAGCAGGACAATCTTTATTTTATACATAAGGTCCCGCACCTGATCGACAATAGTATTGAAATATCCGACGGTATTTATTGGGGCGGCGATTTTGAAAAAACCATTGTATTGATCAACCAAAAATTGATATCGGAGGACGATATCCGTTTCTTTTTGGGATATACCGGCTGGTCCTCGTTACAATTGGATCAAGAACTTACCTCTAAATCCTGGATCTTGGTAAAAAACAGGTATGAAAGTGCCATAATCAAAAAAGCGGCTTCCGCCTTCTGGAAAGAAAAAATGATCGAATTGGGGGGAGACTATCTGATATGGTCCAATGCCCCTGAAAACCCCAGCCTTAACTAAACGGCCAATCGGGCCGCCGCATTGAGCTTACCCACTAGTTCTTGGGCCAAAACGTTGCCATATTCCCGTTTTCGGTACTTGGTCACCGGGCGAATGCCCATTATGGTATTGGTTACCCATAGCTCATCTGCCTTTTGCAGTTCGAACGGAGAAATAGAAGCCTCATTAAATTCGACCCCGTCCCATTTTTGAAGGATCGTTATCAGTTTTTCCCTGATAATGCCCTTTAGACAACCATCGGCCAAGGGCGGGGTAACCACCGTTTTTCCCTTTACCAAAAAAAGATTTCCGTTTAGCGCCTCCACCACCTTTTTGTCCGTGTTGAGCAACAAACAATTTTGATATCCGTTTTCCTTGGCAAAAATGCTGCCCACGACGTTCAGCATTTTATTGTTGGTCTTTAGGTTCGACAGCATATCGGGATTGACATAGTAATCCTTGAACAGCTCTATTTCGTAGGTCCCCGCCCCTAGTTGGTAGTAGGGAGCGTCTATTGCCGTGGCCTCGATGAGCAGTGAAACCGTATTGGTTTGCGGAAGGTATAGGCCGCCCTCGTTCCTAAAAACGGTCAATCGGATCCGCGCCGCCGACCCTTCCAATCCATTTTCTTGCAATACTGCCAACATTCGCGCCTCTAGGGCTTCCATGGTAAAATGCATCGGTATCTGCATACGGAGTATCCGCATCGATGCCATTAGCCGCAAGTAATGGTCCTCCCAAAAAAACAAGGTGCCGTTCACTACGCGCAAGGTTTCAAATACGGAATCCCCATAACGCAATCCACGGTTGGTATAGGTTACCAAAGGGGTATCGTAGGGGAGCAATTTTCCGTTAAAATCGATCATAGCTGTGCTTTGCTTAATATAGTCGGCAAAGATACGTCGTTGTGGGGATTAAAAGGTCCATGACAGGGTAAAAAGTAGTGTTACCGGAAACAGCGTACCGCTCCCGATATTGGGTTATGGGCCCTTCATAAGCGCGTAATATTGGCTTTGTGCCCCTACCGGATATGGTTTATTTAAAATTGGAAAATCGAAGTATTTCCCACTACCGTGAAAACTTCCTAACAGCCGTGGTAGCCTACCGCGATAAGAAAAGGTATGGGTAGTAAGCAACCGCCATTGGGCCCTATTTTGATCCCAATACCTGTTTTAGACTGGCTACCTGATTTTCCCAAAGCATTTTGGCTTCCTCAATTTCGTCATCCTCGGCAAAATCCGTAATGAACAACGAAACATCCGAAGTAATTTCGTCCACAATGATCTTCATCTCAAAAAACGATTCATCATCGTTTTCTTCCCAGGCAAACTTGACGAACTCGTCACTTTTCTTTTTAAGCAATTTGGCCTCCTCTTCCGACCCGTCCCAAATAAAACTAAACAACTCGCCCCTTGAATTTACGTTATCGGCAAACCACTCGGAAAGTCCCGATGGTGTGGAAAGGTATTGGTACAAAAGCTGTGGTGAGGATTGTATGACAAATTCTAATTCAAATTTTATTTTATCGTCCATTGCGAGGTGTTCAAGTTAGTATGGGCAATATATAGATTTCCAAAAGATAAAAAAATAAAACCCAAAGAATATTTTTAGCGTTCTTATGTTGATGGGGATGAAATTAAACTTTATATTTGCAGCCGTTTAAAAACCGATGGCGAGGTAGCTCAGCTGGTTAGAGCGTCGGATTCATAACCCGGAGGCCGAGGGTTCAAGTCCCTCTCTCGCTACTAGTAAATACAGGGACTTCAATTTTTGAGGTCCCTTTTTCTTTTCTCATATACAACATAGGTACAACATTTTGATTTTTTTCTGTCAAGAATATTATTTAAGCGCATTTAGACTCATATAGATGCAAATTTTTTAAAACTATTTGGCCATGTAATCTTCCCAGGTAACGAGAACATATTTATCCTTCCCATTTTCGCTCTTCTTTAGAAACCCAAATTCATAAACAAAGAGATATACATCTCCTCTTTTGTTCTTCCAGTAATGGGTGAAATGCTTTGGGTTAAATCCCTCTTCTATAAGTTTACTTTTCCTAATGATTGTATAACCTGATTTATTGTACTTTTTTAGAATCCTCCTATTTGTTTTCAATTGTCTATCAACCTTAAGGTAGAAGGCCTCGGTTTTCTGTCGACTTTCATATTGTTCTATAGATTTACATTTTTTAGAGCAGAATTTCTTATCAGACCTACCCTTCACAATAGTACCACATACTGGGCAAGTTTTTGAATTAATCATTTACAAACGCATATTATAGACTTAATATACCGTTTAATGTTTAAAACCTAGGTAAACTTGTCATATGAATTCAATGAAATCCATAACACTATACCATCTTATGATTAAGAATCAAAAGATGATAGGAATTAAGTTTTCTCCCGATAAGCTTATCCAGGGATTAATTAAAAGTCTTCCCAACCCTAAATGGAGTCAAGAATATAACATGGCCTACATTCCAAATACCAAAACCAACCTTGGTATTATTTTCACAACATTTAAAGGCCTGGTCTGGATAAACTATAATCGATTTTTGACCAATAGGCCTATCAATACCAGTAACGAGACTATCGATGTCGAGTGGTTCAGAAAAAGGAAGACGGTACCTGAGTACCGTCTATGTCCTGAAGAGTATTTACTAAAACTAGAATTAAAACGCTACGCCAATAGCACGGTTAAAACTTATGTCACTTTTTTCGAACTGTTCATCAATTACCATAAGGATAAAGAATAAAAAGAATTGGACGAACATGATATTAGAGCTTTTCTCCAAAGCCTTATTCAAAAAAAGCACTCAAACTCTTATATAAATCAAGCTATCAACGCTATAAAATTTTATTATGAGGTGGTTTTAGGTATGCCCAACCGTTTTTATGAGATTGAAAGGCCTCGAAAAGAATCTAAGCTTCCAAAGGTAATTTCGAAGGAAGAAGTCACGTCCATTATTGAAAACACCAATAATATCAAACATAGATGTATTGTACAGTTGCTATATAGTTCTGGCTTAAGGCGCAGTGAACTATTGAATTTAAAAATCAAGGATATTGACAGCGGACGAATGTTAGTTCGCGTTGAAGGTTCAAAAGGTAACAAGGATAGACTTACCTTATTATCTATAACTGCTCTAAAAGATTTAAGGAGGTACTATAAGAAATATGAGCCTACACTATATTTATTTGAAGGAAAGAAAGGAATTAAGTACAGTGGTGCCAGTGTTCTGAAAATTGTAAAAACAGCTGCTGAAAAGGCGCGAATACGAACAACCGTAACACCGCATGTATTGAGACATAGTTTTGCAACACATTTATTGGAATCAGGCACAGATTTAAGACAAATACAGGTTCTATTAGGCCATGGTTCGACCAAAACAACTGAAATATATACCCATGTTGCTACAAACACTTTCGAAACCATTAAAAATCCACTAGATTAGTGATGCCAAAAAAGAAATAAACGTACCAAGGTACGTTTAGTCAATTGTTACCACCAATTATGAGAAACTTTTTTCCATCAATAATATTTTTTCTTGGCATCAGCCTTACTTGGGCTCAGGGTAAGTCTACTAAAGAAATGGTAGAGGAATTGATGGACGAGAATATATTGATGGCAGAATTGACGGACTATGCTAAAAACAACATAAATAGTGACAAAGAAAGGGCACGATTTTTCTATTATTGGATTAGTGAAAATATCCAATATGATTATGAAATGTTAGAAAGACATAACAAAGACGGTTGGACAGAAGAAGATGTTAAATTGAATACAAGTCCTTTTCTAGTCTTTGAAAAAAGAAGTGCGGTGTGTGCTGGATTTTCGGTTTTGTATAAATGGTTTATGGACGAAATGGGAATTGAAAACGAAGTAATTGATGGACATATAAGGCATTTAACTAATCAAACTGTTGAACCAGAATTAGATACGGGATTTAGTCATGCTTGGAATGCTATAAGAATAAATAATACTTGGTTAATAGTTGATTCCACTTGGGCAAAACAATTTGAAACAAATGTCCCTGATTATTATTTTGACATTAGTCCTGAAAAATTAATTATTACGCACTTTCCATCCGAAAGTAAGTGGCAGTTACTAGAAAAACCCTTGTCTTTGGAAGAATTCAACGACTCGCAATATATAGACCCCCTCTATTATCTAGTTGGCTTTACCGAAGAACCAAGTTTAAAACAGGACACAGACTTTTACTATTTTGTATGGAAAGACAATCCAAATAGAAATTGGATGGTAAGATTAGGCTACGGAACAGATAGTATAAATTATGACCCCGTTCCTGGAATTGAAGTTATTAATCAAGACGGCTATACCTACTATAAGTTTAAAAAAGAGCATATTCCGCAAAAAGCAGCTTTCAAAGTCGACTTGAACAATTTCAATCAGGAAAAGCAAACTATGGTCTTATATGAAAATATTATTCTATTCCGCATATAAATAACTGGTGGTAACAAAACCTATAAACAATACGGGCTTCTCTCCTATTCCAATGGTTTGCGTATTTTTATGAAGTCCGCAAAATCTTTGGGATTTTGTTTTGGACAAAAAAGAAAAAACAAAACCAAAAGATTTCGCTATGTGCGTGGCGGAAAGCAAACGTTAGTTTGCTCCCGTACTGTTCATAGCTCAACCGTTGGCAAAAATAGCTCATTAAGTAATTTCACTATTTCCTAAAATCTCATGTTTACTCAAGTGGACTCTGAGAAAGTTCGCGCAGATGGACCTTACTCGAATCGGGTACAGAACGTTCCAATCTGCGGAATCGTTTTCCAATCGTTACGGAATCGAGGCGCAATCGATATGTAAACTGCGCAAAGAGCCTGTGCTCACTCTTGTGCATCGCAACTTTTGCCAACAAAGCCTATGAATTAATTGCTACGGATTTTCCTCACGGAAAATCTTCCCCAATTATCATTAACTTAGCTAGTACGCTGGAAATATCCTGCGGACATTTCCGCAACTAATCATAGCCCAGGCGTTAGCAACAAGCTGAAAAAATGAACCACAAAGAATACGAATTACTTATTGGAATAGTAAGCTTAATCGTTTCGGTTGCATGGGGATATAAGGAGATAAAGGAATATAACGATTTGGAAGATTACTGGTTAAAATCCTATAGTATTGAAATCATTGGTGGTTTGGTTTGTTTTTTCTTAATTGGTATAGCTGGAATTTATCGCTATTTCTCGTAAAAATAATAAATGACTTCACAAACCTTGATTACCATTTTATCTATATCTCTGCCGTTATTGGGAGCTGGAATTGGATATCTGATTAAAAGCAATATTGAAAAGAAAAAAGAGCTAACAAACGAAATCACAAAAGAAAGACGTGCGATTTATCAGCAGTATGTGAATTTAATGATTGGAATTTTTGCTAACACTAAAGCAAATAAGAAAAACAATCCTGATAAAATGCTGGCAGATTTATATGAATTCTACAAAAAATATGTTTTATACGCCTCGCCAAAAGTAATAATCGCGTTTTCCGACTATTTTCAATTTATGTATCATCAAAATGAAAATGAAGAAACTGATTCCCGACAGCACTTGCTATACATGACAAAAATTATGGCTGAAATGCGAAACGACCTTGGATTGAAAAACAAGGACTTGGGAAAAAATGGACAAAAATTAATGCGTGCCCTAATTAAAGACTACGATGTAATAATTGGGTAGAAAAAGCCAGTTGCTAACAATGGCTAAACGTAATGCGGACTTTAGGGCAAGACCGAAAGGTCTGTGTATATTTATGAAGTCGCTAAATCTTTGGGATTTAGCTTTGGACATGAAAAATAAAAACTAAACCAAAAGCTTTAGCTTCGTGCGCAAACGGAAACGAAAAGTTTCCTTATCTCCGCACTACGCTTAGCCGAACCGTTACCAACTATTTTGAAGCACCATCATAATTCAATTTAAAAATGAACGAAATATTAAGAATAATTGAGAAGAGGGATTTATATACTCATATAATTTTGTTTAAAATTTATATTGAAAATGAAGGTCGGACTGATAATTTTTACGGTGGGCAGTTGGACAAAGAAATACAATCTCTATTAGGAGAAAATTTCAATCGAAACGATTTAGGAACGGCCAAAGAATATTTAATGTCGCAAGGTTTAACAAAACTTAGTTGCAAACAATTAACAACCTATGGTCGAAGTTATATCGAAGATTGGGCAAGAAGTTTTGAAAATCTAAGCGAAAGTGATAAACAAGAACTACAGCAAGAATTACCAACTGAAGTTTTTGATTTTTTCAAGTTTGCCGAAAAAGCCAAAACAGTACTCAGTTTTATAACACAAATCCTAAAGTTAAAAGAAACTTTAGGTAATTAGAGCTTTGCAAAATTCTTTTGATTTCAAATTGCGACTCCAGATGGACTTTACTCAAACGCAACTGTTGCGCAGATGGACTTCTTACTCGAACGGAGTGCAAATGGCTTACTCGAACGAAAAAAAACAGTTGGTAACAATGCCTATAATTAATGCGGACTTATAGTATACACGCCAAGGTCTGTGTATATTTATAATGTCGCAAAATCTTTGGGATTTTGCTTTCGAACAAAAAAAGAAAAAACAAAACCAAAAGCTTTTGCTTAGCGCATAGCTGGAAATCCATCGGATTTCCGCGCCGCACTAATCATAGCCCAACCGTTGGCAAACATTACAACTATAATGACGAAATATTTTATTCCCATTTTATTTGTCTTTTTAAGTCTTTCTCTATCAGCTCAAACTGAATCGAAGAATAATAAATTATTGGTATCAAATGTGTTAAGAGTAAAGACTCTGGCATTTAATTTAAATTCCAATAACAAGGTAAGAGATATGATTCCATGGTACATTAAAAGAGATAAGGATAGCATATCTGAAAAATTAATTCTTTTCCAATCTGAAATTGAAAAATCCAAGGATTCCGTAAAATACTATATACAACCCTCATTAAATGAGGGAGGAAGACACGCAATACGCTTTATTTAAACTAATGAAACACCTCATTCTAGTATACATATTGTTTTTACTAAACAAGATACTTTGGCAAGAATTATTCAAATTGATGATTGGAAGTTAACCAAAGAAGTAGTTGAGGAATACAAATCCAAAAGCAAAGATATTTGGGATATTCCGCCTCCGCCTTCACCCCCACTTAAGCACAAGTAACAATTATTAGTATCGGGAATGAAAGTAGCACGGCGGACTTGCCACTCAGGCGTGAATAATAAAACGATTTGCCAACAATACCTATAATTCAGACTTTGCTAGTGAACCCAAAGAATATTTCCTACTTTTAGTACGCTCGATTTCTTAGCTCGAAAATCCTACCAGATTTCCCAGCCCGAAATCATAGCCGAACCGTTGTGCTTAAGTTGGAACGATTCTTGTTTCAATTGAACAATGCGAAAATCAATTACCATAATAGCCTTCTTTGTCGCCCTAGTTTCTTTCGGACAGGAAAACGAAATCAGCAAATCGGACTTGGTCGGATACTGGACTTTTGAGCGGATTGAAAGGAATCCTGATTTTGACATCATGATATATAAACGTTGTAATTTCAGCCAAAAAGGTACTGTTGTACGATTTAAATCAGACGGAAAATATAGCATAAATCACAATTGGGGACCAAGAAGATGTGGAAATGAAAGGCGGCCAAAAAATGTTAGTGGAATTTTTTCATTGGACTCTGAATTGAAAAAAGTAAAGTTAAATAGCTATCCTGCCAAATCTAGGACTAGCTGGAATCTAATCTGGATTGACGAAAACTCATTCGGAGTAAAAAAACCTAAGCACAACAATGGCTAAAATTCATTGCTTGCGGATTTCCTAAACGGAAATCACGTGTAAAAAGCTATCTTTAGGTTCGACTGGATTGTCCTTCGGACCAATCACAGCAACGAACCTTAGCCGAGACGTTAGCTGCAATATTGACAAATGATAAACAAAAAGAAACATACATTAATCCTCTTGCAAACAGTCGAAAGACTTTTTAAACGAATTCGGACATTTGTCGAAGTCAACAATGATATTTTGGAATTGACAAAAAATGAGCCTTTCGAATTAGAAATTGAGGACAAATCAAAATATTCGGACTTTAAATTTTCAGTATCAAACCCTACTCAAAATTCAAGTAATAAAATAATCTTTGAGGCGGAATTTAACCCTACAAACAGCGCATCACTTGCGTCAAGAAAAGTGCCGACAGAAGAAAATTCGATTGTTACTTTATTAGAACAATGGACTAACCTTATCAAAGCATATAATAAAACTGAATTATCCGCAGAGGAAAGTATCTTAAACGAATATGAGCAGGAATTTTATGCAAATTTTGAAATTCTTGACGAAGATGCGGACACAAAACCATATGAATTGGAGAAGCAAGTAATTATTCATAATTACTTCGTAAACGTTATTCATATCCTAAAACAAAACGAAGAGGAAAACGCGGACTTAATTAAAGAAGCGGAGGAAATAAAAAAAGAAATTCCTTCAATGACAAAACGAACTACTGTAAAGAGAATTAGCGGATTCTTCGCAAAAGTTCGGAAAAAGAGTTTGCCTTTACTAAAAGAGGTCTTGGAATTGGGACGAAAGGAAGTCTTCAAAAGAGGAATTAAATTCCTACTTGACAATTTTGGCGATTGGATTACTATGATTGGATAAAAAATACAGCAGCTAACAATGGCTAAACGTAATGCGGGCTTTAAGGCTAATCGAAAGGTCTGCGTATATTTATGAAGTCGCTAAATCTTTGGGATTTAGCTTTGGACAAGAAAAATAAAAACTAAACCAAAAGCTTTAGCTTCGTGCGCAGACGGAAACGAAAAGTTTCCTTTCTTCCGCACTACGCTTAGCCCAACCGTTGGCATTAATTATAGCAAATGAAACAAATTCTCATTTTAATCACCTTTGTCTTTCTATTTAGTTGTAACAATAACAACAATGTTGAAACTACTCGACTGGAAAAGAAAATAGATAGTCTAAAAGCTGAATTACAAAAAAATAAAACCCCACAACCGGAAGTTAAAATTGAAGAAAAAGTAACTCAGGAATATAACAATGAGAGTTTTAATAGCTTCTTTTATTCATTTATGACTGACTCTGTTTTTCAAAGGAATCGTATTAAATTTCCTTTAAAGTATCATACAACTGATATTGAGACAATGAAGGACACACTAATTATTATCCGCAAAAATGAATGGAAACATAATCCCTTCTATTTTAATACTGCTAGTGAACGGACTCAAATCTATGATAATTTTGAAATGAAGTTTCAACCGAGTAACGAAAGGATTTTACATTGGTATGGTATTGAAGCAGGTGGGAATTCTAAATATTATTTTACTGGATTTGACGGAAAATGGTTTTTGACTAAAGAGTGGGATTCAGGAATATAAAAAATAACTAATGCCAACAAAACCTATAAACAATACGGGCTTTGGGCTTAGTCGCAAGGTTTGCGTATTTTTATAAAGTCCGCAAAATCTTTGGGATTTTGCTTTTTATCGGGACAAATGAAAAAAGAAAACCAAAAGATTTCGCTATGTGCGTGGCGGAAAGCAAACGCTAGTTTACTCCCGTACTGTTCATAGCTGAACCGTTAGCAAACAGTATTAAGGGGTCTTATCACTCAAACGCAATTGACGCCCGGATCGACCTCTCACTCAGACGTAATTAGTCCGATGTCTGCTTTAGCCAACTTAAGGGCGTAAGCCCTCAACTTTTTTCACTTTTGCCTAACTAAACTCGATTAAAAAAACCGTTTGCTAACAAGACCTATAATTAATTGCTTAGGCTTGCCTTAGCCCGAAAATCCTCTCCCCTTCGCAAAGCTTCGGCGAGCGCAGACCGGATTTTCTTTGTATGTTTATACTTGTTAGAGTTAGCGCTTTAAACCGCAACTAACTATAGCTTAACCATTAGCAAACAGTGTGAAGGGGTCTTATCACTCAAACGCAATCGACGCCCAGACCGACCTCTCACTCGGACGCAATTAGTCCGATGTCTTCTTTAGCCAACTTAAGGGAGTAAGCCCTCAAATTTTTTCACTTTTGCCTAACCAAACTTGATTAAAAAAACCGTTTGCTAACAAGACCTATAATTAATTGCTTAGGCTTGCCGTAGCCCGAAAATCCTCTCCCCTTCGCAGAGCTTCGGCGAGCGTAGACCGGATTTTCTTCGTATGTTTATACTTGCTAGAGTTAGTGCTCAAAAACGCAACTAATTATAGCTTAAACGTTATCTGCAAGCTCAAAAAATGAAACAACTTAGTCTTTTAATAATCATTTTAATTGCTCAAACTGGATTTGCTCAAAATGTGGATTTTGATTTGATAAAGTATAATGGACTGGACTTTTTATCTTCCAGGTTAGAGATTACCAAAACATTGGGTAGTCCAAATAAAGAATATGCTCCAAATTACGATTGTGGATTCTTGTCAATTGATGAACAAGGAATTCCATTCATTACGCTGGACTTTAAAAAAATCAAGTTTACGGGAACGGACAAACAAAACTATTTGATTGAAGAAGTGATTTTTGAAAACGATAATAGCATAAATCTAAGTTACGGGGAATTCGTTATGAATTGCGAAACGGATTCGGCTGATTTAATTAAAATTTTTGGAGATAAAACGGCTGAACGGCTTACGGATAATTTTACGGGTGGAATCGTGATTTTTCATGCCAAAAATGATGACGGAATCAGATTGCAATTACGGAATGGAAAATTAATACGTTGGCAATATTATTCCCCCTGTTGAAAAAAGCCAGCAGATAACAAAACCTATAAACAATACGGGCTTGGCTGCTTAAGTTATAAACCCGGAATCTCAACCAGCGCCGCCAAATCTTTTGGATTTGGCATTAAATAAAAAAAGAAAAAGCAAAACAAAAAGGTTTGGCTAATTACGTGGCGGAAAGTAAACGCCAGTTTGCTCCCGTACTGTTCATAGCTAAACCGTTACCCAACATTTTGAAAAAAGGTAATCTCAAACAAAAAATTTCACAATCAACTTCCTCTCTAATTGATATGGCAAGCGATATTTGTTGGAATAAAATTTCGAGAAATTGCCAATATATTACATCTGAAATAAAAGAAAATATTGGAGTTAATTACCCTCAAATACCTCACTTAAGGAAAAAGGTTAACGAAAAAAAAGAACCAAAATCTTTGAATGAAGTTACTAAAGAATTACAATTAATTTATGAAAATCTATATGATATCAATTTACATATTTATAAATCTCAAAAAGAGAAAACTATAATAGAGATAAGATATTATTTAAAAACTTCACTTGAAAAAGAGTTCTATTCATCCATAAAGGAAAATGAACCTATGTTACATTGTAAAGTTGCTACTCCTCCCTACAGAGAGGAAAGTAAAAAGTTTGATGTGAATTGGGAATTGGGTGGATTACGTCACAAATTGAATATGTTTTGGTTGAAAACTAGTCGTAACTAGTTTACGCAGATGGACTTCACTCAAACGCAACTGTTGTGTTGATGGACTTACCAAAAATGCCGAAAAGCCAACTCGGACGAAAAAAACGTTGGGTAACAATGCCTAAACGCAATGCAGGCTTTAGGGCTAAATCGAATGGTCTGTGTATATTTATGAAGTCGCTAAATCTTATGGATTTAGCTTTGGACAAAAAAAAGAAAAAGCGAAACCAAAAGCTTTAGCTTCATGCGCAGGCGGAAACGAAAAGTTTCCTTGCCTCCGCACTACGCTTAGCCGAACCGTTACCATACATTAGTGAAATGCTAAACATATTTAAACAAAAGGACAATAGTATAGAAGGTCAGTTTAAAAGGATTTCTATCACAGGGCGTATGGCTTTTGCTATAAAGTGTTTGGAGCAATTTATTATAGAGAATAAACTTGAAAATCTATGGCTGGATAGATTGACGGAAGTGCTTTGGGAATTCACGTCAAGTGAAGATTTAGGAGAATGGGATAAAAAAATATCCGATTTAGACCCAAATAATGTAATGGACAAACACCCCGACAACAAGCCTTCAGATTATGACTCATTAACAGAAAAAGAGTTTTATGAGTTAAAAACATACTATTTCGGAATCGAAGACGACCTATTATTGTTGATTGATTTGACAATTGATATTGGGACTTCAAATTTATATGGCGCAACTGGAAAGTACAGCAAAAAAACTTTGGATTCTGTATTGAGAATTTACCATTTTGCTCAAGAAAACCTCAATGGAGTACCAGAAATTGAAAAATTTAGAATTAGTAAATATTCAGAAAAAGGAGGTTGGGGGAACAGAATGGATAAAGCAGAATTCGATTAATAACGTATGGTAACAATGGCTATAACAAATAGGGCATAAAGTGGTAAATTTAATGGCTTGGGCTTATTTATCAAGTCCGCCAAATCTTTTGGATTTGGCAATTTAAAAAAGAAAAATAATTACAAAACAAAAAGCTCTGGCTCGTAGACCAGACGGAAACGAAAAGTTTCCTTGCCTGCCCAACTTGCCATAGCCGAACCGTTGTGGTGCATTGCAAAAAATGGAAAACTTAATTGAAAAATCTGCTGAACAAGTAAAAGACCGAATTGAATTTTGGTTCTTTAAATATTTCAATAAATCAAAAACGGATTTTAACGGAAATGAGATCTTTACTTTGTTTGAACTTTTAAATGCGAAATTGCAAATTGAACTTAAAAAACGATTAAGTTTAGATGGAAATGAGATTCCTGTATTAGTCTTGAAAATTTCGGAATCGGAATTTGTAATTAACACAACTAAAAAGTTTGTCCGAATTGACTCTAACTCGAGTGAAATCATTTATTATTCTGAATTTGAATGGCATAATGGATATAAAAGTATTTCTATTATCAATACACCAACTGGTAAAGTTGCTAATATCAAAACAGAAGGTTTGATTTCGGATTTCGGATTAAGAAAAAGAAACGGAAAAATAATTTATTGGAAGATCCCATCTGGAAAGTCAGGTTTTGCTTTTTGGAATGTTACCAAGAAGTGTGAATTAATTGGGAGAAAATTTAAAATAACTGAATAAAAACGACACCACAACCAAGTGTATAGTGCATTTAAAATAAAATGCTAAGAAGATTATAATAGATGAGAACTTATCCAGAAAACACCGAAGAACTAGAAAAAAAACACAGTTTTAGTTTTCCTTTAGATAACAAAAAATTAGAGCTTATCCATAATAATGTTATTTTACGTAATGATATTGCATACGTATTTTTAAAATCCAGAATCTTAAATTCACTAAAAATGCAAAATCTATTTGAAAACGAATTATTCAGTGAGTCTTTTTTGGACAAAAAATTTAACCAAACGAATAGACTTAAAATTTATAAAGCAATAAAAAATCAGCTTCCTATGCCAGTTAGTGAGAGAAATAAATTGAGTTTATATTCTTTGTTTCAGTTAAATGAAAAACCAAAAGTCGATTCAAGAGTATTAACAATTAAAGACTTAATTTTTGATTTAATCAAGCAGCACAGATTGACTATTAAGGGAGATTTTGAAACATTTTTCAAACATGAACTTGACAACTTAAAATACTAAAACGACACCACAACAATATGTAAAATGCATTAAAACGCATTTTACATTAACCGTTGTAGCAAATTATAGAAAAATTATAAAATGATAAATAAAGTAAATATTGAAAACTTCAAGTGCTACGAGAAAATAGAATTTGACACTTCCAAAATAACTCTAATCACAGGAGCAAACAGTAGTGGGAAAAGTTCATTACTCTATAGCATTTTAGGTGCTATTCAATCAAGAGAATTCCCTTTTCAGTTTTCACCCAATGGCAAGTATATCAAGATGGGTGATTTTGAAGAAATTGTTCATAATCACGATAAATCCAAATTAATAAAACTAGAATTTCACGATGACGAGGGGGAAAAGGAAAAAATAACTACTTATTGGAGTAATGATAAAATTCGAAACCTTCCCGTTCTTGAAAAGTTATATGCTCATTCAGATGTATTCAATTTAGAAATTGAAAAAATAAGAAAATACAATCTCAAGTTTGAGTACTTTGTAGATAAAGACCCTAATCAAGTATCTAGGTCACCTGAAATGCTTAAGAAAATAATGGAAATTGTTCGAAGTTCCATTAAGGAAAATAATGAAGATGCTGAAGAACTCACAAAAAAGTTTAATAAGTTAAAAACCAAGATAGAGTTTAAATTTTCCGATTTCAATGAGCTTCAAGAACTGTTAAGAAATGACCAGTATTATTATCTAAGTTCATTTGTATCATCTCTTTCTGCAATGTTTAACAGATTTGATGACAAAATAAACTATATAAGCTCTTTTAGACTATATCCAGAAAGAACATATTATGAAACTTCTAAAAAGGACTTAAAAGTTGGAAAGTTCGGAGAAAACTATGAAGACCAAATAATTGCTTGGGAAACAAAAAAATCACCTGAGTATAAAGAATTAATATCTATTCTTAAAGAATTAGGTTTACTTCACGAAATAAAATCTAAAAGACTTGATGGAGGTAGGTTTGAAATTCTAATAAGAACAAAGGCTAATGGAGTTTGGTCTTCTTTAAGTGATGTTGGATTTGGAATTAGCCAATTTCTACCCATAATTGTGGCTGATTTACAATTAGGAAAAAAGTCTACATTGTTTATTGCTCAACCTGAAATTCATTTACATCCTAGAATCCAAGCACAATTTGGGGACTATTTAGTAAATAGAATTTCTAAAGAAAATAAAAGATACGTAATCGAAACTCATAGTGAATATCTAATAAATCGGTTAAGATTGGCAATTGCAAAAAAAGATATCTCAGAAGACGATGTTAAGACCTACTTCATAGATAATAATGGAATGAAAGCTAAGCATTATAATTTGTCTTTGTTAAAGAATGGACAGATTAAAAATGCACCAAAGAGTTTCTTTGAAACCTATATGCTTGATGTTATGAATATTGCAATTGAGGCTGAGTAATGAATGACATTTTTATCGATAATAACATTGCAAAAAATTTTGCTACGCCAATTGACCCTCATTACAAAGAGTTAATTCAGTGGATAAATGAATTTGACAAAGACCTTGTTGAAAAAGAACCTGAAAAGCTATTAGATTATGCCCATCTAGTGGTTTCACAGAAACTATTAGTAGAATATCTGAACTCATCAAGAGACTGTTCTAAACCTAATGCAATTCCATCTATAATTAGTAGATTACAAATTCAAGGGAGACTACAGAAAAAATCGAAAACCGAAATTGAGGATTTCAAAAATGAATTTTTTACAAAAAGGATTGAAAAAAGCTTGCTATCGAATCAGGAAGACCATCCTCACATTGTCTGTGTACTGATATCGAATAGGAAATTATGTTTGACTTATGACGATAATTTAACAGCTGATTTAAAAGATTTTCCTGGGTTTACTGTTCGAGTTGAGAAGAGGCCAGAAAGTTTAAACTATAAATAACTTGCTACAACAATGGCTATAAGTAATTGCTTGTTCTCGCCTACTTTGGAAATTCCTGCGGAATTTCCAACTTGGTGTGTACTTGCAAAGTTAGGTGCTAACCCACGCAACTACTCATAGCCGAGACCGTTACCCAACATTTTCAAAAAGCAATTTTGAGGAAATTAACATTTTGGACATATAGCGAAAAAGAGATTGATGATTTAATAGAACCTATCTCTAAATTATTCAATTCCAACGATTTTATTCGTGATTACGAAAACGTATGGGAATGGATTGTGGGAACTAGTTCTGAGTTTAAATCTAAAATCAATATTAGCAGAGAACATGATTGGGAAAAGGGAAAATATACAAAGCCATTAATTTTCACTTTTGACTACAAAGGGTTCAATAAAAGTAAAACGGTTAATACTATTGGAAACATTTTAGCAAAGGAGTTTAACGCTGAAGTAAATTATGGGGAACTACTCATATCCTCCAAAAGAGACTATGAACAAAAGACCAAGCTAACTTTCCGTCCTGATAATTGAGTATCAGGAATTGAATAAGTTTGTATAAATGGACTTCACTCAAACGCAACTGTTGTGTTGATGGACTTACCAATCTTACGGCTAACTCGAACGAAAAAACGTTGGGTAACAATGCCTAAACGTAATGCGGCTTTTGGGCTTAACCGAAAGGTCTGTGTATATTTAGAATGTCGCTAAATCTTATGGATTTAGCTTTGGAACAAAAAAGAAAAAGCAAAACAAAAAGGTTTGGCTAATTGAGTGGCGGAAAGCAAGTGCTAACTTGCTCCCGTACTGTTCATAGCCGAACCGTTAGGCACAAGCTGAAAAAAGCAAATACGAATGAACGATAATGAAATAGCGGAAATTATAGATTTGCAAGTAAGAGCAAAAATTGCAGACCTATCTGAATGGAAGCAAGTGAGATGGGAAGGTGGGCGTCTATATTTTGAAACTACTAAAATCGTCCATGAGCTTAAGGACTATTCTATTGAAAATCAAATTTTATATCTCGAAAAATTACTGAAATCTGAGTTTATAATACAAGACAATTTACCAAGTGAAGCTCCAGACATTACCCTGAATTTTAAGAACTGGTTGGTTAAGACTATTTCACAACTAAAAATTAAATCAATTCAGAATAGCAAAGAACTTAATCATCTAAATTCGACGGAAATACAAATGGATGGCCTAGGTTTCGACCAAATTATCGTCGAGACTTTAAGTACTCGGATTATCGAAATCAATAAAGGAATTAGAGCAGAAACACCGTTGTCAATTATCTTCTTATCAGGCAGTACTTTAGAAGGTATTCTTCTTGGAATGGCAAAAAAATATCCAAAACTATTCAATGAAACAAAATCCTCTCCAAAAGACGAAAATGGAAAGGTCAAAAAACTATCCCAATGGACTTTAAACAACTTGATTAATAGCTCGTTTGAAATCGGGCTGATAAAGGAAGACTTGAAGAAATTCAGCCATGTTTTGAGAGATTTTAGAAACTTTATTCACCCATTTGAACAAATTAATTCTGGACTCAATCCGACTATGGACACAGCAATGTTATGTTGGCAAGTTTTACAAATGGCAATAACGCAAATAAAGGAAAACCGAAGCATACTGGTGGAAAAAGCCTGTGCCTAACAAAACCTATACGTAATACGGACTTTTGGGTTTAAACGGAAAGGTCTGTGTATATTTATGAAGTCGCTAAATCTTTGGGATTTAGATTTGGACAAAAAAAGAAAAAGCAAAACCAAAAGCTTTAGCTTCGTACGTAGACGGAAACGAAAAGTTTCCTTGCCTCCGCACTACGCATAGCTCAACCGTTGTGTTTAATGCTGAAAAAGAAAAAATCTCATTCAAATAAGTGATAATTCGCCCACATAAAGTACTTCTGATAAAGAAAAACTTTTTTGAGTTTTCGTTTAACGATGATGTTGATGATGACGAAGAAACCGTTCCTGATTTTGAGAAGTTCAAATCTCTAAATGCTGCCGAACAGTATTATTTGGCAGACATCTACAATTGGGACGATGGACCAATTGTCCTGCAATGGATAATTGATAGCCCAAAATGCGATAAGGGAACCGCTTGCAAAATTTTCTGGAATGCTGAGCCAGACTACTATTATGATTTTACTGCTGGCTTGTTATGGGTTCAGTAGAAATAGCATCCGCTTGTATTGGAACTCCTCTCTATGGTCTTTCAACCGTTGTTCTTAATCAAGTTCTTGATGCACCAAAATTAAAAGATTTACCAAAAACAATCGAAGAGATAAAGGAAACTGAAAGAGAAAAAGAGAAAATAAAAAAATCACCTATTGGTCTAATGTTTAACTATAGGAAATAAATTACTATGCACAACAAAAGTAATTGTTGCACAAGCCTTGAATCCCAGAAAAAATGAAACGATTTAAGCACCTCTAAGGGGCTTTTTCTTTTTGAACCTAGGTCTGAACTTGCAAATATCCAGTTCTTGTCGACCTTCTAAATAGGTGTTGATGGATACTTCTTGCCAAGCTTGCAAAAGCTAGCTGGCCTGCCCCGCTTTTCGAACGTTTTCGTTCGAATTTCAGATACTTCCTCAGATTGTAGGCGATGGCCGAGAGTTGCATCACCTTGTTGGCCTGTTCGATCCCGATGGTGTTTATCTTGCGTAGCCCCATGAACTGGGTCAATGTACCGAACACGGGCTCGACCGTGCTCTGGCGCTTGCCCTTCATGTACCTCCCCTGTGGGCTGTTCACCCGTTCATTGTTGCGTTCGTATTCATCCCTGTAATAAGTGACGCTGAACTGTTTCTCGTTTACCTTGCCCAGACATGAAGGCCGTAACGGGCAGCCCTTGCAGATCTTGCTCGATGCACGATAGGACTTCTTCCTGGTCTTGGTACGGCTATCCAAAAAGACCTTCTTGAACGGGATCACCTTGCCTTGGGGACACAGGTAATGGTCGTGTTCCTTTACATAGAACATATCCGATGGGCCGCCCTTGTACGTGCCATGGGGCGGTATAAAACTTTTGAGGCCTTGTCTCTCTAAAAAAGCATAGTTCTCCCCGCTACTATAGCCCGTATCGGCAACACAGTTCTCCCAGACTAAACCTTGTTTCCATAATCGGCCCTGAAGTCGTTTCACGATATCCTGTAACTGTTGGTTGTCCTTACCATCGGCATGGTAGGCCCTGATATCGGTGATCACATGGTGTGCCGTGTCGACGCTCAGTTGGCTCAGGTAGTTCAGCTTTCTCGCCTTACCGGGTTTTACACTTATTCTAGCATCTGGGTCCGTGGGACTATAATGCGTCTTGTTGCTCGTGTATTTGCTCCCCTTGTTCCCTGCGCCCGGGCGATGGTCCTGGTCCTTGGCCCATTTCCTGTTCCTGCCCTTGATGGCTTTAAGTTCTTTCTCGTTAGCCGTTATGCGGCGCTGGCCTTCATCGGACTTGTCCCCTTTGCTTTGTCGGTGGGGAACTTCTTTATCCATTGAACTTAGCGCACGTACTTTCCGTAAATGTTCTTCCAGTTCTTCAACGGGTACTTTGAGCGCTAAAGTATCCATACTCGCATTGGCCTTGACAGGAGCCGAATCTATCGCCTGGGTATGACCGGAAACCATTCCTTTTTCTACACAAAGGCCAAGGACCCTTGTAAAGACCTGTTCGAATACCGACTCTGGAAACAGTTGCCGCGTTCTACTTATCGTGCTGTGCCAAGGTAGTTCTTCGTCTATATCATACCCTATGAAAAACAGAATATCAAGTCGCATAGAACAATGCGCGATAAGTTTGCGGTCGCTGATTAAGTTCTCTAAATAGCCCACCAAACAAAGCTTGAAGACCTTGCGCTGAGCGCAGCCGAAGCGACACCACGGGGTCGATGCTCTTTTGACCGCTATCGCCATAATAATCCTTGGTAAGTTTATACAGAAAATGCAGATTGAGAACCTCTCTTAAACGACGGTAGAAATTCGTCTTAGGTACACGATCACTTAATTGAAAATTACTGAAAAGCTTCTCTTGATAATCTTTTTTGCCCTGCATAACTAAAGTTAAGCATATTCCCTATTTTTAACAAAGGACTTGTGCAACAGGCACAACGTGTATAATTCATTGCTAAGCTGGTTAAGCAAAAGAAAAATCCTACTTTTAATAAAAATCAGAATTAGCAGAAAATAACGCACGTTCCTTTCCGCAACGAAATCATACACTAGACCGTTGTAGCCAATTTGACCAAACAATCGAAAAGTGGAATTTATTGAAAAAATAAAACTGTCGAAAACCGATAAAGAAGAGATTCTAAAACTTTGGAACAACGAATATCCAGAAAAACTGAATTATCGAACGCTTTCGGAATTTGAAAACTATCTCGAAAATTTGGCTGAACAATCGCACATTCTAATGAAAGGCGAAAATCAAAGTATTAAAGGCTGGTATTTTGACTTTATTCGTGAAAAAGAAAAGTGGTTTGCCATAATTTTAGATTCAAAGTTTCACGGAAAAGGACTCGGAACAAAAATTCTGAATCTTGCGAAAGAAAAAGAATCGGAATTAAACGGTTGGGTAATTGACCATAATAGAGATAAAAAGAAAAATGGCGAAGCTTATATTTCCCCTTTGGATTTTTATCTGAAAAACGGATTTGAACAACTGACTGAAAACCGATTAGAAATGGAAAAAATATCCGCAGTACAAATAAAATGGAAAAAGTAAAAACTGGCTACAACATTGGTAATTGTTGCACAAGCCTTGAATCCCAGAAAAAATGAAACGATTTAAGCACCTCTAAGGGGCTTTTTCTTTTTGAACCTAGGTCTGAACTTGCAAATATCCAGTTCTTGTCGACCTTCTAAATAGGTGTTGATGGATATGAAGGGCAATCGATTTCTATCAAGCAATTTTGGACATTACCATCGAAAAAATGGAGTTTCCGGAAATGCAAATGGGCATACTCCCTTATGAGGGACAAATGGTTACGGGCGTTATTATAAAAGCGGAAGGCTATAAACCCTCGGCTAATGGAGTGACCATTTACCTAAACGGTGGAGCAAACCTTCAAACGATCCTTGATAAAGTAGAAAAAAACGGCGGAGAAATACAGGTACCCAAATCACTTCACGCAGACGAAAGCGGATATTATGCAATATTTATTGACTCCGAAGGGAATAAAATTGGTCTGCATTCCCCAAATTAAACGCTGGAAAAGGAGGTGCACATTACTACGCTCATAGGTAATAAGTCCTCTAGCACTTACTAAGGGCCGTTATTAAATATTTCAAATCTTTTGGATTTACCCATGCGATTTCTATTCTCCCTACTCCATTCATGACGACGGCATAGAAAAAGAATTTGACCTGGACCATTTCCTCCTTTCTAAACCGCTTTTTCCGGGCAAAACATACCGTATCGCCAAGCAGCCATCCGTTCAATGGTAGCAATATCCTATAAAGTGAAACCGATCGCTTATTTTTAGTCTTTTTCCCTAGTACCTTTGAAATGGTAGTAATGGAGAATCTGCAAAGACCCCGGTCAGCGGCTATACGAAAAAAGAGCATGTTTAAAAATCCAGATGAGCACAAAAAAACGCTACTAACGAGAATCATTATTGCTTTTTCGGCACTTACGATCATCCTATGTATCGTCTTTATATCTCTTCTCGGCGCCGCGGATATTGACGATGAAATAAATCAGAACGGTAAAGCGCTGTTTGGGGGATTTACGGTATACCAAAACACGATATACGTTGTGGTTCCCGGTGATGGATATTTTCCCGTTCCGCAAGCGGATATAAAAAGTTTCCAACCCATTAGCCATGCATATGATGATCGACATATGGCCATTGACGATAAAAACGTGTACTGTGGCAATAGCATTATACCACAGCTAGATCCTAAAAAGGTAGCACCTATCGGAAACAACTACTACTCGGATGGAACAACAACCTGTTATTGCGATAAAGCGGTCCAACGAAACAAGGACCTGACCGTGCGTAAGGGATTACGAAATCAAATTAGCCATTATCTGTTCGGTAACGACAAACCCCAAAAGCCTCAAATGTATCGGTATGGCCTAAAAGTATTGCCAAAGAGTGATACACCCTATATTACCATGCTAAAAAACAGATCTATTACCTGTAATGGAAAACAGGTATTTTACAAGGGGGAAGTAATGCCTAATGCGAATAAAGATAGTTTAGCTGCAATACCCTTGTATAACCACACCGACACCACGCAAAGTTTTGTCTATTTTAGGGATGGCAAACATGTGTATCATCAAAATAAACTGTTACCCATAACCGACAACAAAGCGTTGTATGGCATTAACGTAAATCCTCGGGAAAATGGGACTTATTTGTATGATCCCTTAGATGGAACCGTTTATATCGATAGTATTTCTTTTGATAGAAAAAACGGGCCATATGAGGTAATGAGCAAATTTGGCTCTCATGTCAATCACACACTTTGGTACAGTATGAAGGGAGTTTACTACTATGATACGGTAAAAAAAGAAACACGCCGCGCCGGAGATAATCCTTTTTCAAACAAGAATTTCAAGGAAATTGCTCCACTCGTATTTTCGAACGGCATAGAAACCTTGTATATTGATGCTTTTGAAAGACGGCACAACAATAAAACGGACAAGAGTCTGGACAAGCGATACACGACCATTAATCGTTTAGTGGGTTTGGAAACCCAAGAAACGTGGAGTAAATTAGGGGATGTGTATACTTTTGGGTCGGTATGGAAACATGGTAAACAGTGGTATTATTTTGATGGTTTGGGCGAAAGCCAACTTGTTTTTAATACCATTTATAAAATTGATAATGAAGAAACGGTTAAAACATTATTGAATAGGGATGGTATTGGCAGCAGTAGAACGATCAGGCAGCTCATAAGGGAAGAAAAACTGACCGAACCCAAATACAAGGAACTACTAAAGGCAACAACGAAATATGATGTTTGATTCAAAATACATAAGATGGTTTTACGATACAGATGAAGTTGCCCGTTGCTAAAACAGGATATATGCGTTTAAATCAACCTTGTATGGCACCCAAAAAATCGAACTCGGGGAGAGCTCACAAAAGCGATGATTGATAACGACTATTTAAAAATTGTTTCGGTTTTTGAAAAAAACGAAAAATCCTTCAACGCAAGGAAAGAAAAAATGAATAGTACTTCATTTTCAAAAATAAACTGGAGCGATTCCTATTTAGACTTTACCCCTTACTATTCAATAACAAACCAGCTAGGAAAAACCACCATATTCGAGACGGAAAAGTTGGATTCCATTAAAAATCATTTTTTCGACAATACGTTGATTTATAGCTATAAAAATGCAAATGAAAATTGGGGAAGCGTTTTTATCGATTATCTAACCAACAGTAAAATGTGGTTTTTGTTTGTAGAAAATGATAGCGACGAAATGATGTTGCAACAAGTACGGGTCGTTTGTTTCGAAGACGATAAAATCACAAAACAACTATTCTATTTATTGGATAAGGATGCAGAAGAGGAAACTTTTATGAAAGACATATTCAATTATAATGAAGAAAGTGAACTACAATCTATAAACAGGAACGGTTTTTATGAAATGAAATCCACTATTTTACCTGAAACAAAATTTGCTTTTGAATACGACAACGATAACATGAAAGTTTATGCTTCGCAAGAAGTAACAGGCACTATCAAAAAACACCTAATTTACGATGGAAAACGATTGGGGCGATAACATGATAATCTGTTACAAAGAATTATCCGAAACGCCGATAGGTTCAAAGATGCGCGTTAAAAAAGAAAGGATACCATTTTTTGTACGACCTTAATACCTGATGTTTGATCATAAACTGATTTATTGGTATTTTAGGAATAGGTGTTTCTATTCCATTTTGTAGGGATTGGCATCGTTTCGCACTATGAACTTATAACAATAGAACCCCATGAAAAACGGTATCATAATCTTATTCTTATCAATGGGCGTTGGCGTGTTTTCCCAAAGCCCGTGGACGCAGGAGAAAAACAAATTTTACACCCAACTTTCATTCAACACTATCCCGAACTACAGTACCGTTTTTGGAAGTCCTGATTATGATGTTCCCGGGGAAATTTCAGATCAAACCATTCAATTGTATGGCGAATATGGATTTTCAGATCAAACCAGTATCGTCATAAATGCTCCTTTAAAGCTAATTTCGTTCAATGATTTTAGTACCACGGCGCTTGGTAATATTGCCGTAGGGGTAAAACAGCGATTTTATCAAAAGGATTGGATACTTTCCGGACAGTTCAATGTTGAAGCAAATACCAGCGTTTACGATTCCGATTCTGGAATCAGAACAGGTTATGATGCCTTTACGTTTACACCACTTTTTTTAATGGGAAGGAGCTTTGGAAAAACCTATGTACAAAGCTTTATCGGTGCCGATTTGAGAACCAATGACTACAGTTCAAATGTTAAAATTGGAGGGGAAATCGGGCATAAAATCACAAAACGGATTTGGTTGATCGGTTTTATCGATGTTGTAAAATCCTTGGAGAACGGAAACATTGTATTGCCATTGGAAAATACGGCCACGGGCCTCTACGTAAACGACCAGGAATATGGTGCCTTTGGCTTTAAGGGAATTGTGGAAATCACGGAGAAATTCGGCGCTACGGTTGGTTTTGGTGGAGCCTTTTTTGGAAATAATGTGCCAAAGCAGGCTTCCTTGAACATTGGCATTTACACTACCTTTTAGCGTTCCGCAACACCAAACAGGTACCGATCCGCTGCACGCTGACCCTAACAACTCCACCCGTTTTCTTGGGATAGAACCGTTGGAACAAAATGGTAAAATCCAACGCGACGGCAGCTGCTTAAAACCCGGCCCTAATTCTTTTGTTTCAAGTGCCGTTTCGGTAGTTTGGCACCCGTTTCAAAAACCTTGGTCAACAAAGTTGATTCCCCGTTACAGCCACCAATGCACAGCGCGCTACGGCAATGCTTAGCAGTTCAAAAAGACATCAGGGGAACTTGTTAAAAAACAGAAGACTGGAATGCCTCTACTATGATGCGCAAATAGCTACCAACGGAAAATTTCCTAATTTTAACTTACTATGGGTCGCATGCAAAAAAATGCAAAGAGTTCCCCTACCCCATGATATCAATTATGGTGAGCACTTAAAAAAACGAGAAAATGGACAAAGCGTTAAAAACAATGATCGATAACATGCCCGAAAAAACCGGGAAGTCATTGGAGGAATGGAAAACCATTTTAAGGGCAATGTCATTTTCCAAACATTCGGAGGGAGTACGGTATTTAAAAACGGAACATCACGTAACCCATGGTTTTGCCAATACTATTGTCAGCTTATCCAAAGAAGAGAACACAGATACCGAAGATTTGGTAAAAAGCCAATACGAAGGGAAAGCGCATTTGATACCAATTTATGATGCGTTATTGGAGTTTGTCCTCTCGTTAGGGCCCGATGTTAAGGTTACCCCCAAAAAAGGAAGTGTCAGTATCATCCGAAAATGGCAATTTGTTCTCATTAAACCCGCGACCAAAACAAGAATAGATCTAGGGTTAAAGTTAAAGGACACGCCTACCAGCGAAAGGCTGGAAAATTCAGGACCATTTGGAACCATGTGTACCCATCGGGTAAAATTGTCCGATGTGTCGGAGGTCGATGCACAACTTAAAGCCTGGATTGCCGAAGCATATGAAAAATCGGTATAAGTAAAGCAACAGCTTCCGAGATACGCCTGACCAATGCTTCGTTCTTACGCTTTTGCAACATCCTGAATACGGCTATAACTTCACCATGTAACACCGATACGCCGCCCATTACCCATGTATCTCTTCCAAGGTCTTTCCTTTTGTTTCCGTAAAACGCCGCTTGGTGTACGCGAAAAGAACCAAACAGAATAGACCAAAAAGAACAAAAATGAGTCCTTTTGCACTACCCTCAAAAAATTCGAGTAGGATAGGGAATGTAAACGTTACCACAAAGTTTCCGATCCATAGAAAAAAGGTAGCGACACCTATGGCCCTACTCCGGATCTCATTGGGTAGAATTTCACTGATCAACACCCAAGTGACCGGACCGGCCGACAACGAAAAAAAAGCAATAAAACATAAGATCAACAACAAAACAATTATCGGGGCCAAGTTGGCCATACTGAACACGAATCCCAAAAGCATAAGGGAAGTCGCCATTCCCATAGCACCAAAGAGCATCAACTTTTTTCTTCCTACCCGATCGATCAAAGACATGGCCAAAATGGTAAAAACCGACATGGTTATACCAACACTAATGGTCTGAAAAATGGCACTGGATTTTCCTAGCCCGATCTGCTCAAAAATATTTGGGGTATAGTACATCACCACGTTCACTCCCGTAACCTGTTGCAGTACGGCAAAAATAATGGCCATCGCGACCATTCCCCTGTATTTAGGGGTCCAAAGTTTTTGAAACGCTTGCACGTTCGTTTGTCCGTCCCCGGTTTTGGATGAGGCCTTTAAATCGGCAAGGATTCCTTTTTGAACGGGTACTATCTTTTCTGGTCCATATATTTTCGCCAAAACAGCATTGGCTTCTTCCATTCTTTGCTTGGAGTAAAGCCACCTCGGACTTTCGGGAACCAAAAACAACAGCGCGATAAACAAAAATGCGGGAACGGTCTCAATGCCCAACATCCATCTCCAACTGATCGTTTCCGGAAGGCCCGTAAAATAGTAGTTGGAAAAAAACGATATGGTAATGCCCAACACAATGGTCAATTGGTTCAACGATACCATTCTTCCGCGAATGGCGGCCGGACTCACCTCAGCGATGTACAAGGGGGAGAGCATGGAAGCGGCACCTACCCCGACACCTCCCACGATTCGATATAGGATAAAAGCGGTAACCGAAGTGGACAATGCGCTACCAAGGGCCGATATAAAAAAAAGAATACCCGTGACCAACAACATTTTTTTTCGCCCCCAGGAACCGGTCAATGGACCGAACAATACCCCACCCAAAGCACAACCGATCAACATACTGCTGACCACGAAACCGAATTGCACTTCATCCAGTTCAAAATAGGACTGAATATATAAATTGGCACCGGAAATGACCGCAGTATCAAAACCGAACAAGAAACCACCAAGGGCGGTTATCAAACTAACTTTAAGGACATAAGTGTGTTGCATTGAAATAATCTGAGGTTGGTATTTTGAAAATCAAATATAAAAAATTAAATTCGTACCAGTTCATACCAGTTGAATTTTGACCATTGTACAGAAAATAGTTTCCGATTTAGAGAAAGCGATCCAAAAAGGAAGTCTTTCGCAGGGCGATGCATTACCGTCTCTGGCAACATTACAAAACAACTATTCCGTTTCTAGGGATACCGGCATACGGGTCTACAAAAATTTAAAGGCCAGGGGAATTGCGGTACCGGTCCACGGGAAAGGCTATTTTCTACAAAACCGGAGCATTACCACCAAAATCAATCTGTTTCTTTTACTGGATTCCCTTTCCTCTTATAAAGATACGTTGGTGAAAAACGTATCGGAGGCAGTATCGGAAAAGGGAAAATATAGGATATACTTTCACCACCACAATGAAGAACTTTTTTACAGGTTGATCGAGGAGGCCAAAGGGAACTACACGCACTATGCCATAAGTCCGTACCCTGATTCGTCTTTAGTGCAAAAGGCACTGCAACTGTTGCCGAACAAAAAGGTAACGCTCCTCGATCGACGCGATGGCATCCCGGGCACCTTTAATTTTATAGGACAGGATTTTAAAAAAGATGTTTACGATGGATTGGTAAAACTCTCCCATAGAATACGATACTATTCTAAATTTATTTTTGTTTTTAGGAACCCCTCCCATCACCCCCAAGAATTAAAGATCGGGTTTCAAAAATTCTGTATTCAAACGGCCATCGATTACGAAATTGTATCGAAGGTCGCGCAAAAAAGCATACGGCCCGGAACCGCCTTTTTGGTCATTGACGACGAAGACCTGGCCGACGTGGTGACCACCACTACCCAAATGGACCACGAGCTGGGAAAAGACATCGGACTGGTCAGTTATAACGAAACTATTCTAAAGGAAATCGTAGGTAATGGAATTACCACCATATCGACAGATTTTGCTCAAATGGGAAAACTATTGGTTTCCAAACTGGGCAGTTCCAAACCCTATAACATCCACAACGGTTCCATGGTAAAAGAACGAAAATCGATCTAAATTGAACGTCTATGAAAAATTTCGAAATTCTCGATGGTATCACCGAAGCCAATATTACATTTTATAAAAAAAACGGGTTTCTAGTAGCTCCAAAATTAGTCTCGGAAACCCTTATCGAACAATTGCGGCAGGAAGCGACGCATATCGTTACCGGAAAGCGTGGCGATATCGAAGGGCTGCAAAACCATAGCGATAAAGACACGACGAAGACTATTTTAAAAAAATACGTCGCCATCCATTTTCCGCATAAAATTTCAGAATTCATCAAGTCCGTTGCAAAAGCTTCAAAAGTGGCCGACATCCTTCAGTATTTGATCGGAACGAACGTAAAATGCCTTCAGACCATGTTGTTCATAAAAGCTCCGGGCAAAAAGGGTCAAGCTTGGCATCAAGACGAATTTTTTATTCCTACTAGGGACCGTTCATTAACCGGGGTATGGCTTGCTATCGATGATGCCGATGTCAATAACGGCTGCCTTTGGGTAATTCCCGGATCACACAATGACGGTATCATTAGGAAAAGGGTCCCTAACAGCGATTCCAACTTTGCCGACACCGAAGTAGCCGATCTTACCCCTTACACAGAAAAGGACTTTGTTGCGGTTCCGGTAAAAAAGGGTGGGGTAATTTTCTTTAACGGGTACTTGCTCCATATGTCCCTAAAGAATAAAACTACGGACCGTTTCCGGCGCGCCCTCGTATCGCACTACTCTAGTGCCGAGAGCATGTTGCCCTGGGATATGGATGGGCGCGTGGCCGCAACAAATGATTTTCGCGATATTTTTATAGTGGCCGGAACCGACCCCTATGGATACAAGGGCACCGAAAACCTTGCAAAACCCTTCGTGCGTCCCGATACCGTTGACTTTGGCACTGAAGCATTTAGAAAAAGTCTGGATTACAAAACACCAAAGGCCTAGCAGCACACCACCACCAGTTATATAAGAAAGATTAGTTATTCGATGGCATTCTCCTGCTACTAAAGCAAAAGGTTCCCAACGCGATGGTATCGTATTTTTCATACCATCCAAAAAACTGTTATTTTTAAATCTTGACAACCACTGCAAGTCTCGTAAGCTGCCGTTTGCGGGCCGTGCAATACCGGTAATATTCAACCTATGCCAAGAGCCTTATTGTTTTTTGTTTTATTCTTTGGGCTTATCGCCTGCAAATCAACGGCACCGACCGTCGATTACCTTGGGCAGCAGCTCCCCGATTCGGTTCCCGTGGTGTTTGCCCCCGATATCGTCTCCAAAAAAGGAAGACTGGAACACGGCATTTCCGTTGCCCCGGACACTCGTGAGTTGGCATTTGGGGTATTGAACGAAAATGATTTTAAAGGCGAGATATGGTCGGCCCAAAAGCATGCTACAGGTTGGGACGAACCGAGCGTTTTTGAGCCCCTAAAGGGAACCAGCGCTTACCTGCCCCATTTTTCACCCGACGGAAAATCCCTTTTGTTCGCAAAAAGCAAACATGACACGCTAACCTATCTTACCGATATTTGGATCCTCCGGAAGAATAAGGGAAATTGGACCGGTCCCGAAAAACTAAACGACCCGATCAGTACATCCTCCAGGGAAGCAATGGCGGGCATGACATTGGAACGCAGCGTATACTTTTCTTCCAACAGCAAGGGAAACGGATTGGCCGACCTCTATTTTTCACCTTTTCAAAACGGTAGCTACCAACCAGCGATACCAATAGTCGCCGTCAACACCGAACAAGACGAGGAAAGTATTTTTATATCCCCGAACGCTAACTATATGATCTTTAGCAGCTACCTGTCCGATGAAAGCGGTCCGGACCTATTGATCAGCTACAAAAATTCCCAAGGAAACTGGACGATACCGAAAGTACTGGACCAAGGTATAAATACCGCTAATTGGGAACGTAGGCCCTTTGTTTCTATCGACCATCGATTGTTGTTCTTTACCCGAATGATTTTCAATTCGTCCGGCCTAGAAGAATCGGACATTTATTGGGTGAACACTCAAAAACTATTTAAGCCGTTTGTTTTTAATCCCATTCCCGAAACGGTCGTTCCTTTGGGTAAAACAGTGATAATTCAACTTCCATTGGATTATTTTAAAGATATTGATGACCGCGGACCATTAAAAATCGATCATGTAGGTCCTTTACTGGATTGGGTCAAATTTGATAGCAAAAAAATGACCTTTACCTTGGCGCCGGACAAAACCGGTACGTTCGAATTGGCCTTACAAGCAGAAGATTCATTTTCGAACACCACCGTCGCCACGGTAACCGTTGTTGTTAGTGACCCATAGTCCCGCTCATGACGTATTTATCCGTACCGCTAGGGTTTTCGGATAATCCCTATTGAATATCTTTTCATGCGGTAAGAAAGGTTTTGGTGCATACGCCCATATCCTAAAAATGCATGAAAGAATCCAATTTGGTCCGTACCTTTAAAGACAGATTCGGTCGTCCAGAAGGTGACATACCTAAAGGATGCAAATCAAGGCACAATACAGGAATATGTTTGAAGAGATATTAACACATGTAGAAGAGCTAATTACGCTTAACACATCGGAAAAAGAACGTTTTACCGCCGTTCTTATAAAAAAGAAATTACGAAAAAAACAGTTTCTTATACAGCAAGGAGATCCTGTCACCCACGAATACTTTGTTGCCAACGGGGGATTGAAAGCGTATGAAGTCGATGAAAACGGAGATGAGCATATCGTGCAATTTGCTATAGAAAACTGGTGGATCAGTGATTTTAAAGCCTTTTTTGAAGGAGGTAAAGCCACCCTAAATATTGACGCCATAGAAGATTCGGTTGTCTATGGAATATCGAAACAAGACCTTGAAGCGCTGTTTTTGGCCATTCCAAAATTCGACCGTTTTTTCAGGATCAAGCTTACCGCTGCCTTTGTCGCCCTTCAAAACAGGGTGCTTTCCGCTATGGACAAGTCGAGTGGTGAGCGGTATCAGGATTTTCTAAAAGCGTATCCCAATCTGGAGCAAAGGGTTCCCAATTATATGATCGCCAATTATTTAGGAATAAAACCGGAAAGCCTTTCCCGAATTAGGAAAAACTTGGTAAAAGCCTCTTCTTAACTTAGGTCAATTTTTTTTCATAACATAGGTCAACGGATCAAGCTAGCTATTGATCGCATCTTTGCCATGTAATTAATCTTAAAACATGCAACAGATGAAAAATTTGAACGTACTTATCGCAACTACTTCCCATGACCAATTGGGCAACACTGGTCAAAAAACCGGAGTCTGGCTTGAAGAAATAGCGGCCCCCTATTATCGGTACATCGCATCGGGAGCCACCGTAACGATCGCTTCCGTGAAAGGCGGAGCCATCCCATTAGATCCCAAAAGCGAATTGGAAGAATGGCAGACGGAATCCACCAAAAAGTTCGCAACAGACGAAAGTGCTTTATCGGCAATAAACAACACATTAAAAATATCCCAAATGGAGGCTTCCAAGTTCGACATCCTATTCTTTCCTGGCGGACATGGACCAATGTGGGACTTGGGCGACAACCAAGATGTTGCTCGATTGATCAACGCATTTGACAAGGAAGAAAAGCCTATCGGTCTGGTTTGTCATGGCGTTGCCGCCCTCAAAGGAGTCGAAAAAACGGATGGAAGCGCGTTTGTGAAGGGCAAACGTCTGACGTCTTTCACCAATACCGAGGAAGAGGCAGTTGGTTTAACGACCGTTGTACCATTTTTATTGGAGGATGCCCTGGTATCGGAAGGTGCACTTTTCACCAAATCGGAAGATTGGTCCGACTATATTGTAACGGACGGTAACTTGGTAACTGGGCAAAACCCACAATCCTCTGTTTCCGCAGCACAGCAAACGCTTGAATTGGCCCCCGCAAAATGAGTTCAATAAGATAAAACCATAAAAACAACATCGGATGAAAACAATAGCTGAAAAAAAAGAAATCGCCGCGAGCTTCTTCCGAGCCTATAGCAATCGGGAAATCGATAAAGCGGTATCCCTGGCCAGCGAAAAGGGTACGTTTCGTTACATTCCCTTGGGAGCAAATGGAAAAGGAAAGATAAAAGGGGAGGAAGGAACGACCTGGTTCGGAATAGCATCGGCGCTTATCGCCGCATTTCCCGACCTATCGAACAAGGTCAAAAACATAACTGTAGACAACGAAGGGAATGCCATCGTTCAGGTATTTATTGGCGGTACCCAAGAAAATGAAATTTTGGGAATCCCAAGTAAAGGAAAGTACTATAACGTGGAACACCTCTTTTTGCTGAACATCAACGATGATGGGTTCATTGAAAAAATAACCTGTTACTGGGACAATTGGGACTGGTTTCAACAAATTGGATATCGCCCGAATTAGCGTACAACGCAGCACAACTACAGAAAAAATGGCGATTGGGGTCGTACTTCCTTTCGCCTTTTTTTACCATACGCTAAAAAAAGGCGCTTCATTATTTGGTATCCACTGCCGACAGTTTCAGGAACGAACCATCCTACCCCACCCTGTTCTTCCTTTTCTACTTCCATAACTGCTATAAATACCGGAATGCTTCCCAATAAAAAGTTGCTATTATCGATCACACATGTTTCTATAATACGGATCTTAATAACGCAGGAATAGCGAACATTGCCTAACTTTACACATAGCAAACAGGGTCAAAGCTCCAATGAAGAAAATAGGATACTTCTGTTCCATAGTACTACTGTGCTCTTGCAAGCCAAACAAGGCCGTACTATCATTGTCGTTCGACGCTCAAACGCCGACGCCACAGGAAAAGGTGTTGCTGAACGATCCACGGATCGATCTGAGCCCCGCTTCGGGTACCATCCCTTCCAATTGCATTCAGGTGAACTATGTCGGAGACGGTTCCGGGAGCAAAAGAATCGTTCATAGCATGGATGTAAAGGAGCCTTTGATGGAGGCCACCTTGCGCTACCGTGTTAAATTTGATACCGGCTTCAAATTTGTACGGGGCGGTAAACTCCATGGCATGGGACCAAAAAACCGGGTTACCGGTGGCCATCCCATACGCCCCGGAGGATGGAGCGCAAGGATTATGTTCAAAGATTCCGGAAAAGTGGCCCCTTACCTCTATCATCAAAAAATGAAGGGAAAATACGGCGAGGGAAGCACCACTGAAAAACCGATGTTCACCCCGGGAATATGGCATCAAGTGGCGTTATACACCAAAGTAAATCGACCGGCAAATAAAGCAAATGGCGTTTTTGAAGTCTGGATAAACAATACCAGGATAAGCAAAACGGATTCCATACAATTTCGGGGAGTGGCCGGCGACAGTACGCTGATCAACCAACTGTTGTTTTCTACCTTTCACGGGGGAAACGATCCCAGTTGGGCCCCTAAGGACGCGTTCGGGTCTTATACGAATGAAAAAGCCTGGTTCGACGACATCGAACTCTACAAAGGAAGGTTTGTAACGTCAAAAAACTGACAGATGATAAAAACGACTATAGTACTCATAGCACTCATCAGCGGGATTTTCATTTCGTGTGGAGAACAGTTGCCCAAGGCACCCGTTAACGGTTTTGTACCCATTGCGGAAGTTCCTGAAATTGAGCTCGAAATTACCAAGGACATCTCCACATCGAAAAGTACTTTTTTGAACACGGTCACGGATAAAAATGCCTCCATTTTACATCATTTGGACGAAACCGGTTTTCACTTTTACAACGGTCTAAAATTCAAAACAGCGGATATGGGCGTATTGGTCGGCGGAACAGGTCTAAGGGCCAGACTTACCAAGGACAAAGGGGAGACGTGGACCCAATTTGGCTTTTCCAACTTTGCGAACGCCTTTCATTCGGCCGCATTTACCGATACCGACCTGTTTATCGTAGGGGAAAGCAAATACATTTTTAGAACTTCGGATTTCGGTGAAACTTGGACCGTATTGAATACGGAACCTTTTTACGAAAAGGCTGCCATTACCCAAATCCATTATTTTAAAATGGCTTTTTTAAGCCCGGACCTTGGTTACATTTCCGGACAGGAAAGTGGCCGTTCCGTCCTTTTAAAAACTACAAATGGTGGAACGGACTGGGAGGTTATCGACACCAAGGCTATCGATGGCGGCATCTTTGCCATAACCGATTTTACCATCCCCTCCAAACAAGAAATCAATATCGTAACCCAATCCGGAAAATGCTATGGCAGTAAAGACCAAGGCAAAACCTGGGACCTTCATTTCGACATCAAAAAGAAATACGGCAGTTTGAATGCCATTGCCTTTCGCAATAGCGCTGCCGGTTATATCGGTGGTCTTGACGGTAGTTTGTTCCGTACCGACGATGGCGGGAAAGAATGGACCGAAATAGCCCTTCCGGACGAAGCTTCAAAAAGTAATGTCAGTGCCATTACCTACGTGAACAATATGGCACTGGTTACAACATCGATTTCCTTTAACGATAAAGAGCGCCCAAGTTTCGTTTATTCCATAAAGGAAAAAGATGGTGTGGCAACACCATTTTTGACCAAAAAGGACAGTACCGTTTTTTTCGTGGGAGACTCCTATGGAATTGACACCTTGGACAACGCGGTGTATATTTTAGATCGAAACAATTTGTACCGTACCCCTATCGGCACGGACGATTAACGGACAAACGGTCGGCACGACCGTCCTTTAAAAAAGAAGATTCCGTAATTTAGAACGATATACCAACGCACGCCTCTCTTTATGCACTCCAATAAAAACACCATTTCCGAAAGAATAGCCGACTTTCTGGAGCGGTACCCTCCTTTTAACGAATTGCACCAAAGAGACTTGCTAGCACTATCGTCGGAGGTAATTATCCGATATCACGATAAGGATTCAATCGTTTTTAAAGCCAACGAATCGCCGCATCGTTACTTTTATATCGTACATAAGGGGGCGGTGCTTTTGGAAAAAGAAGATCAAAAGACCATCATCGACCTTTGCGATGAAGGGGATATTTTTGGATTGCGCCCATTAATGGCGAACGAAAACTATAAAATGGAGGCCAGGGCATATGAGGAAAGTATTCTTTACGCCCTGCCCATTGCGGTTTTTAAACCCTTTGCGCAATCCTATGAAGAAATCGGGGATTTCCTCATTGAAAGTTTTGCCTCGAATACCCGAAACCCCTACTCCAAGGACCATCGGGGTTCGTTATACGGGGAGAGTGAAACGGGCACGCCCGCATCTGCCCCATTATTGGCAGGGCTACAACCTACGGCCTACTCCAAAAAGATCATTTCTTGCACGCCCACGACGGACATCAAGGGAATTGCCAAAAAAATGACCAAAAAGAGGGTCGGTGCCATGCTGATAATGGAAAAGGAACTGCCCGTCGGCATCATCACCGATAAGGACATCCGTAACAAAATAGCCACCGGTATGTTCCCCATTTCGGCCAAGGCGTCGGATATCATGAGTACTCCCGTGATCACTTACCCGAAAACGATGACGGTCACCCAGGCGCAAATGGCCATGATGAAAAGCAACATCAGTCATTTATGCCTTACCGAGGACGGTACCCCCAATACCCCCGCCGTTGGTATTTTATCAAAACACGACCTGATGTTGGAACTGGGAAACAATCCCGCGGTTTTGATAAAGGCCATAAAGCGTACCCGAAAAATTAAAAAACTGAAAAGAATACGCTTGCGCATTACCCAGCTGTTAAAAGGATACTTGGACCAAAACATTCCATTGACCCTCACCTCCAAGATCATTACGGAACTGAACGATGCCTGTATCAAACAGGTACTACAGCTCAGCCTAAAAAAAATGAAGACCGCGCCCCCGGTAGCGTTTGCCTGGCTGTCCATGGGCAGTCAAGGACGTAGCGAACAACTTTTGCATACCGATCAGGACAATGCCATTATTTTTGAAGATGTAGCACCGGAGCGGTTAAAAAGCACCACCGATTATTTTTTGAACCTGGCCCGGGAAGTAACCCGAGGGCTGAACGAAATCGGATACGAATACTGTCCTGCGGAGATGATGGCCTCCAATCCCGATTGGTGCCGTTCCCTATCCGGTTGGAAATCGCAGGTATCCCATTGGATCGGAAACCCCGGACCTGACGAGGTTTTGCTGTCCTCTATATTTTTCGATTTTAACCGTGCCTATGGCGATGCACCATTGGTATCGGCACTCTCCGAGTATATTTTGGAACAAACGGCAAACAATACTTCCTTCTTTTTACATCTGGCCAAAGGAGCACTCCAGAATCCTTCCCCCACCGGTTTTTTTAGACAATTTTTAGTAGAAGCGGACGGTGCCCACAAGGACTTTTTTGATGTCAAAAGAAGGGCGTTAATGCCGTTGATCGATGCCGCTAGGGTACTTGTACTTTCCCATCAGATCAAAGCCATTAACAATACGGCCGAACGTTTTGAAAAACTGGCGGTTTTAGAGCCCAAACAACGCACATTGTACCTCTCTTGCTCCTATGCGGTGAAAGCACTTTTAAAGTTCCGCACAAAACAAGGGCTGTTGCATTCCGACTCCGGCAGGTTCATTGCCTTGGATACCTTGACCAAGGAAGAAAAAGTTAAGCTCAAAAGGACCTTTAAAACCATAAAAGAACTGCAGGAACTGGTACGGGTGCGGTTTCAGGTATCCAATCTCTTGGGCTAATGGGTATTTTCAAAAAAAAACACGTCAACCACCCGATCTTTTGGGAAAACTACGCCTCGGCTTTTGACAGGCCACTGTTGGAAGACCTTAAAAAGATACGCTTTGTGGTACTGGATACCGAAACAACCGGATTTGACTATGAAACGGACCGCATGCTCTCTATCGGGGCGTTGGCGGTAACCGATAATGCGATAGCCGCAGCTGAAAGCATGGAAGTTTTTTTGGATCAATACTATTACCATTCCAAAAACGTGGCCATACATGGTATTTTAAAAAAAGAGCAGCGTGAGGTAATTTCCGAACTAGAGGCCATACAACTACTATTGGCATTTCTTGGAAACAGTGTTCTGGTAGCGCACCATGCGGCCTTTGACCTACGAATGCTCAACGAAGCCCTAAAACGGCACGGCCTACCAAAACTAAAGAACAAGGTACTCGACACCGCAACACTCTATAAAAAAACACTGATACGTTCTCCCCTATTACAGCGAAAAGAGCATTATAGTCTGGACGATCTGGCAGATAAGTTCGATATTTCCAAAAAGGACCGTCATACGGCGTTGGGCGATGCCTACATCACCGCGCTTGCCTTTATAAAAATACTGTCACGGCTTCAAAAAAAGGGCGTTACCACCCGCAAGAAATTGTTCAAATAATACCATTATACCTTTGAAATAGCAGGTATAGAAATTGAATTCTAACGGTTCAAATAGGCCAGTACATTCTTCGATATCCGGGCTTGGATATCCGTAATGTCGGCCTTTACAAAGGATTCCCCCGTAATGTTCTCATATAGCTCTATATAGCGCTCCGAAACGGAATCGATATAGGCATCGCTCATTTCGGGAACGGTTTGTCCCTCCAATCCCTGAAATCCATTTTGGATCAGCCATTGGCGTACAAACTCTTTTGAAAGTTGTTTTTGCGGCCTGTCCTTATCCTGCCGTTCTTGATAGCCCTCCGCATAAAAGTAACGGGAAGAGTCCGGTGTATGGATCTCATCGATCAATACAATAGCGCCCTGCTTCGTTTTTCCGAATTCATACTTGGTGTCCACCAAAATCAATCCTCGATCGGCGGCTATTTCGGTTCCGCGCTGAAACAGTGCCCGTGTATAGCCTTCCAAAACGGTATAATCCGCTTCCGAGACAATACCCCGTTCCAGTATCGCTTCCCGGGAAATATCCTCATCATGCGCGCCCATTTCCGCTTTGGTCGCAGGGGTAATGATCGGCATGGGAAATGCATCGTTCTCCTTCATGCCCTCGGGCATCGGAACACCGCACAAGCTTCTTTTGCCCGCTTTATATTCCCTTGCCGCATGCCCCGAAAGGTAGCCCCGAATCACCATTTCCACCTTAAACGGCTCACAGGCATGGCCAATGGCCACATTGGGGTCCGGGGTGGCCACCAACCAATTCGGTACAATATCCTTGGTAGCCTCCATCATTTTGGTCGCTATCTGGTTCAATATCTGTCCTTTGTAGGGAATACCCTTTGGCATGACAACGTCAAAGGCCGACAACCTATCGGTAGCCACCATCAACAACAGCTCATTTTCCAACGTATATACCTCTCTCACCTTGCCCTTATAAATTCCTTTTTGACCGGGAAAATTAAAATTGGAATCGATGATCGTATTGCTCATTTGTACTTATTAAATCATTTGTTTATCAATGCGCTACGGCATCGCATCTTTATTTTTAGTTTCTAGTAACTTAAAAGATGTTCTTATCGTTTATAAAGGGTTCTAATTTTGATGTTCGATGCCCTTGTAAGCGTCGATGACCTTTTTCACCAACTTGTGACGGATTACATCCTTGTCGTCCAAATAGATCATACCGATGCCCTCCACATCTTTTAACACCAGTAACGCTTCTTTCAACCCTGAAATGACCCTTCGGGGCAGATCGATCTGCCCGGGATCCCCGGTAATGATAAATTTTGCACTTTTTCCCATACGGGTCAGGAACATTTTCATTTGTGCGTGGGTCGTATTTTGGGCTTCGTCCAAAATAACGAAGGCATGGTCCAATGTTCTTCCGCGCATAAAGGCAAGCGGCGCAATTTGTATGGTACCGTTCTCTATAAAATGGTTCAGCTTTTCACTGGGAATCATATCCCGTAAAGCATCGTATAGCGGCTGCATATAAGGATCTAACTTTTCCTTAAGATCGCCAGGTAAAAAACCAAGGTTCTCCCCCGCTTCGACCGCCGGCCGGGTCAAAATGATGCGTTTTACCTGTTTCTCCTTGAGTGCCTTTACGGCCAGGGCCACCCCAGTATAGGTCTTTCCCGTTCCCGCCGGACCAATGGCGAACACCATATCGTTCTTTTTGGCAGAATCCACCAATTTCCGTTGATTGACCGTCTGGGGTTTGATCAGCTTCCCGTTTACGCCATGCACAAGGGTCTCCCCGCTTTTTTCAGGTGCTTCGTAATCGGTGGAAACATTACTGGTCAGTACCCTTTCGATCGCGTTCTCGTCAAGCGTGTTGTATTTCACAAAATGTGCGGTAATCATATCGAACCGCCTTTCAAATTCCTCTAACAACTCCTGATCGCCGTATACTTTTATTTTACTGCCACGGGCAACAATCTTCAGTTTCGGGAAATATTTTTTAAGAAGGTCGATGTTTTCATTACGTTGTCCAAAAAAGTCCCTGGGACTGATTTCGGTCAACTCCAAGATAAGTTCGTTCAAAGAATATGATAGTTTTAGGGTTTCGGAAAAAGATAAATTTTTGAAGGCTGTTTTTTTATTCTAATTTTACCGCACAGCTTCTAAACAAACTTAAGTAAAAAAATAGTTTGGTAGTTTAAAAACATATCAACATTGCTGCATGGCAATCATTACCCTCACGACCGATTTCGGACTTAAAGACCACTTCGTCGGCGCTTTAAAAGGAAGTATCCATACCGAACTGTCCGATGCGCAGATCGTTGATATTTCCCATGGTATCAGTCCGTTCAACATACATGAATGTGCCTATATCGTAAAAAACGCCTACAAAAGTTTTCCGGAAGGTACCATCCATATTGTGGGGGTAGACGCGGAACCCACTCCTGAAAACCAACACATCGCCATGCTGGTGGACGGGCATTACTTCATAACGGCAAATACCGGCGTCATGGGGCTTATCGTTTCGGAGATTCGGCCCGAAAAGGTGGTTCAGGTCAACATTCCCAATCCGGAAGGGGGTTCTTTCCCCGTACTGGATGTTTTCGTAAAGGCGGCCTGTCATTTGGCCCGTGGCGGTACGCTAGAAGTGGTGGGTAAACCGTTCGACAGTTTAAAACAGCTTAAAGCCTTTGCCCCGACCGTTACCGATGGGGGCAACAAAATAGTGGGCAATGTCGTGTATATCGACAACTATGGAAACGTAGTCACCAATATCCATAAGAACTTTTTTGATGCCTATCGAAAGGGAAGGGATTTTGAATTGAATGCACGGACCACTAAAATAAAAAAGATACACCACCGCTACAGCGATATCATCAATTTTGATCTGGAAAAAAGCAATCGCAGGGGTGCAGGAGATCTGCTCGCACTGTTCAACTCCTCCCAATATATAGAACTCGCCATCTACAAAAGTGATCTGAATACCGTTGGTGGGGCCGCGACGCTGTTGGGGTTGGACTATAGGGACATGGTCACCATAAATTTCTATTAAATGCTGGTACGAATCGTAAAAATGACCTTCTTAAACGAAAATATTGCTAGTTTTGAGCAAATTTTTGAACAACATAAGCACCGGATACGCAGCAGTGAGGGATGTTCCCATTTAAGCCTGTACCAAGACAAAGCGGCCCCTGCCACCTTTTTCACCTATAGCCATTGGGAAGATGGTGAAGCTTTGGAAAACTACCGCAATTCCGATTTTTTTAAAAAGGTATGGGGCGAGACCAAGGCGCTTTTCGCCGACAGACCGGAGGCTTGGAGCCTTCAGCAAATAACAACCTTAAACTGAGTCCTTAAAATGCTCGCAATTTTCAAACGGGAAATACAGTCTTTTTTCACCTCCTCCATCGGATATCTGACCATTGGGCTGTTCCTCAGCTTAAATGGACTCTTCCTTTGGGTGTTTAAGGGACGTTTCAACATTTTTGAATACGGTTTTGCCGATTTGGGCAACTTCTTTTTATTGGCGCCTTGGGTATTTTTGTTTTTGATACCCGCAATAACCATGAAAAGCTTCTCGGAAGAAAAAAAGCTGGGTACTTTGGAGTTGCTGCTGATCAAACCCATTGGACTCCGGCATCTGGTACTGGGGAAATTCTTGGGGGCCTTTGCCTTGGTACTGATCGCCTTGTTACCCACCTCACTTTATGCATACACGGTGTCGCAACTGGGAACAACCGTGGGCAACTTGGACACCGGACTGGTCATAGGGTCCTATTTCGGCATGGTGTTTTTAGTGGCCTGCTATGTAGCGATCGGCCTGTTCGCCTCCACCCTATCCGAAAATCAGATCGTCGCTTTTATCGTGGCCGTACTGTTGTGTTTTTTCCTGTTTTATGGTTTTGAGGGCATTTCAACGCTCTTCCCCGAAGGCAATACCGCTATTGTGGTAAAGGATTTGGGCATGCAGGCACATTTTGACGGCATTGCCAGGGGCGTAGTCGATACCAGGGACCTGGTCTACTTTGTATCCGTAGCGGCATTTTTTCTCTTTTTGACCACACTTCAATTGAAATACAGCAACAACTAATGAAGTCAAAACTGTCCTACATCGTAAAAGCCCTGTTGGTACTCGTTTTGGTAAATGTGGCCGCCAACTTCCTCCATACCCGCTTCGATATGACGGAGGACCGCCGCTATACCCTATCCGAACCCGCGATCGAAGCCGCAGCTACTTTTAAGACACCAGTTATCATCGATATTTTGTTGGATGGCAATCTTCCCGCCGAATTTGTAAAGCTCCAAAAAGAGGTAGAACAGCTAGTAGCACAATTTTCCCAGGTGAACGCCGACATCAAGTATACCTTTGTAGATCCCTTGGAAGGCGTTGAAAACGTGGACGCTACCATTGCCGAACTGCAAGGTCTTGGCCTGACCCCTACCCGGGTAACGGTCAACGACAATAGCAAGGTATCCCAAGAGATCATTTTTCCTTGGGCCATGGTAAACTATAACAACAAAACGGTGAAGGTTCCCCTGCTAAAGACCAAACAGGGCGAAACCAATGTGGAACGGATCAATAACTCGGTACAGCAACTGGAGTATGTTTTCGCCGATGCTTTTCGAAAAATTTCGTTGGAAGAAAAAAAACGCATTGCTGTAATCAAGGGAAACGGAGAGTTGGACGACCGCTATATCGCCGATTTCCTTACCACGGTAAGGGACTACTATAATATCGGCGCAATTACCTTGGATTCGGTTGCCGTAGCCCCGCAAAAAACATTGGACCAACTGAACAACTACGATCTTGCCCTTTTGGCCAAACCGACGGAGCCTTTTACCGATGGGGAAAAATACCTTCTAGACCAGTTTATGGTAAACGGTGGCAAAACGGTATGGCTCATCGACCAGGTAAACATGGAAATCGACAGTCTGTTCAATGAAACGGGTACGGCGATGGCACTGCAACGTGACCTGAACCTTACCGATCTTTTTTTCAATTACGGTGTTCGTTTGAACAGCGATCTGGTGAACGACATGTATTTTACCCAAATCGTTCTTGCCACCGGCGAAGGGAATGCATCGCAATACGAGCCGGTACCATGGTTGTACAATCCGATGGTCCGCTCCCGGAACGACCACCCCATCAACAACAATCTGGAGGCGTTACGGTTCCAATTTGCAAGCTCGATCGACACCTTGCCCAATGGGTATAAAAAGATCGTTCTATTGCAGAGTTCGCCTTTGTCCAAAACGGATAAGGCGCCCCGCCAGATCAGTCTTTCGGCCATCAACCAACCGCCAAAAAAAGAACGGTATACCGATGGCAATAAGCCCTTGGCCGTATTGGTGGAGGGTGCGTTCCGGTCGGCGTTTGCCAATAGGGTAAAACCGTTGCGACTAAAAAACCCTTTGGAAAGCGGAACAAACGGACAGTTGGTACTCATATCGGACGGTGACCTGATCAAAAACCAACTGCGCAAAGGAATGCCATTGGAGCTTGGGTACGACAAATGGACAAGCAATTACTACGGAAACAAGGAATTTTTGGTGAATACCTTCAATTACCTTTTAAACGATACCGGACTTATAAACATTCGCAACAAAAAAGTACGCATCCCCCATTTGGACGGTACTAAAATTGAAGCACAAAAAACGAAGTGGCAACTACTAAACATCGCACTTCCAGTGCTGTTGACACTGCTTTTCGGGCTTGGCTTCAACTATCTCCGAAAACAAAAGTACGGTCGTTAGCTGTTGATAAGTTTGTTTCGGTAAAAAGACGAATTCAAATATCTTTGTTTGTCTTGTTTTTTTGAAGATTTCCCGCTGTATCGGGTCGATCGGAAAGGGCAACAACGACGGCAATGAGAAACAAATATACCAGCAAATGAAATTCATAGTATCCAGCACCTATCTTTTAAAACAGCTTCAGGTTTTGGGAGGTGTCATCAACAACAGCAATACCCTTCCGATTTTGGATAACTTTTTGTTCGATCTGAACAAAACAAAACTGACCGTTTCCGCTTCGGATCTTGAAACGACAATGAGTTCCGTTCTTAATGTAGATTCGGATAACGAAGGGGTCATCGCCGTACCGGCAAAGTTATTGTTGGAAACGCTCAAAACATTTCCCGAACAGCCGCTGACCTTTGTTATAGAGGACAACAATACGGTAGAAATCAGTTCGAACCACGGTAAATATGCCTTGGCATATGCCGACGGAGCGGAATTTCCAAAAGCCGTTGAACTGGCCAACCCCAGTGCAACGACCATTATGGGGGATATTTTGGCCACGGCGATCAACAAAACCATTTTTGCCGCAGGAAACGATGATCTGCGGCCCGTAATGAGCGGTGTATTTTTTCAGTTCTCTCCGGAAAACCTGACGTTTGTAGCTACCGATGCCCATAAATTGGTAAAGTACCAAAGGGCGGACGTCAGTGCCTCACAAGTAGCGGAATTTATCATGCCCAAAAAACCGTTGACCTTGCTCAAGGGCATTTTAGCGGGCAGTGAATCCGAAGTTACCATAGAGTATAACGATAGTAACGCCAAGTTTACTTTTGACGATACCGAGCTGATATGTAGGTTGATCGATGGGAAATATCCCAACTACGAAGCGGTAATTCCAAAGGAGAATCCGAACCAACTGTCCATTTCGCGAAATCAGTTTTTAAGTTCGGTGAAAAGGGTATCTATTTTTTCCAATAAAACGACACATCAAATACGTTTGAAAATCGCAGGTGCGGAACTCAATATTTCCGCCGAGGATATCGATTATAGCAATAAGGCGGAAGAACGGTTGACCTGTTCGTACCAAGGGGATGACATGCAAATCGGCTTTAACTCGCGTTTTTTGACCGAAATGCTGAACAACCTGAACGCCAATGAGGTTTCCTTGGAAATGAGTTTGCCCAACCGGGCCGGAATATTGACCCCTGTCGATGGGCTTGACGAAGGCGAACACGTGACCATGCTGGTTATGCCGGTGATGTTGAACAGCTAAACGAAAACGATTACCAACCTTTAAAAACCCGATGCTTGTAACGATCATCGGGTTTTTATGTGAATACCGCCACTAGTGGAATGACCCCAAAAGGAAACATTCTGAATTTTGAACAAATGAACGATCTATACCGGCACATCAACGTACCGGTATGGACCACAAACCCTGACCTCCACATTTATCGGTTTTCCGATTTTACCGAAGATACCCTGGCCTCCCTAGGGCCCCATACCAAAAATTTTCATCAGATATCCTTTATTCAAGGGTTCGGCACATCGGAATTGAACATCAACGACCAAAAGATCCGTACTGTAAACGGGGTCCTCTATTTTATTTCACCAAATCATATTTACTCTTGGGCACGGGACAAAAAAATCGATGGGTACATCTTAAACTTCAAACAGGACTACCTGCCCGTAAAACCATCCCAATTTCAGGAGCAATTTCACTTCTTCCATCTTGATAAGCTAAACGCATTTCCCATAGCGACCGAAGAAAATGACCGGGTAACCGAAATTTTCTCAGAGCTTTATGCCGCCTATTATAAAGAGGGTAACCCATTTTCGGAACAGATCCTAAAACATTATTTACAAGTGGTGCTGTACAAATGTTTGGACCTCTATCAAAAAAGGGTGAAAACCGTGGATAAACTCCCCGAAAACCAAGCGCTTTTTGTGAAGTATCAAAACTTGATCAACAACTATTACCTCTCCAAAAGAAGTATTAAGGAATATGCAGAGCTGCTGCATGTGACGCCCAATCACCTGAGCGAGACCATAAAAGCATCCACCGGAAAAAAAGCTTTGCACTACATCAACCAAAGGCTATTGCTCGAGGCCAAAAACCTATTAAAGTACGGTGAGGAAGATGTGAAGCAAATTGCATACATCCTAAACTTTGCTTCCCCCTCCCATTTTGGGAAATTCTTCAAGGCCAACACGCAACAAACCCCTGCCAACTATCGGAAAAGCCCCCATTCCGAGAAATAGGACATCGTTTCCATTTTTTGTTATATCGGAACGGAATTTCCGGGCATACTTTTACGGTATGAAAACAAACAAGATGAACTCGTCTTGAGTTTTTGTTTGGAACCGAGAACGAAGGCTTTTGTGTCATGATGAAGCCATTTTTCGATTGCATAGCCATAGCTACGGAAGCTAAAAATGTCGAAATTATGGCGCAAAATGCGAAGTTCATAGGTAAAAGAAAAACTCAAGACGAGTTCAATGAAAAAGGATATTATTTTAATCGCAACCCTATTATTATTTACGACTATGAAAGCACAGGAAACATTAAAATTCAATGTAAAGGGAGGATATCAATTCGCAGAAGGATATTCCATAACGAACAATGAACCATTTTTATTTGCCCAGGCCGGACAGCTCACCGGGTCTTGGCATTGGGAATTTGAAAACGGTAAAAAAGGCAATACCCATATTAATGGCGCCACGGCGAACCGCCTACTGTTCAATGGCAACCACGAGCTGTGTGGAACCATGAAGATCAATATGTTCGAATTTGAGGGTTCGGCACCCGAAACCGACCTCCTATTCCTAAGTTATCGATCGGAACAATTTGAGGTAAACGGCAGTCAGGTCACCATAAAGGTAAGCGGAACGTTTACCGGTGGAACGGGAAAATATGAGGGCGCAAGAGGATGGTTGACCGTAACATCGGTGAACGGTTTCTTTGAAGATGGAAAAGGGGAAGTGATCTTAGGTGAGGTTTCCGAAATTACGGATCAGCAAGTACTGGACTGGACAAACGCCTACTTTAAGGCCACCCAAAGTGGTGACGCCACAACTTGGGCAAATTCCTTTGCCGACAATGCGGTAATCAATGACCCCTATGGTAGTCCGGCTCCCAACGGCAGGGAGGAAATTATCGAAATTGGGGAGCAGTTTATGTCCGCCTTTACCTCAGCGGGGCTGTATCCCGAATATATTTATGTCAACGGACTTGTAGCCACTTCCAAATGGATGGGAAAAGCGATTACCAAAGAGGGAAAAGAAGCGACCTTCGAAGGCATCAATGTAACAACCTATAACGAGAACGGAAAAATCATAAGCCATATCGGTTATTGGAGTCCTGAAAAAATGGTGATCAAGTGAATACCGCGAAACGAAAATGATCACAATACCTTTTCTACCTTAAAATGGTATTATACGAGAAAACCCGATGTTCTTAACAAACATCGGGTTTCTATAGGTAATTCAACATGCTTCCTAATATACTTTGGCCTTTCCCTTAGGAGATAAACCGTATGGTCATAAAATAATTGGGGGCCTCTCCGTTGTTCGCCCGTATCGCATTTACTATCGGCATTATAAAACCAACGATACCGACAAAGATCAATCCTAAAATTCCAAGACCAAATAACAGAATGGCCGGAATACTGAGCACCGTAAACAACAATAGGCCCAGCTGAAAGTTGATGATCGCTTTTCCGTGTTCGTCCATTCCCAATACGGAATCCTTTGAGGTCAGCCAAATAAACAACGGCACGATAAGCCCTCCGAATCCGGTGACATACGTCAGTAATTGAGCTAAGTGCGCGAGAACCAATACTTGGTTGTCCTTTTTTAAAAGTACGCTTGATTTTTGATCGATGAGTTCCATTTTTTGATTGTTTTCGGGGTTACTATTGCCTATATGACGCATTTTGCCCAAAAACGTTACAAACAGGGGAACATCATTGCTTACGCTCCAGCTTGGCTAGTTTTTCCTGGTCCTTGGCAATACTTACCTTAAGCTTATTGATCTTGTTATTGATTTCCATCTCGTCCACAGGAGAAAGCTTCCCCCTGCTTTTCCCTTTGGCCAATTTGCTTTGTAGCTTTGTAATCTTTACCTCTGACTTATCGATGGCCTTCCGTCTTTTGCCGATCGCCTTGGTCAGGTTAGCGCTTTTTTTTGCGGCCTTGTCCGCCTTTTTTTGGGCTTTCTCGGCTTTTTTAAGTTCTTTTTCTTTCTTTTTCGCTTCTTTTTCTTGGGCCTTGGCCTCTTTTAACTCCTGTTCCTGCGCCAATTGAGCCTCCTTGGCCACAGCAATGGAATCCTGGGCCTGTTCAACTTCTTGGGCACGACCCAAAAAAACGGCTCCAAAACTGAATAGGGCCACTACGATAATTTTTCTCATGGTATTGATTTTAAACAAGTGGTTTCAAACCACTTCAATGGTTAATGGTATATCGAAGATACTACATTTTAAGAATGTTGAAAACTAAGGATCGACCAAGCTGTTGGAACGGTATGGATTTATCGGTCTTTCTCCTTTTTATATACCGAATTAGTTTTACTTTTACGCTCTAGTATTGCCTGCCCTATGCCATTAGATGACGCCATTATCGCCCTTGCCACGCCCTCCGGGGCAGGTGCCATCGCAGTTTTACGTATTTCCGGGAAAAATGCGATAACGCTTACCGTGCCGCTGTTCAAATCCATAAAGGACAAAGACCTTTCCCATCAAAAAAGCCATACCGTTCATTTGGGGCATATTGTGGACGGCAGCAAAACGTTGGACCAGGTGTTGGTTTCGGTTTTTAATGGTCCGCATTCCTATACTGGTGAAAATGTGGTGGAAATCTCTTGCCACGGTTCTCCCTTTATACAACAAAAAATACTGGAATTGTTCCTTCGAAACGGCTGTCGTATGGCGAACGCGGGGGAGTTTACCTTAAGGGCCTTTTTAAACGGAAAAATGGACCTCAGCCAAGCCGAGGCCGTCGCCGACCTGATCGCTTCGGACAATGAGGCCAGTCACCAAATTGCCATACAGCAGATGCGTGGTGGTTTTAGCAACAAAATTCAACAGTTGCGGCAAGAACTTCTGAATTTTGCCTCCCTGATCGAATTGGAACTTGACTTTGCAGAGGAAGACGTGGAGTTCGCCGACCGCGAACAGTTCAAAACATTGTTGTCCGAAATTCGGACGGTACTCAAAAGTCTGTTGGATTCCTTTGCTATTGGAAATGTTATAAAGAACGGTATTCCGGTCGCCATCGTCGGTGCCCCAAATGTAGGGAAGTCCACCCTATTGAATGCATTGCTCAACGAGGAACGCGCCTTGGTCTCCGATATTGCCGGTACCACAAGGGACACGATTGAGGATGAGATTACCATTGGCGGCATCGGATTTCGATTTATCGATACTGCCGGGATCCGTAATACCTCGGATGTCATCGAAAACATGGGGATACAACGTACCTATGAAAAAATTGAAAAGGCCCAAGTGGTCCTTTATTTAAAGGAGGCGACGGAAATCAAAAACAATGAAGATCAATTGAAGACCGAAACGGAGGCCTTAAAAGAGCGGTATCCCGAAAAGCCGGTGGTCATCGTTGCCAACAAGGCAGATCAGCTGACTTCTGGCGAAAAGGAAGCTTTGGCTTCCCGTTCAAAAGAGGTTCTTTTTATTGCGGCAAAAAAAGGTTCGGGAATAGATGCCCTAAAGGAGACCTTGCTAGGTTTCATCAATACCGGTAGGCTCAAGAACAACGATACCATCGTAACAAATTCCAGACATTACGATGCCCTGCTCAAAGCCTTGGAAGAGGTAGAAAAAGTACAGTTCGGTATGTCGGAAGGTCTTTCCGGCGATTTGTTGGCCATCGATATCCGGCAGGCCCTTCACCACTTTGGTGAAATTACAGGTGAAATAACCTCCGACGATTTGCTAGGAAACATTTTTGCTAATTTCTGTATTGGGAAATAATTGCCAATTTCATTTGGCGCTATTTGGTTTCATTTAACTGTAAATCAAATTGTTACGAAATATTTAGCACTCCTATTTTTTCCTTTTTCACCCTATTTTCATATATTTTTACACCTTATTTACACCTCAAACGGTTTTTTTAGCCCGAGGTGTAAAAATTTACACCTCGTAAGACATAATTATGAAAATAAAGCTACGGCAGAAAAAATTGAAAAATGGTAAATCTAGTTTATACCTAGAATTCTACAATGGATATAAGAAAGATGAAAATGGTGTCATAAGTCATCAAAGAACTTTTGAATATCTTCAGTTGTATTTATTTGAAATTCCTCAAAATGCAGATGAAAAAAGAAAGAATAAGGAAGCCATGCAGATGGCTAAAAATATTTTCACCATTCGCAAGGCGGATTATATAAAAGGGAAGTACAATATCAAAAATGAGAAGAAAGGTGAAATCACTTTCTTAGATTATTTTAGACGTTTAAAAGATGAACGTTATGAAAATCATTCCAATTATGGGAATTGGGATGCTGCCCTTAAACATATTGAGCGATTCTGTCCTGAACATATCGAGCTAAACGAAATTGATACCGATTTTATCAAGGACTTTAAAAAATATTTAGACACGAAGGCTAAAACGAAAAGTGGTACTCCCCTATCCCAAAACTCAAAGTATACCTATTTCAACAAATTTAGAGCCGCCCTTAGGGAAGCGTACAATGAAAGTTTTATCCAACAAGATGTAATTAAATCCGTGAAGACATCTGCGCAAGCTGAATCGCTAAGAGAATATCTTACGTATTCCGAACTACAATCACTATCCAATGCCTACTGCAAATACCCCGTTTTAAAGAATGCTTTCATTTTTAGTTGTCTAACGGGACTTCGGTGGAGGCGATATTGATAAAATGAAATGGTCGGAAGTACGCGATGAAGAAAATGGTGCTAGGGTGATATTCAGACAAAAGAAAACAGATAGTGCTGAATACCTCTATATTTCCGCGCAAGCAAGAAAACTCTTAGGCAGTCAACGAAGTCCAGATGAGAAGGTATTTAAAGGTTTGAGGTATGGCGCACATTTCAATGCGCAAATCCTAACATGGTGCATGCGCGCGGGAATTACAAAGCATATTACTTTTCATAGTGCACGACATACCAATGCGGTGCTATTGCTAGAAAATGGAGCCGATATTTATACCGTATCAAAACGCTTAGGACATCGAGAAATAAGAACCACACAGATATATGCTAAAATCATCGATGAAAAAATGAAGGCTGCGGCTAATATGATTCCTGAATTGGATATAAATTTTGGATAGCAATGAATCCTTTAATCACTACATATCTGCTCATATTCTGCTTTACATATGTATATGTTAGGTTGCTAATTGTATATATCAAGGTCTTTACCCAATTTATGTTCAATGAAGCTACTAAATGGGATAAGTACATTGAAAAACCCAGACTGGCTTTCCATATTCTTGGACTGGCATTAATGCATGTCAGCTATCCTGAGATACTGAAATATTTTAACTCCCCTTACCACATTTTTCATTTTCTTAATTGGTTTATCTTTTTAGGCGGAATGAGTATCTGTCATAATGGGCTTAGCGTTGTTTAATTAGCTGTTTTTTTGTTTTATTTTCCACTTCACTTGAAGCAACCTATCTGACAATTCTATAATCGTTGACAAAATGCTATGTCCTTTTGGTAATTCTCCATACACCAAAAACTTAAAATCATTCTGATAAGTGTCTTTTAGTTGATTCCAAGTTTCTTTAGGTTTTTTGAAAATCATAGCGTCTTTCGGATGATGTATTAACCATTCGTTATTGTTCTTAAAGCTTTGTACGTCATCGGCAGCTACTTTCAGCAGCATTGTATCGAAATCATCCGAATTAAAAAACGTTTGAACCGCTTCATCTTTCAATAGTTGATGAATATCATACACATGCCTGATTTTAGCGTTCAAATCTACTATAGGGGTTTCGGTATGTGAGAACCTTACCAAACTCATTATCTTTTCGCAAAGTGTTCTTATAGAATCTAATACTAGAGCTTCAAAGGGCAATAGGTCATACTCTTCAGCTAAGGCTGTTTGATTAGTGGCAACCATCATATCATAGATATAGGTGTTCAGTACTTTATTAGAATATGGCTCATAGTAACCTAGCTATGTTGCTTCTATGATAATGACATCTCGTACCTGTCCGTAATTTCCTTTAAAGGTTTTTGGGTAGTTATAGGCTATCTTTCGAATCATTCCCATTTTATTGGTAATGCCTTCCATAGCTACTTCGACAAATGGGGCTGTAATCGCTTTGGTTATTTTTTTAAGCTTGTTCTTTAGTTGATTACCCGTTTCTTCTTCTCTTCGCAAGACCACTAAATCAATATCTTCAGAAAAGCGGTCGATGTATTTATAGCACTTTGATAATGCCGTACCTCCTTTAAATATAGCTTCATGCTTGATATCGCTTTCATAAATGAGTTTTAAGGCATAGCAAACCCAGTAATCCTTTTCGATATAAATATCTAAAATATCCATACGTTCGGCGGTAGCTTTTACCGCCTGTTCAAAAAGTTCTTTGTTTTCGTGCAGCTTCATTTTATATTCCAGTATTTGGCATTTGACAATACATTTTCAGAAATATTGAGATTATAAACCGTTATGGGGTTTAAAGTATCTTGAAGGTCTCTTATTGCAGCTTCTTCTTTACAATCAATCTCTCTTAATAATGCACCCAATAATGCCCTAGTTGCAGGTGAATACTTGAAAGCTAATTTTATGAGTTGTTTTTGTTCATCAGATTTCAATTCACGCAATAATGTCATAAGACGGGTACAACTTTTATCTATAGTAGTATCTGGTATTTTCTTGATATAGCGTATAACATCTAGCAATCGCAGCAAAGGAATATTGTCTTTATTAATCGTATTCTTTTGTTTGATGAATGCAATTTTAAAACGACCTCTTTTAAATGATGGTCTTATTTCCCGTTTACCAATTTGTATTACGCTACTCACTTGAGTGGTAAGACCTAATGAATTATAAATACTGTAGCCCGTAATATAGCCAACAAGCTTTCCGTTTTCTTCTAACAGGTCTTTTACAATTTGACGTTGGTCTGGCAACAAAGTACCAAATACAGTTTCCTGTGGTTTGAAGTATTTACCTTTGGATAGCTTGTTTATCTTACCAGAAGTAGCCATTCTATTCAAATGTTTAATGACAGCTTCCCTCCTACTCACCTCATTCATAAAATCTATATAGGTGAACACATACCCTTTGGGCAATTTATTAATCTTATCTTCAATATATTCAGAGGTTTTCATTGGAAAATATTTATACAAAGGTATTTAAAATGTCCAGTTTATTTATTAAAAAACTGGACATTTTTTAATAAGTACTGATAACTTTAGTTGCATTGTGTATGTAACCCTTTTACCTTGCGGGCTTCTTAAATGCCCGCAAGGTAAAAGGGTTACAATATAGTATCGCCTAGTTTATTCACGAACTACCCATTCAATTCTTTCTTCCGAAACGGAACTAAAGGCCAACAGGTCAAGTTTTTTGTGTAAAAAACTTGACATTTAAAATGGAATTATAGTTTCTAATCTTATTTGACGACATTCCTGTTATTATTATTGACTACTCAATAAAGTCAACATATATCGGTACTAGCTTATTTGACTGTTATTTGATACTAACATTAAAATAGGCTATCGTCTCGCAAATCCATGTTCCTACGGAAGTTGAAAAACCTATGAGTTTTCCAACACCCTCGGCACCGCACGATTAGCCATACAACTACTTAAATTCTAACCGCCAATTTATCGCTATTTTTATTCCACTTAATGGTCAAAATAGCCTTTGAATTGGAAAGCAAAGAAGATATTCAATTATTTAAGTCCCTATTTAGAGGAAGGGACGATGTTTTTGCCATCAGATGGGAAAAAGGAGCCAAAAGCGGCTATATGCCCGCCTACTTTTATGATCCGTACCGATATAGACTGCATAAAATCAATGGGGGAACATTTAAGGACTTTACCGAAAAATCCTTTTTGTCCTTGAACGACAATCAGATTCTCAAACATTTGGAAGGCCAACAGCAAATAGGCCTTTACCCACTATTAAAAGACAATACTTCCATATTCATTGTAGCTGATTTTGATAAGCAAAACTGGATACAGGAATGCAGGGATTTTATTTCGCTTTGTGAGTCCAAAAATATTCCAGCATATTTGGAACGTTCCCGTTCCGGAAACGGTGGACACGTTTGGATATTTTTTGAAGCAGCTTACCCCGCCGCCAAAAGCAGGGCCATCTTTAAACAACTACTCGAAAAAAGTGGAACATTTTCCATATTCGATAAAACTTCAAGTTTTGACAGATTGTTCCCCAATCAAGATTTCCTTTCTGGAAAGGGTTTGGGTAACCTTATAGCCTTACCCCTACATCATCCAAATATTGAAAAGGGCAATAGCTGCTTTATCGACCCCAAATCTTTAGCTCCATATGAAAATCAATGGAATTTCTTAGAGCAAATCAAAAGACTAAAAATCAACGAACTTGATGTTTTATACAATGAGGTTGTTAAAAACGATGCTAACGGACTTGAGCCCTCTTTATCTGACAACATTCTTGTCATACGTTTGGACAACAAAATTCGAATCCAAAAGACGGGCTTGTCCACACCCTTGGTCAATTTTATAAAGGATACATTCAATGTAGTAAACCCGGACTATTTCATAAAGAAGAAAATAGGAAGAAACACTCGGGACACCGATAGGTATTTCAATCTTGTTTCGGAAGCAAAAAATGAGGTCGTTCTTCCGAGAGGAGCTATCGGACAACTATTTCGATTTTGTAAAAAACAAAAAATCGATTTTAATTTTCAGGACAAAAGAAAAAAAACGGAAGACATAACCTTTACTTTCAGCACTGAGTTGCTCAAACACCAGAAAACAGTACTACCAGCTATTTCTAAAAAAGACTTTGGAGTAATCGCAGCACCTCCCGGATCTGGAAAAACTATAATCGGACTAAAAATAATTGCAGACAAATGCCAACCAGCATTAATCATTGTTCACAGAAAACAGCTTTTGAACCAGTGGGTAGAACGTATCGAAGCTTTTCTGAGATTACCTAAAAATCAGATTGGTAAAATCGGACAGGGTAAAGTGAAAATAGGTAAGCAAGTTACCATAGCAATGATTCAAAGTCTGGGCAAAAAAATAGATAATCTTCAAATTTCAAAAATATTCAAGACCATTATTATTGACGAGTGTCATCACATTCCCGCCAAATCCTATGCGTCTATCATTTCCAAACTTTCCCCTTATTACCAATATGGACTTACCGCGACACCCTTTAGAAAAAATAGCGATGGCAAACTGATTTTTGCCCATTTGGGAGAATTGATAGCCAAAATCAAACCTCAGGATATTGAAACCTTTAAAAAAGCACGGGTTATCATCAGGAATACAAGTCTAGATGTTCCCTTTAATTCAAAAACAGATACTTTCGAAACCTTGTCCAAAGTGTTGGTACATGATTCGGAACGGAACAGAAACATCGTTGCCGATATAACCTCAGAAGTAAGTACTGGTAAACGTGCGGTAGTAATTACAGAACGAAAAGAACATATTGCAACATTATACCAGTTTTTAAAGCAAAAATTTGAGGTTATCGCATTAAGTGGGGACGATTCGGAAAGCGATAAAAGTTTAAAATGGAAAATCCTCAATTCAGGAAACTATCAAATCCTGATTACCACGGGTCAGCTCTTTGGAGAAGGCACCGATCTACAAAACGTGACTTGCCTGTTTCTGGTCTATCCTTTTCTTTCAAGGGAAAACTGATTCAATATATAGGAAGGGTACAGCGTTCCGAAATAGCCCCGTTGATCTATGATTACAGGGATTATAAGATTGAATACCTCAATCGGCTTTTTCTCAAAAAAAAAACCTACTACCGAAATCTGGATAGGCAAGCTACGCTTTTTGATGATGCCCTCACCCTAACTCCCGAAGTGCAAAATAGTAGTTCCATAAGCACAACTCTTAAAGTACCTATTGAACAGCTCGATTTTCGTTTCGGCACAATTGCATTTGTCCACATAAGTAGCATGTCTACCGACGGGTTGGAATTCGAAATCGAAAATGATTATATCCGTCCAGAGTTCGAGGTACTAAAACCCTATTTTGCCAAAGTGTTGGATTCCAAAACCGTTGAAATACAAATTTCTGCAGAATTTGACAACGGTATTTTAGTAGCCCAATTAGCAACTTCCAACGACTTGGAAAGGATAAAACGTGAAGTCTTGGAAAGTGTAAGGTTTAAGTTTGTGGAAAAGAGATTTTTTATTAAAAAAGCTAATACCGAAGATGAACCCAATACAATAAAAGAGGAAGATGAAGTTCAAAGGCTTTATCCGTCTGAACATGAATTATTGGAGGACATCCTCTCAAAGAAAGATGTAAGACATTTTCGGCAACTACGTTATTTGGCCGACAATCATGCCCGCTCAATTTTAAAACTTCGATTTGTACTTCATCCCTTTTCCTTTGTTTTCCTGCTGGTCGGAAATCACCAATTCCATGTGGTTCTGGAAACTCTAGATACCGAGGAAGCTACTTATATTTGGCATTTCGATAAAAATAGCTCGACCTTAAAAGAAAACCTATCTTCGGTCGATTTAGCATTGAATATAATTAGAAACCACGGCAGGCAGGCGTATCTTGAATCTCAACCCATAAACTTTAGCCGAATTATCCATGATTATTCTGATGATAAAAAGGGGTTTATCCAATGGAGGGATATACTTGAAGAGCAACTATATTAGAGGTCAAAAAAATATTCTATATCTTTGATATATGGCGAAAACACCAAATATAACCGTAGCGCAATTAGCCAAAGCGTTTGAAGAACTATCTCTAAAAGAGAAGACGCAATTATTCAATTTGCTTCCAGAAGATTGGTTTGGAATAAAGGATTATAAACTTACCGATGCCCAAAAACGAGTCCTAGATATTTCTACAGAGAAAGAAGTAAAGGGTGACGCTGTATTTCATTCATGGGAAAGCGTGAAGAAATTTGCAAAAAACAGAAATGGAACATAAATACAATGTCCTTTTTGAGAATGACGCTAAATTAGACATTGCAGATTCTTTTGATTATTACTCCAAAATTTCAAATCAACTAGCTAATACATTTTTGAATGATATTGAAAGGACAATGGAATATGTAGTAAATAATCCATCAATGTTTAAGGTTATCTACAAGGGATATAGACAAGTGCCTTCTAAGAAATTTCCTTACGTCATTCTCTATAAGTTTGAAAAAGAAGCCATAAATATATATCGTGTTTTTCCAACTAAGAAAAATCCTGTAACTAGGTTCAAATAACCATACTACAAATAGGGTTAACTTTTCTATACGTATTATACCTTCAAAAGGTATTCATTTAATGTAAAACAAAATATTTGAGTCAGAAATAAAACATACCTTAGTAAAAATGCGAGATAAGTAGTAAATTTTGATAATTATCTCGCATTTTTACTAAACCCTAATTCAACCTTCTTGGAATTTAAAAAGTAGAGACTAAGAATTTCTGAATTGTGAAAAACTCTAATTTTTCATCAAAATCGGACGAATTTCATACCTTTAAAGTGTTAAAGTTTTGCGCGGAAATATTTTCGCTATAACTACGGGAAAATGTTAAAATATTTTTACACCTTTTTTACACCTTGACCCTTTGAGACTATATACAGTAGGGGTTCGTTAGATACTGCATCGAAAAATAAACCAGTATTTCATTTAACGATTACATTTATTTTAGCTTTTTCTTTAAACATACCGGTAAAAAAAGCAATAATTAGTCGGTATACCCTTTGCCAAAACGGTAACTTAACAAAATTCCATGGGTGTTGCCGAACGGTGACGCTTTTGCAGCGATGTTAGCATAGTATAACAATCTAAAGTTTTTAATAAGATAAACTCCTGCTAAAAGGTTTATTGATGTATTAGATCGGTAACCTGCACCTAGTTCAAACCGGTTTTTATAACTAACGGATACATTGGTATCAATTTGTAGCGGAGCACCTTTCTCCGTTTTTATTAAGACACTCGGTTTTAGCATAAAATCTTCAAAACGATTGTTGTAGAAACGATATCCAAAATAGCCGTAAATTGGACTTTCCAATTCTAGGTTCTCATCCGAAGCGAATCGATCCCCCAATAAGTTCGGAGTTGAAATACCTGCGTAAAAACGTGCATGATTGAACAAAAAGCCTACGCCCACCATAGGGATTGTTGCGTTGATATTCCGACCAAATCTCAGGTCATCCGTAATACCCAGTTCCAGTAAATTATCCTGATATTGTTGTGCCCCTGCCGTAATACCAAAAGAAAGGGTGCCGGGTTGGTAAATTTGCCAATAAGGTCTGTCATCTTCGAAATCAAAAAATATTTTATACGAATAGGCCGCAAATACACTGGTAGCCGTCGTCACCCCTATTTCATCGCGTACCAAACCTGCGCCGAGTCCTACTTTACCGTCGTTCAAAGGCGTATGAAAACTTAGACTTAGATTTTTTGGACTACCCTCAAAAGAACTGAAGCCTGTATTGCTCACGGTCATTTCTGCATCAGGTAATAATCCCGCATAAGCGGAATTAATGATAAACGGATTAAAATTATATTCTGGATAAGTAGCGGTCTGTTGACCGAAAACAGAATGGTAAGACAGAAATAGCAGCAGAACACCTAGTACTCGTCTGCCAATTTTTCGATTTGGTTTCATTGGTTTATCGCTTAATGACCACGTACCCTTTTGTTTTCTTGGAAATCGTTTCTCCTTCAATTTGAATATCGAAGAAATAGGTGCCTGCAGGCAACCTACCAGCTCCCATTTTGGTTTTAAGGTTTGCATCTCCATTAAAGACGGAGCCAGCATTGTCATAATTGTCGATTCGGAATACGGCATCGCCCCATCGATTATAAATGGTAACAGTATTCGTCGGGTATTGTTCGATACCATCGATTTCCCAAAAATCGTTGATCCCGTCACCATCAGGTGAAAAGCCATATTTAGTTTTGTCTGTTTCAACAGGCTCTTCGGGCTCCGTCATTGTAGTAAAAGTTAGTTCAGGACACGAATCGTTGTTTCCTTCTGAATTGTAAGGGGTAATCGAAACAAGAATGGTAGTGGAAAAAGGCAACTCTTCAGATAGGGAATAGGTCGTTAAAATTCCTAAATCAGTTTCCGGAAGTAGTATTTCATTGGCAGCTGTCCTAATAGATAGCCAATATCCATCCGCATTGTCAATAGTATTCCAAGCGATATTTGTCGTAACGGGAATTTCAGAGGCATTATTTAGTTCCGCTATCAATTCCGTGCATGCAGGTATTACAGGTTCATCCGCTGTTTCAATAGTAAAGCTTTGGGGTGTAGCACAGCCTAAGGCATCACCGGTGGCATTGAACGGGACAATTGTCACCGATACGGTCTCACCGTTATTGAAATCGCCAGGTAATGTATAGGACGTTCCCGGAATATTCTGATCGGTGATGTCGTTCACATTACTGGTACTTCCGTTTATGGAAACCCTATACCCCGTTGCTCCACTAACGGCACTCCATGAGATACTTCCCACATCGGTAGCGACATCGATATCATTGGCCAAAGGGCCTGTCAGGTCCGAACAACTATCGGGAACTGTTGGTGTAGTAGTAACAATAGTGAAACTTTGGGGTGTAGCACAGCCTACGGCATCACCGGTGGTGTTGAACGGGACAATGGTCACCGATACGGTATCTCCGTTATTGAAATCGCCAGGTAATGTGTAGGACGTTCCCATAAAATTCTGATCGATGATGTCGTTCACATTACTGGTACTTCCGTTTATGGAAACCCTGTACCCCGTTGCTCCGCTAACGGCACTCCAAGAGATACTTCCCACATCCGTGGCGACATCGGTATCATTGGCCATTGGGCCTGTCAGGTCCGAACAGCTATCGGGAACTGTTGGGGTGTTAGTAACAATAGTGAAACTTTGGGGTGTAGCACAGCCTACGGCATCACCAGTGGTGTTGAACGGGACAATGGTCACCGATACGGTCTCACCGTTATTGAAATCGCCAGGTAATGTATAGGACGTTCCCATAATATTCTGATCGGTGATGTCGTTCACATTACTGGTACTTCCATTTATGGAAACCCTATACCCCGTTACTCCGCTAACCGCACTCCAAGAGATACCTCCCACATCCGTGGCGACATCGATGTCATTGGGCATTGGGCCTGTCAGGTCCGAACAGCTATCGGGAACTGTTGGGGTGGTAGTAACAATAGTGAAATTTTGGGGTGTAGCACAGCCTACGGCATCACCGGTAGTGTTGAACGGGACAATGGTCACCGACACGGTCTCTCCATTGTTAAAATCGCCAGGCAAGGTAAAAGACGTTCCCGTAACATTCTGATCGGTGATGTCGTTCACATTACTGGTACTTCCGTTTATCGAAACCCTGTACCCCGTTGCACCACTAACGGCACTCCAAGAGATACCTCCCACATCCGTGGCGACATCGGTTTCATTGGGCATTGGGCCTGTCAGGTCCGAACAGCTATCGGGAACGGGCGTCCCGGTATTATTGATAGTTAATTGAAAGGATTCTTCGCTTGAACAAGAGCCAGTGCCATCGTACATATATAGAGTAACGGGATAGCTTGGGAAGTCCGCAAAGTTAATTACCGCTCCTATATCGTATCTTGTACCACCCCCGTCGGTACCGGTATAATACGCTTCATTACCTGTTAGTTTTGTTCCTGTAATGGCAGGCAAGGTATAGGAATCTGTTTGCGTCTGGTCGGCCAAAACTGTTATGGTAGGACCGGCCAGTCCGTCATCTGTTATATCCCATCCATCAGAAGTTACCATATTGGCTCTAGCGGTCGCACCTTCACAGTATTGACTATTTCCACCACTAAATATAACATTGGGTTGTAGATCCAGTGCGTTCCAACCGATCAATAAAGCATCATAATTGGCCGTAGAAAGTGTTGCATTATCAAACATTCTGTCAGCATTGGTCAAGTTTTCTACATTCCAATTGTCAAGAGTCTGGTCAAAAATTACAGCTCCTTGAAACATAATAAACATATTGGTTACACTAGAAACATCCCAACTGTTTAGCGGTTGATTGAAGCTGGCATTGTTTTGGAACATAAATGCCATGTTGGTAACATTGCTCATGTCCCAATCATCTATATTGGAATTAAAAAGTCTACAGGTAGCGAACATTCCCGAGGTATTGGTAACATTGGACAAGTCAGGTTTATCGGAGAAATTCCCTGTCAAATTAATACAGCCGGTAAACGCTTTGAACATAGAAGTCCAAGGGTTGCCGCCCCATTTTTCGATAGTCAAGATTTTGGCAGAATTGTCCGTTGCCGTAGGATTTCCATTGGTATTGAAATAAATTCTAGGGAAATCCCCTGTGATACTAACAGTATAAGTATCTGGAATGGCGTAGGTATGTGTAGCATTACCTGTTTCACCGGTAGTAGTGTTACCATCACCCCAATCCACAGTGTAGTTATAACCACCTCCTGTGGTAGGAATTATAATTTCTTCATTGGTAGCGGTGGTTCGCCATGTTGTGATAAAAGCTCCAGAGTCAGGAGTACTCGTAATGTTCAACTCAAAGGATTCTTCACTTGAACAAGAGCCAGTGCCATCATAGATATATAGGGTAACGGGATAGCTAGGGAAGTCCGAAAAATTAATTACCGCTCCTATATCGTATCTTGTACCACCCCCGTCGGTTCCGGTATAATAAGCCTCATTACCTGTTAGCTGCGTTCCAGTAATAGCAGGTAAGGTATAGGAATCTGCTTGCGTCTGGTCGGCTAAATCAGTTACTGCTGGACCGCTAAGGCCGCCATCCGCTATTGCCCATCCGTCGGAGGCTATCATATTGGCCCTCGCCGCGGCACCTTCGCAATATTGACTTCCACCGCCGCTAAACTCTAAATCTGGTTGTAGGGTTTGTGTATTCCAACCGATTAAAAGGCCGTCGTAATTAATGGTTGAGAGGGTCACCCCGCTAAACATGTTTCTCATATCAATAACGTTCGAAACATTCCATCCGCCTAAATTTTGGTCAAAATTATTTGCTCCGGAGAACATCTGCCACATAGTTGTAGCACTTGAGGTATCCCATCCGCCGATATCTTGATCAAAAGCACTTGCAAGTGCAAACATTAAAGCAAAACTTTGTACACTACTAACATTCCATATACTCAAATCTTGATCGAATGCTGTTGCTCTATTCAACATTTGCGTCATTCCTATTACCTTACCCACATTCCAATTTCCGATGTCTTGATTGAAAGCATAGGCTCTCAGGAACATGGCATCCATTTCGGTGACATTCGCGGTATTCCAGTTGCCAATATCTTGATTGAATACCGTTGCCTCGTTAAACATAGTGCGCATTGTAGTTACGTTCACCGTATTCCAAGCATCACCCGTCGGTATGCCCATACCGGGCTTAAAACTAATATCTTGATTAAAAGTCGAGGCCAGGTAAAACATACCTGACATGTCCGTAACATTTAAAGTATTCCAATTTCCGATATCTTGATCAAAAGAAGTGGCTCGCGCAAACATTCCCTGCATTGATGTTACGTTGCTTACGTTCCAAGCGTCAATAGCCGAATCAAAAGAAGCCGCCGCCTGAAAAAGTTGTCTCATATCGGTAACGTTATCAACGTCCCAATTGTTCATGTCCGAATTGTATAAGGTACAACCGTCGAACATGCGTCGCATGCTGGTAACATTGGATAGGTCTGGAACATCCGTAAAATTTCCCGTAAGATTGCTACATCCTTTAAAAGCCTCCTCCATAGAAGCCCACTGATTGTTGCCCCATTGCTCGATGGTCAATAATTTTTCTTGATCATCGTCATTGCCAAATATAATTCTGGGAAATAATCCCGTTATACTTATGATGTATGTTCCTGGATCGGCATAGGTATGGGTGGCATCGCCCGTTTCCCCGATAGTGATATTCCCATCTCCCCAATCTACCGTATAATTGTAGGTGGAACTTGGAGCAGTTGCTATTCGTATTTGATTGTCGTTTGTATCTCCTGGATTGTCCGTTTTCCAAGTGGTTATAAAAGGAATGGTACCCATAGGGGCTTCACTTTTATTTTCAATCGGTGTGTTAAACCCTAGGGTAAATGGAACACTAAGAAATAGTATAATTTGAAAAAGTAACACCTTTATCGAGACAGCTTTGAACGTCATTAGTGCATGATTTTTTTGAGTGCTTAATATTGCTGTTGGGTTAAAATCACCAAACACCATTACCTGTATTACCAAGGTCAGTTGAAATTAGTTTTAGAACGTTTGGAAGGGAGTACGAATTGCCAAAAACAGGTATCATTCATGGGAATGTTACCTGTTTTTGGCCTTTTGTGAACAATCGCTGTGCAGATTGAAAAAATTTATGCCCGTCTAAATTCAATAGCATCGGCATCGGCATAGATCGCCGTTACATCCATCAGTTTGTTTTGCATAGTGCTTAGCTTGAGTAGTTTTTCATAATCTAAGCATTTTATGAGGCCATTTATTTCTTCTGAACTACCACTCCTACCGATACCTTTGACTTTGGTGATATAATCTGTTTGGTATGTATCTTAAATGAAGTTGAACAATGAACCCATTTCTTTAGAATCCCCTGGAATAGATAGTTCTTCTATCTATTGAATATCCCTGGTCGAAGCTGTTGGTGAAAATGTGTTGATGTGCTTCGCTATACTTTTGGTTTTACCGGAGTTTCATCATCCCCGTAAAACATTTCGCCGTCTCTTTGTGTAACTACGATTTTGATTTTTTCACTTCCAAAATCCCAAAATTTGCTGGCATTTAAGGTGGTTCTGCCAATCACCTTTTCCACGGCATACAGGGTGTAATACCATTTTAACTTTGAAATAGCACTAATAAATCGTTTCTTTTTCAACTGTTCTTCGTTAAAAGCCTGTCCCCAGCTTGACTGGGGATCTAACCGTAGCTAAGACTATGCTTCCATTTTTTGCCTCGAACAACTAAAAAATAATTCCATTTCTATACGCGCGATTTCAAAGTTAAAATGGTAGAAGAGTACAAAGGGAAAGCATATGACATTGCTGATAGCATCATTATTTTCATCACGAAAAAGTTATAATCAATGCTACATCATTATAATAAATTTAAAAAGCATCTTGATTAAAGTGTTTTCTTGTATTCCGATGGCGTAAGCCCTGTATGCTTTTTAAAGACTCGGTTGAAGGATGCTTTGTTCTTAAAGCCGGAATCAAACGCTATCGCTATCATTTTAACATCAGTATGTGCTGTTTGTTTAATTAAATTTTGTGCTTCTACTATACGATAAGCGTTTATAAAGTTGTAAAAATTTTGTTCAAAACCATAATGCAGTACCTCGGAAAAATGATAACTACTAATACCTATTTTAGAAGCAAAATTGGTTTGCGTTAAATCAGCATCCAAATAGGGTTTGTCATTTTCCATGCATGCTAAAATTTTATTCTTGTAGCGTGTTCTATCCGCCTCGGTGAGCGAAGAGTTTTCGTATGGCTTTTTAGTACTTGCGGCTTTTTTATCAGTTTCTATCGAAAGCGTACTCGACGTATTCCCAAGGTTCGATAAAGATGCCAATAGTGCTTTCTGTTGAGTACGTAACTTAGCGTGTTCTTTCTTGATTTTCCTTCTTCTGATCAGTAAAAAGAGTATAGTCAGCGTGGCAAGTACTAGCATAGTAACGCCCCAAAATTTTACTTGAGCACTATTTTCAGATAGGTCTATCAGCTCTTGCTCACTTGCTTCTATTTTTTTGTTTTGCGCTGCGATATTTGTATTTAAATCTTTTTTAGTAGCACTTTTCGTATCGTTTTCATGCCTTTCCTTTAATTGGGAATACTCTTTTTGCTCTGCATAAGAAGCTTCAAAATCTTTATTTTTCTCGTAAAGCATCGCCAAATATTTGTGGGCGTACATCTCTATTTCTACAATATTCTTTTTGCCAGAAAGCGCTTCGCAGGCCAACAAATCCTCCTTTGCGGCGGTTAAATTATTCAGGTGATAATTTGCAATACCCCTATTTAACAGTGCCCAGCCCCTACTCTTAACAGATTTTTTCAAAACGGATAGTTCCAATGCGGCCGTGGTGGCCTCAATTGCCTTCGTATACTGTTTCAGTTTAACATGGATATCGGCGATGTTGGTCAAAGATGTGGCAATAAAACTTTCGTTCTGTAATTTTTCGCCCAGAGCTTTTACTTGATAAGCATATTCCAAGGCAGGTTTTAAATCCCCTAACTTGTTATAACTATTTGATAATCCTATTAACGCCGCTGCTTTGATCTTATCGGGGTTTTTCAGTTTATCCGCAATGGACAACACCTCCTCCATTGTTTTTATGCACTTGTTCTGCGCATCGATATTCTGATAGGTATTTCCCATATTGACCAGAACAATTGCTTTGGGACGGTAATCGTTTGGAATAAGTTTACATTTCTCTAGCGCAAGATGATATCGTTCAATAGCCAATTGCTTCTCACTACGATTATTGTAGTACACCGCTTGGTTGTTCAAGGCCAAAATATACATTTTGGTCAGGCCGTATTTCTCGGAAACTAAAAGAAGGGAGTCGCTGTAGTTTTTATGCAATTGATAGTCGCCATTCGCATAATGCTGTTGAAGTACTTTTAGAAAGCTTTCCGCTTTTACTTTTCCAAGTTGGGTATCTTCTTTTATGGCTTTCTCCTGAGAAAAGTTCTTAACAAACCCGAACAGTAAAAAAAGTAAAACTAGTTTTGATTTGGTCATCATTCAAAGGGAAGATTAAATAGAAATTTGGTTTGTTTGTCCGAACCAAGTACATCGCTATTATTTTTAACAACGTATTTATCAAATTCGTTTAAACAAATCGATGTCCCTACTAGTGTCTAAGATATTGATTTATGACGAAATCGAAAGAGTAAAGTTTAGCAAGTATAATCCCCACGAAAATAGGACAGTGAGTTACGTTTTTAGAGTATCACATTCTACAGCGACAGACAAAGTATTCCTCAGTATGATAGTAAGGATAACCTTTTTAAGTGATAAAACGGTAACCTATTTGCAAACCGTTACAACTTTAAGGATTTTAATCCGGGAGAACTTGGCTTATTTATCTATACTTTTGAACATGTTCAACCCTTAAAACAATGTTTTTTGGGGCTATCTGACTCCAATTGTATGGAAATCAATAATCATTGAAAATAAAACTTTACATGAGAAAAATACTATTGACCATTAATACCATGGTTCTTTTAGGTATCGTTTGTTTCTTGGGTTATCAGCACGTAAAATCGCAGGAGATACCAAAAGAATTACAAGTGGAACGCTTGAGTATCGTCGGTCCTGATGGTAACCTATATGTTTCGATCAGCAATCCCGAACAGCAGGCACTGGCCACTACACATGGTGTACCGCATTATCCAGATTCCAAACGAGACCTACCTGGTCTTATTTTTTTCAATCGCGTAGGCGATGAAGTCGGCGGTATTTATTATGATGGCAATGACGAAGAAAGCTTTTCCGGCATCACTTTTGACCAGCAGAAAAATGACCAGATTTTGGCAATAACGAAAGATGAATACAGAGATGGTGATGAATGGAAACGCTGGTACGGTATGTTTTTAAGGGAACGTTCGGATTCTATTCGCGTTAAAACGCTATTTGAACAATTGAAAGAGGATATTAAAGACCTTGGTGAAGAAGAAAAACAAAAAGCATACTTAAAATTCAAAAAATACATCGACTCGGAAATCAATGTGTATCGTATGTTTTTGGGCAGGGAAGAAAATAAAAACGTAGGCCTGTTTCTCTATGATTCCAAAGGTAAGGAACGTATAAAAATATATGTGGATACCCTGGACGTACCGCGTATAACCATTATTGACACTTTAGGAAACGAAAAACGTATAGCGCATACCATATTGGAGTAAGAATCCGGCCCCAGACGTTTGTTTTTAGCTCTAGTCCGTACCCCAAATTACAGCTTTGGCTATCAAAAGTGAGCGTTGTATCGATTTTACCTATTTTTGGGTACAACAGCTGTTAAGCATTTTTCAAAAAATGAATTTTTCCAGTGAACTCCTTTTCTTTTTCAGCGCATTGGGTGTTTTTAACGCGCTGTTGATCAGTTTGTACTTTTTCTTTATCAAACGCCCCAGAACAATTTCCAACTTCTTTTTGGGTTTTCTGTTGCTCATGCTTGCCATTCGTGTTGGCAAATCGGTGTTTTATTATTTTAATGATGATTTGTCCATAATCTTTATCAAATTCGGTCTTACGGCATGCATACTGATCGGGCCTTCCCTTTATTTTTATATGAAGTCCGTTGTTTTACCCAATTCCAAGATCCACTTATGGAAAATCCATTTTTTGGTACTGTTATCACTAGCGATCTTCATCGGAATATTGTTCCCTGAAACTCACAATCCCTGCCTGGTAGGCAACATCCATTGGATGACCATTATCTATAGTATTTGGGCGGGATATATCATTGGAACCGCTTGGATAATACGGCCTCTGCTAAAGGACCTTATTAAGAAAAACAAAAAGATATCAAGTTTAGATTTTTGGTTGTTGAGCGTTTTTACAGGAAACCTTATCATCTGGGTGGCGTTCAGTACGGTCGCTTATACTTCCTACCTTGTAGGGGCCTTATCCTTCTCATTGATTTTTTATCTGTTTTTTCTATTACTTTATTTTCGAAGGACCAAAGGGGCCCTTTTTACGCAACCCCATAAATACGCAAATAAAAAAATTGCGCCCGTTGAAGCCGAAAAACTCGTAGCGGCACTCGACCGATTGATGAAGGACGAAAAAATGTATACCAATGCCAATCTTAGACTTCCCGACGTGGCAAAAAAAATGAATATTTTGCCCCACACCCTGTCCCAATTGATCAATGATAATATGGGTAAGAGCTTTACCTTTCTAATCAATGAATACCGTATTGAAAAGGCCAAAGAAATGATCCGCTGCAACACACAGATCAAATTGGAAGCGGTAGGTTATGATTGTGGATTCAATTCCAAATCGACCTTTTATTCCGCCTTTAAAAAAATTGCCAAGACCACTCCCGCAAAATTTAAGGAAAGTATTGCCTGAACCTACACTTTGTAAGGTTCTCGATTTATAGATCCGTACTCCAGATTTATAACTGGTGTCCCCGTTTGCTTCGTTTTACCATAGTATTGTAGGGTACTATAGTACTTGTTGTCCAAACCACTTTGCATGTAAACTGCAAAGGTTTAAAAGAAAAGAATGAAATTCCTTTTCAGCATTGTACCAAAGTAACCATAAACCGTTGGCGCTACGCTATTTTGTAATCCATAAAAATCGCTGACCGACAAGTGCGACTGCCAACTGGCCAAAAATTTATAGCTCCGAATACTCGGAGGAAAGGCTTGCGTTACAGCGCATCCTTTTAACTAACAACTATCACCGATGAAAAGGATACCCTTTGCCATTCTAGTATTTTTAAGTTTTCTCTTGGGCTGCAAGGAACGATCCAAAACTGCGTACGGTAAAGAAAGTGCTAAGGAAATAGGGGAAAAAATACTGTTCGTTGTCTCCAACGCCCATTTTTATGGTGACACTGATTTAAGTACCTCCAACCATTTTTCGGAAATCGTACACGCCTACGCCGTTTTTCAACAGGCCGGTTTTTCCATAGATTTTGTGAGTCCTAAAGGAGGGGCTATTCCTATTGGATACATCAACACCTCCGATTCCCTACAAAAGCAATTTTTGTACGACAACAATTTCATGGATGCCTTGGAGCATACCTACCCACCGGAAACCATAGATGCGCAACATTATAAAGCGGTATACTATGGTGGAGGCGGTGCCGCCATGTTCGGAGTGCCTGAAAATGGGGCCATACAAAAAATTGTAATTGAACTATATGAAGACCACGGGGGAATTGTATCGGCCATTTGCCATGGGACGGCCGGAATCGCCAATTTAAAAACCCGGAACGGGGACTATTTGGTTGAAGGAAAGAAGGTAAACGGTTTTCCGGATCTTTTTGAGAACGAAGAAGCTGCATATTACAAAACCTTTCCTTTCTCCATCCAACAGCTAATTTCCGAAAGAGGTGGCGATTTTCAATTTTCAACTACGGGTTGGGACGGTTTCCATAAGGTAGACGGTCGTTTGATAACCGGGCAAGACCCCACTTCAGCTGCGGTAGTAGCCGAAATGGTCGTCAAGGGTATAGCGGAGCTAAACATTCAATAATACAAAACATATGAAAAGCGTACTTACAGTATTGGTATTGGCAACCTTGGTCGGGACCTATGGTCAAAAGGCCCATAAAAAACAGATTACCCCTGCCCAAATAGATTCGGTTTTTGCGACATGGGCGAATACGGATACGCCCGGAATCGCAGTGGGTGTCCTAAACAATGGTGAAGTGGTCTATACCAAGGGATATGGACTGGCAAACTTGGAACACCAAATCCCGATACGCCCCGATACAAAATTTCACATCGGTGACATCGCAAAAGAATTTACCGTTTACGCCCTTTTATTGCTTGAGCAGCGCGGTCAAATTTCCCTACAGGACGATATTAGAAAACACATGCCGGAACTAGCGTCCTTTCCGCATGCCATAAGCATTGAACAACTGACACACCATACCAGCGGGCTGAACAACTTGGAGGTCTCCAAAACCCTTGCAGGGTGGAATATGCAAGAGGTATTCAGTAAAGAACAGGCCTATAAAATGATCGGATACCAATCGCAAAATGCTCCGGCCAGTGGAGAAACGCAACAGTTCACCGATGCCGGATTCATGGTCCTTGAAGATTTGATCGCCAAAATCGGAAAAACATCGTATTCCGAATTCGTGACCAAAGAAATTTTTGGGCCTTTGGGAATGACACATTCCGTATTTGACACCACAGGCGCTGTAATCCCCGCTATGGCCCAGGGATATGTTGCCCAAAAGGAAGGATATGCCGTCGCGGGAATCAATCACGAACACACCCTTTTGACCGACCTGTACAGCACCGTTGGCGATATGTGCCTTTGGGCCAAGGAGCTACAAAGCCCGACCTTGGGAACAAAACAGCTTGTTGCAAAATTTGACGGTCTTTCCATCGTCAACAATACTACGGTCAAGGAAACCAACTTGGCACTATATACCGGAGGACATCGCTTTTGGAATTTTCGAGGGGTCAAAAAACTATACCATATCGAAGTTGCCGGCGGTTATGCCAGCAAACTGATCCGATATCCCGAACACGACCTGGCCCTTGTGGTCATGGGCAACGATGGAGCATACAATGGCTATGCGGCAACCGGTGCCAGTGCCCTATATATTGAGAATTTTCTTGACCCAATGCCACAAGCACCACCAACGATCGCCGTTAAAAAATTGGCGGGACCACAACTAGCTAACTTTGAAGGGGATTATTGGGACACCGATAACCATACCATTCGCAAGATTCGCACGGTAAACGATACCCTGCGTTATGTTAGGGGGCCCGGTAATGAAAGTGCCCTTGTTCCATTGGGGAACACTTCCTTTAAAATGATCACACGGGGCGAGGTCATGGTACGTTTCGATACAAAGACGACGCCCAAAACCATGCAGGTCACCGTGGGAGACCAAACCTTCCGATCTCTCGCCTATAATCAGAACGCCAGTTGGAGCAAAGACCTTGAGGCGTTTACCGGCAACTATCACACACCGCTGTTTAAAACGCCCTATTCTATCGAGAACCATAACGGAGAACTTGTCATCGTACGCCCAAGAACGAAACCTGTTCAGCTTTCGCCTACCATACCTGATACGTTTATGGGAAACCAGGACCATTTCAGTTCGATTACCTTCCAGAGGGACCCTAAAGGGGAGGTCTCCGGGTTTCTACTGGCCACGCAAGGTGTTACCGATATCCTATTTCTAAAAGCGGCAAAGACCAATCAAAATTCAGCAAAAACCCGATAGCGGATTTTTGGACACAATAAGCAGTCATAATTATTTAAAAAAAAACACATGAGAATATACCACATCCTGATCACATTCATTTTTGTACTTGGAATGTCCGTTGCGAACGCGCAATCCGAATTGCATGCGATTACCGATACACTAATGGATTATATTGAAGGAACCGCCAATGGAGAACCGGAACGGGTAAAAAAAGCCTTTCATCCCGAATTGAACCTTTATAGCATCAACAAGGATAGCCTTAAAGTCTGGTATGGAAAAGCGTATATCGGAGGCATTTCAAAAGGAAAGAAAAGCAACAGGATCGGAAGAATTGTATCCATCGATTATGAGAACGATGCGGCCATGGCGAAAATTGAGATTCTAATGCCAAATGCCAAACGAATTTATACCGATTACCTGATGCTGTTAAAGTACCAGGGGAACTGGAAAATCATTCATAAATCGTACACTTATGTTTCCTATCCGGAGTAGCAATGCCGGAGATACGCCTTAACTAAAGTGAGTTCGACTTAAAAAACACCTATTTTGGTTAACGGATGTTTTTCCTTTTCGAAATAATGATAGCTATTAAGTTCCGAGATCCATACCGGAGGCCACGGAGTTTGCAAAACGGTTTTCGGTCGGAGACTGAAAAATCACTACGAAAAGTGTCTTTTCTTTGAATCGGTTGCTTTTGGACGAGCAAAAGAAATGAACGGAAGGTCAAATGAAAGGATAAAAAGCCGACCTAAAGCATTCAATTTATAAGCTGAATTCACGTTAAAGCGCTAAAAACCATAAATCTGGAACACCGGAAATCCCGGAACTTTCCATGCGGTCACTTTGGTCCATCTGGGTGCGCCCTTAAGACATAGCCACACAAGCAGGACCTTATCTTATCCATCGATATAACCCACTTCTTTAAACCAAGAGATCGTTTTCTGTATCATTTCGTCGATACCGACTTGGGGTTTATAGCCCAACTCTTTTTTAGCCTTGGAACCGTCTAAAAATTGACCTGCCGACATTACGGCAATGGCCGTATCGTCCAATAAGGGGAGCTCACCACCAAACCATTTATAGCGGGTCATTTTTACCTTTGACAGCAGTTTTGCCAAGGATAAGGGCACCTTTTTGGGCATATCGGTAACCCCGCCGATAATCCCAATTTTCTCAATAAGTGCAGTCATGTTTATGTTGACCCCGGTAATAAGGTACCGTTCACCCGGCCGGCCATTCATACACGCCAACAACATTCCCCTACCGGCGTCACCGGCATACACAACATTTCGATCTCCGCCTACATAGCCGGGAAGGGTTCTGTTCAAGGCATGTACGATCAAACGCCCGGTTGTTGGGCCATAGTCATACTCCCCAAAGGTCATGGGAGGTATCCCGATGACTATCGGAATTCCTTTTGCGCCCGCTTCCCGTACCTTTTTATCCATTAAGACCTTTACTTGTGCGTAGGCCGACGCGTTGGAGGGCAATGACTGATAGACCAAAGACTCGTGCCCAGGTCCGCTCGTTGCTTTGGGAATGGCAATAGCGCCTCCCAAATACAGTCCTTTTTTGATTTTACAGTGGGCTACGGCCTCAATAAAGTTCGAAATCTGCTTGTCCGCTATTGCCAGTTCTTCCTGCAAGGGTTTGGGAACCGTAGGATAATACGCCCCACAATTGAGCACATGGTCCAGCCCGTCAAAAGCTTTAAAAAGACTGGACCTATCGGTAAGATCTCCTACCCTACTTTCGAAATCGAGGTCCTTGATATGCTCCAAATTGGACGTTGCCCGGTGTATCACCGTTAGCTGATGTGTCCCGGTAGCCAAAACGGCCTTTGCCGTGTGGTGGCCTAGCATACCCGTAGCACCGATAATCCCTATTTTTCCCATCTTTAAAAAGCTAATTTTTTAAATATAACCACATTTATTTCCCTTTGGAGAAAATAATGCCCGATAAAGGGAGAGAAATCCCTTTAACAAAGGTTATCAAAACTGTTTTGCCATAACGAGAAATTCGAAGGTTTCTTTACCAATGACAAATTGATGCGCTCCAACATGATTAAATTCATTTTTTTGGTAAAACCTTATCGCTCTTGCATTGCTCTTTAAAACAGATAACCAAACAGCGTTCGATCCTGATAGGGAAGCCGCTTCCACCAAAATATCTTGCAGTCGTTTTCCGATTTTCATGGATAAAAATTCGTGAAGTACATATATTTTTTGCAGTTGACCGACCTCGGTCGATACCATGAAAGGTGTTGGAGAGCGTAACTTTAACTTTGCATAACCTACCGGAAGCGCGTCCACAAAAGCCAGCCAGAAGGCATTATTGGCTTTATCCAAACTCCGTTCTATTTTTTTAACGGAAAAGGTGTCGTTCAAATATGCCCTTAAATCACCTTGGTCCCGAAATAGGGACCCAAAGGTTTCTTGAAACGTCGTTCGCCCCAAAAGAGCAATAACAGGAGCATCAACTATCGTAGCAGGTCGTATATGAATCATCTCGTAGTGTTCATTTTATATTGGCGACAAGAAACTATAAAACCGGGGCCGAATCACTCAAATTCCAAAGGATTTAAGCGATACCAAAGCATAATTTACCCAACGGCACTACCAAAAGTCAAGTCAATGGAACTATTCCAAAAAGGAGGTTTCAAACCGTTCGAAATGGCAGGTATACCCGTTCGGATTACGTACCAAATAATCTTGATGTTCCGGTTCTGCGGGCCAAAAGGTGGTGTACGGCTCTAAGGTAGTCACCACTTTTCCTTCCCATCGATTCGAATCCTCTACCAAAGCGATCATTTCGGTAGCAATCGCCTTTTCTTCCTCATCCTGGTAAAAAATCGCCGATCGGTAACTGGAACCCATATCGTTGCCCTGCTGATTTAAGGTCGTAGGGTTGTGGATGCGAAAGAAATAATCCAAAATCGCTTTAAATGAAGTAATCGCATCATCATACTCCAATAAAATACCCTCCGCATGACCGGGATGGTTCCTATAGGTCGGGTGCTCGTTTTTTCCCCCGATATAGCCGACCTCGGTATCCAAAATACCCGGACGAACGCGAAACAGCTCCTCCATTCCCCAAAAACATCCTCCTGCGATATATGCTTTTTTTATGCTCATTTCCCTTTATTATGTTATCATTACGTTTTTTAAAAAGGCAACCACTTTTGATTCCTCCATTTCACAAGGCTTTAAAAGTCCACCGGAACGTGTATGGTAATAGTTAAGGCTGATAAAATCGGAGCTTCCAAGGGCTTTTCCAAAAACCTTACAGGACTTTCCCTTGTTAAAAGACTGCTTGGTAATGCCATATTTCCGTTTTTCATACATCCCCTCTATGTATCCCTCTGGGATTCTTTGTATTGCCTCGAATACCGTCATTTTCCTATAATAGTCTGTTTTTCTTCTTGTACATTACATCCGACCTATATGCAGTTTCACGAACTACAGGACAACATGGAGCAACCCACCTTATTTCTGGCCCATTCCGGTCTTTTGGCAAACCATTTTTGAAAGGAGGGTTGCTCGTCATAAGGTTTTTTAAGCATCGTAAACAACTCTTTCATCACATCGTAATCGCCTTCTTCCGCAGCATCAATGGCCATCTGCGCCATATAGTTCCGGAGTACGTACTTTGGGTTCACGGCATTCATGTGCTCGGTACGTTTTTCCTTGGTGGCAAGTTCTTTTCGCAAACGCTGCGCGTACAGGGCAAACCAGGAATTCCAAGTGTCCGCTACGGCGCCCTTCACTTCCCCTGGACTATAAAACGCTTCCCCTACGAGCGCGATGCCCATCTCCGGAGAATCGGGATCGAACTGCGATAGGGTGCGATAAAAAAGCGTCATATCGGTCTCTGTCGCCTGCAATGCGGTTTCTAAAGTGGTCACCAGTTCTTCGTCTTCCGGTTTCGCTTCAAAAAGCCCTAGTTTAGATCGCATCATATCCAATTGGGCTACCCCTACCTGCTTTCGATATTCATCTAAAATATCCTGTAGGGGCTCCACTGCTTCGATTAAGGGATATAGGGCATTTGCCAGTTGTACCAGATTCCATAGCACAAGTTCCGGTTGTGTGCCATACCGATAGCGTTTATGGGCACTATCCGTAGTATTCGGGGTCCATTCGGGATCATATCCCTCTAGCCAACCGTACGGTCCATAGTCGATGGTCAGCCCTAAAATGGACATGTTATCCGTATTCATCACGCCATGCACAAAACCAACGCGTTGCCAGTGGACCACCATTTCCATACTCCGAAGCGATACTTCTTTAAAAAAAGCCAAGTAAGCCGCCTTATTGGGTGCTACCAAGTGGGAAAAATGATGGCGAATGGTATAATCGACCAAGGCCCTTAAGGTGGTAATATCCTTTTGTGCGGCCAAAATTTCAAAATTTCCAAAGCGTATGAACGAGGGCGCTACCCTGCAAACGATGGCCCCCTTTTCATACGCGGGATTCCCATTATAAAGAATATCCCGTAGTACGGAATCGCCACTGAGCATTAAGGACAGTGCCCTTGTTGTGGGCACGCCAAGGTGATGCATGGCCTCACTACACAAATATTCACGAACGGAAGAACGTAAAACGGCCAAACCATCCGCGTTTCGCGAATAGGGCGTTTCACCGGCACCCTTAAGTTGCAAGGTCCATGGCCCACCAACTCCTTCTACTTTCCCCAAGTTGATCGCCCGACCATCGCCTAATTGTCCTGCCCAATTTCCGAACTGATGTCCGCCATAACACATGGCGTACGGCTTTGAACCTTCGGGGGTTACGGCACCTGAAAAGATATCCGAAAACCGTTTTTCGTCATGCAGGTTCGATATTCCCAACAACTGCATCATTTCGGGGGAAGCATGTATCAAAGACGGATTGGCAGGGGTTTTTGGTTCAACATATGAAAAGCAGGCATTACGTACCTGTCGCCTTTCGTTTACCAACTCCTTGTCCGCCGGAAGTTCCGATGTAAAAGGCTCAAAAAAATCTAATGGATGTGATTTCAAAACGATGCGCTTCTTTTTTATACAAAGATACTTCACTGGCCGGGTATTTCAACATACCGACAGGTTTTGAAAAAAAACACTCTCAAGTAATACATTTCAAAGTTAAAATGGTGTTACTTCTCCATACCCCTATTTAGAACTATTATGGCACGATATTTTCTTTGAAACCTGTAGAAAGCGGTCAAAGCGTTTTCAATACAAAACACTAGCAAGAATAGTGGTATTTTTGCACCGGATAACCGACCAGTATGTTTCATTTCTTTAGTAAAAAAAGATTTCTTGTAGACCTTTTAGAGGGCTTTGTCGATATGCACAACCATCTCTTACCGGGAATCGATGATGGTTCCAAAAACGTTACCGAGTCGATTTCCCTCATCAAAGGCTTTCAAGAGTTCGGGGTAAAACACTTTATAGCAACGCCCCACATCATGCACAACTATTACCCGAACACTCCCGCCACCATTGGAGATGCCTTAACGGAGCTAAAAAACGAACTACTATCCGAAAACCTAATGGATGTCGCCATTACCGCCGCGGCGGAACATATGGTAGATGCCAACTTTGAAACCTTGCTCGAGGAGAACGGTGTTATGCCAATTAAAAAAAATTACATTTTAATTGAAATGTCGTATCTACAGCCTTCGATCAACTTCGATGTGGCCGTACAAAAAATAGCTTCCAAACGGCTTTTTCCAATTCTTGCCCACCCGGAACGGTACGTATATCTAAAAATGGGTTCGTCCAAATTTAAGCGGTACAAACAACAGGGACTGCTCTTCCAACTGAACCTGCTCTCCCTAGGCGAACACTATGGGAAGGACGTTCAGAAAAAAGCCTTTAAACTTGTTGAGGAAGGATTGATCGATTTTGTGGCTTCCGATGTGCACCATATGGGACACTTGGATAGCCTTAAGGAAATAAAGGTGACGTATAAAATGGCAGAAAATTTACTTCCGCTCATAGAAAAGACCATTTACAACTTTTATTGAATACCGGAAGTAGGTGATACTTTTTGAAGCTACGACTACGACCACGACTACGATCGACTCTGCCTATTCTATAAAAAAGCAGTTTTTAACCCTTAAAATTTCCACCACTTTTTAGTGGTTTTACCGTATCCATAGCCGTACTTGCCACCATATCCCAAGTTGGCTTCTTTCACATCGTTTACCACGAATGACAGCCCTTTGAGCTTGCCTTCGCTTTTCAATTTCAACGGGAATTCGAGCACACGGGTCTCGGTAACCCCTGCACGGGTCACGTAAATGATATGATCGGCGTATTCACTGATGAGCAGCGTATCGGTAACCACCATCAAAGGAGCGGTATCCACCACAACATAGTCATAACGTGCCGACATTTCTTCAATCAGTTCCTTCATACGGTCACTCATAAGCAACTCAGCAGGGTTGGGAGGTATTTTTCCCGAATAAATGACATCAATGGTATTGGTATGGGCCAACATCGAATTGATAATATCCTTGGAAGTCAACGAATTGTCGTATAAAAACTCGGTAAGTCCCGCATCTTTATTTCTACTGGGCTTGCCCAATTTGTCCACATCCTTGCTACTGAAGAACGTATACAGCTTCGGATTTCTAATATCCGCACCGATCAATAGTACCTTTTTATCGGTATTGGCAAAGATCATGGACAGGTTGGAGGATAAAAATGTTTTTCCTTCTCCCGGTACACTGGAAGTAACGTAAATGACATTGTTTTTTCCGGTAGACTTGGATTTTATCAGATAATCCAGGTTCGTTCGCAAAATACGGAGCGATTCCCCAAGCACCGAACGGTCGTTCTTGCGCACCAGCGTTTCGTCCTTTTTACCCAATCGCGGCAATTCCGCCAATACGGGCACATCTTTCACCCTTTTTTCAAGACTATTTTTGTTATGTATCTTATTATCTAAAAGATCAACACCATAAATGATACCGAATGGCACCAATAGGCCCAACACCATGCAGGCCAAATAAATGATTTTCTTTCTGGGCTTTACGGGTGATTTCCCCACGGCATAGGCATCATCGATCACTTTTGATTTTGGCGCACTGGAAGCGAATGTTATCTGTGCTTCCTCACGCTTTTGTAACAAATACAAATACAGGGATTCCGTGGTCTGTTGCTGCCTTGTAATGTTCCGTAACTCCGCCTGGTTTTTTGGTGCCGACGAAATCGTTCCGTAGTAGGCTCCCGTTTGCTTTTGTAGGGCGTCCACATTCATGGTCATGCTCCGCTCCATTTGTCCAAGACTAGAGGTAATGGAACTCTTAAGGTCGGACAATTGCTGATCCAAGTTTTTGATGATCGGACTCTTTTCTGTAGAGCTTTCCAACAACCGTTTTCGCTGTGCTGCCAATTCGTTGAACTTGCTTGTGGCCTGGGAAACGTTTGCATCGCTCAAAGGTATTGCCGGAAGCACGTCATAACCACCTTCCGATTGCAGGTATTGTTTATACTGCCCCACTGTACTCAACTCATTCCGGGCCTCTTCCAAAGCCCTTCGGCTCTGGGTGCTCATTTGTACGGCCGTACCTACCTCTACCCCACTACCGGTCATCCGTTTTTCCGTCATCAGTTCCTGCGCATCCTTGTCCACCGAGGTCAAGGTCCCGGAGATTAAATCGATACGATCATTAATAAAACTAGAGGTCTTGTCGGCAATGGTCTTTTTATCCTCAACGGCATTCGTGTTGTAGGTATAGATCAAAGCGTTAATAATATCCACGGCCTTGGAACGAACGGCATCGTTCAAAGAAATGTTTAGAATATTACTATACTCCTCGGCAAGGCTCACACCTAATTTGGACTGGTATTCCTCCGCAATATCCATTACCGGACTTACGGAAACCTTTATTTTCTTATCCTTAAAGCTCTTAAAAAACGGATAGTTTGGTGTAATTACGATATCCCCAATGGCGGTAGGCACCTTTTTTCCATATGAGTATTCCTTTAAAGGGCTGTCCTGCTCCAAACTATACCCAAAAGTTGTTTCGGACCCGATCTGAATAAAAAATTCAAATTTGGAAGCGTTTATTATGGAATCGTTTGCTATAAAATTGAGAATAAAAGGCCGATTTTTATATACCTCGGAGTCCTTTACATTACCTAAAGAGGTCACCTTAATATTCAACCCCAACTCCTTGACAACATCGATAAAATTGGCCCTTGAGTTCAATATTTCTATTTCGTCCTCCACATTGCTTTTGGACCCGCCCAAAAAGTCCAAATCTTTGAAAACGGAGAGCTCCGAAGAAGATCCTTTTTCGTCTAAAATTTGAATCTTTCCCTTTGCGGCATATTCAGGGGTGGCGTACCTAATATAAACGTAGGCCAGGGTCAACGCTAAGAGAACGGATAGTACGAACCATTTCCAGTGCTTGGTATACGCGCTGATAACGTCTTTCAGCTCGCCCGAATTGGACGAAAAATCATGGGATTCTGTGTTCATTATGCAATTTTATAAAGCTTGAACGGTACTAGTAAAAGTCGTTAGTTTCTGGTAATGATCAATACCGTGGAAGTGATAAGGACAGAGGCTATGGATACCCAAATGGAGGCCCTGTTATCCAAAGCGGAAGAGGTTACAGCAGACTTATTGGGTTCTACGTAAACTACATCGTTCTGGGTCAGGTAGTATACAGGAGAATTCAACGATTCTTTGGTCGTGAGATCGACCCTGTTATACACCTTGGTACCATTAAAATCGCGGATGACCATAACATTGTCGCGTCTTCCCTTTATCGTAAGGTCGTTGGCAAGCCCCAGGGCTTCCAAAACCGTTATTTGTTCTCCTACCACCGCATAGGTTCCCGGTCGGTTTACCTCTCCGAGTACGGTAACGGTGAAGTTTTTCAAACGGATGTTAACGATAGGATCTTTCAAATAAGTCGATAGTTTTTCTTTCAATAACACTTTGGCTTCTTCTGGAGATAATCCTGCAATTTTGATGGAACCTACCACCGGAAACTCGATTTCCCCACTCTTATCAACAATATAATCCACCTGCTCGGCCCGAACGCCTCCTTCTTCTGCTCCTTTATAAAGGTTAAAGGGAAGGCTTGCCTGGGGATCCAAGGTAGAGACATGGATGCTCAATACGTCATCGATCTTGAACTTGTTCGTTTGTGAGTTACTACTTCTTATGGTTTCATAATCACTAGCGTTCTGAAAATAAACGATATCCTTTCTGGAAGCGCAAGAAGTAAAAATAAAACTGGCGATTACCGCTAAAACAGGTATATGTCTAAAAGTACTTTTGATCGATATCATCATGTAAAATTAAAAGGTTCGCGTTGCAAGATTACTGAAAATTTATGATTGAACTACCTTTAAGGTCGGTTTACCACCTTTTTCCGTCGCATCTTTTTCGTCCAACGCGCAAAATTCAGAATTTCGGGAAACGTACTCGGGAACAATGGTTTTCATCAACTTCACGGTATCGCCACTGAAGAACATATTGGTAACACATAGTTCGTCTATTTTAGAACGGACCGTTGCGTACTCCAAATCGCGTACCTTACTGATTTTAATTTTTTTATGGTAGGTCGGCAGCGTATTTTCACCGTTTGCCAACAGTTCCTCATAGAGCTTTTCGCCCGGACGCAGTCCCGTAATCTTAATATCGATTTCTTCAGGATACCGAAGCCCCGACAGCTTGATCATGTTTTTTGCCAAATCGAATATTTTCACGGACTCTCCCATGTCAAAGATGAAAATTTCACCTCCATCACCCATGGCACCAGCCTCCAAAACCAATTGTGAAGCTTCGGGTATGGTCATAAAATACCGCGTCACATCCTTATGGGTAAGTGTCAAAGGACCTCCCTTTTCGATCTGCTTTCGAAAGAGTGGAATAACCGAGCCGTTGGAACCTAAAACATTACCAAAACGTGTGGTAATAAACTTGGTTTTCTTTTCTTGCTGCATACAGCTGATGTACATCTCGGCAATACGTTTGGTCGCACCCATTACATTGGTGGGGTTGACCGCTTTGTCCGTAGAAACAAAAACAAACTTGTCCACATTGTGGGTCACGGCCAGATCGGCCACCGTTTTTGTTCCGGCAATATTGATCTTTATGGCCTCGTATGCATTATACTCCATTAAAGGAACGTGCTTGTAGGCCGCGGCATGGAATACCATATCGGGCTCGTGCTCCTGAAAAATGGCGTTCAACCGATTCTTGTCACGAATATCACCGACAATCGGAATAAAATTATGGTATCCGTTCAATTTAAGTTCTTGCTGCAGGTCATAAAGCGCCGATTCCGCCTGATCGATCATGATCAGCGATTTATACTGGTAACTGCATATTTGACGTACAATTTCGCTACCGATGGATCCCGCGGCACCGGTAACCAGCACCACTTTATTCTGCAGCTCTTTTTCTATCTTCTGGTTCTTGATATTAATGGGAGCGCGATCTAAAAGATCTTCGATCTGAACCTGTTTGATCTGTGATGCCTTTAGTTCGCCATTTATCCAGTCTTCTACCGGCGGTACAATTTTCACCTGAACCGGGTAATCGACGAGACCTTCTACCAGTTCCCTCAGTTTTTTAGGATCGATATTTTGAATCGAAAAAATAACCTCGGATATATTCTGGTTCCGAATGAATTCTTCCGTAAGTACATTTTTATGAAAAACCTTTACCCCGTTGATCTGCTTTCCGGTTTTTTTATTGTCCCGATCCACATATCCCACGACCCTGGACCGGCTCTTGGAATGGTTGGTAATCGCGTTATGGGTAAGAATACCGGACTCCCCCGCTCCATAGATCAATACATTTTTACTGATTTTCAGGTCGCCAAGTACGTAATTATGGTAAAGCGATTTAAAAATATAACGAGATGCGGTCAGCGAGATAAAACCAAGTAAACTGTGAATAACAATAATACCCAAGGGAATGGTAAAGTTTTCGATAAATACGAACTCCTTGTTCATTAATACCATGGTGATCATGATGATACTGGACAAACAAATGGCATTGAACAAATTATAAACATCCCGAACTCCGGTATGACGCACCACTCCTTTATACGAGCCCACGACCATAAAGGATATGATCGAAATAAAAGCGACCAACGGTAGCTGTATGAGCAACCAATTGATCTCAAAATCGAAACTCAGGTTGAAACGGATACAATACGATAGACAGAACGAGACACTTACCGTAAGGACATCGATACCAAGTACCAACCACTTGGACGCGAATCTGTTCACATTTTGGGTAATGTAATTTTGTATCATTTTAAAATATTTTCTATTGCGGTGGTAATTCTAGAAAGATCGGCCTCCGTGAGATTGGATCCACTGGGCAAACACAACCCTTTATCAAAAAGCGTTTCGCTTACGCCGTTCACGAAATGTTTACTATCCTTGAAAACGGGCTGTAAGTGCATCGGCTTCCAAAGTGGTCTGGATTCTATATTCTCGGCCAAAAGACCCATTCTTATCTTTTCACGAATTTCAAAAGATGGCGTAAGGACACAAGTCAACCAACGGTTCGAAAAATATCCTTCCCCTTCCTCTAAAAAGGTGATTTCTTCTTTCGCCTCCAAGCGCTTTCTATAGTATTCATGATTGAACCTTCTTGCATTTACCCTATCGTCCAACACCATCATCTGCCCTCTTCCGATACCGGCCAAAACATTGCTCATTCGGTAGTTATAACCGATAGCCGAATGCTGGTAATGGGGGGCATCGTCCCTAGCCTGGGTCGCCAAATGTACTGCTCGGTCCTTGATTTCCTTATTTTTAGCTACTAAAGCACCTCCTCCGGAAGTGGTTATAATCTTGTTTCCATTGAACGATAATACGCCTATGGTTCCAAAAGTACCGCAGTTCCGATCTTCAAAACGACTGCCCAATGCTTCTGCGCTGTCCTCTAATATGGGAACATCATATTTTTCGGAAATCGCGTGCAAGGCTTTTACCTTATAAGGCATGCCATACAAGTGCACCGCAACGATCGCTTTAGGCTTTTTGTTTTTTGCGATTCCCTCGGTTATCGCTTGTTCCAACAATATTGGACACATGTTCCAGGTATCCGTTTCGCTGTCTATAAAAACCGGATTGGCACCGAGATAACAGATGGGATTGGCGGAAGCGGAAAAAGTAAAGCTTTGACAGAGCACATCATCGTTTTTACCTACTCCCAACAATTGAAGTCCCAGATGAATTGCCGCAGTACCGGAACTTAGCGCCGCAACATTGGAGGAATTGCCCAAATAGCTGGAAATCGCGTCTTCAAAACCATTTACGTTCGGCCCCAAAGGAGCTATCCAGTTCGTGGCAAACGCTTCGTCCACAAATTGCTGTTCCATATCACCCATATGGGGCGAGGACAACCATATTTTGGGTTTTTCGATAGTAGTGATGCTCAAAAGTGATTATTTAGGGTTGCATATAGCAATAGTAAAAATACAAATACCGAATCAGTTAAAAACAAGAAAACCGTGTATTTCGTTTAAACTAATAATTACTCGTTTAAATACGTGATATATCGGGCTTAAAGATTATTTTCCCATTTAATTTTTAGAAAAAGTCTTTATTTGATAGGATTTTGATAAGTATCCAGCGGTCCAAAAAAACGATAGTAAAAATGATTTTTTTCTCCCTGTATGGCGTCTTCTCAAGAAATAAGATCATTTATCAGAATCGTCTTTTTTAACTTTCAATAGCAATGCTACTGATTTCCATGTCTTACCCGTGAACCAAACACCCTAAAAACACGTATTACAAAAGGATAAAACATTTTATATTTTTTCATTCAAAAAAACGGAGTATTGAATTAGAGCGTATTTTTGCAAAAAATAGTAGGGAAATCAATATAAAGATTGTTACTATCAACGAGTAATCTTTCTGTTGGTCGTTTTATTGCATTAGCCTGAAAAACATACTCGTACCTTTAATTGGAAAAAGTTAATTAGCGCAGCATCACTATGAAAAGTAAATGGTTTGTTATCTGTATTTCCGTACTTTTTTTCGGAACATACTTCGCAGAACTGAACGCACAAAATCAAGATACGGAAGGGGAATGGAGCGACCCCATACCTTTTGGAATCGTGCCCGTTGCTGTGGCCAACCTCCCCGATGGTCGGTTGATCGCCTGGTCTTCCCAATTTCGCGATGACTTCAACGAAACGGGTGACGGAATGACGTTTACCCAAATTTTCGATCCCTCGACCAATAGCACACTTCAGGAAACGGTTACCGATACCAACCACGACATGTTCTGTCCGGGAATCAATAACCTGCCAGACGGCCGTATTCTGGCTGCCGGAGGTACCTCTAGTGAACGAACGAGCATCTACGACCCTGTCACCGACAAATGGAGCAGGGCTGCGGACATGAACATCAACAGGGGGTATCAAGGAAACGTCACCCTTTCGGACGGTTCCGTTTTTACCTTGGGAGGATCTTGGAGCGAGGGTGTAGCGATAAACGGCGGAAAAGATGCAGAGCTATACAGTCCGCAATCCGGATGGGTAAATCTACCCAATATACAGGGAGAGGACCTTTACACCGCTAATGACCTTGGTTTTGAACAACAGGGACTTTACCGCGTCGATAACCATGCTTGGTTATGGGCGGCTCCCGATGGTCGTATTTTTCATGCGGGTCCCGGTGAAATGATGCACTGGATCGAACCGGACCTCGCTACGGGGGGATCGGTTACGGAGGCCGGGCTTCGAGGAACCGATACCTATTCCATGAAGGGTACCACGGTCATGTTCGATGTTGGAAGGATTTTAAAGGTAGGCGGTGCGGAAGGATATGGAACCGAAGCCAGTGCCGGTATTCCCGCGAAGGACAATTCGTTGATCATCGACATCAACAATCCCAATAATGTTACGGTAACCCCTACTGCCAATACCTTGAGTCTTGCAAGAACGATGCACAACAGTACCGTTTTGCCCAATGGACAAGTGCTGGTAACCGGGGGATTGAGTGAGGCAGAAGTGTTTACCGATGCCGGTGCCCGACTTGAAGCAGAATTGTACGACCCCGTGACCAACGCCTGGACGACCGTTGCCGGCATGCAGGTGCCACGCACCTACCATAGTGTAGCCATATTGATGACCGACGGCCGTGTGTTCGTAGGCGGTGGCGGATTGTGTAACCTTACATATGGAGGAGAATGCGTCAACCATACCGATGCCGAGATCTACAGTCCCCCCTATCTGTTCACTGACGGCGGGGCGTTAGCGGCAAGGCCGAGCATTTCCGCTCCCGACGAGGCCGATTACAACAGTACCATTACGGTGACCGGCAGCCCCGGAATCACCGAATTTTCGCTGATCCGTTTTTCATCGGCCACCCACAGTACCAACAACGAACAGCGCCGTATACCGGTAACCTTTACCGGTGGCGGCGGAAACTATAATGTATCGGTCCCGGACCGCAACCTCCTGCCCCCGGGCTACTACATGCTCTTCGCCCTCGACGGCGACGGGGTGCCCTCGGTGGCCGAGACCATCATGGTGGGCGATGCCCTGCCCCTTGCCACCAACCCCAACCTGGTGCTGCACCTGGAGTTCGAGGACGCCGAGGGCTCCAGTACCCTTTTGGACAGCTCCGGCAACGGCAACGACGGGCTCCTCTACGATGTGGACGACAACGGGGCCACAAAAGTGCCCAGTACCGACAACATCCCCGCCACCGA
>NZ_JBNGOP010000011.1:0-151848 GCF_050589625.1 Maribacter sp. 2-571 | reverse complement strand
TGAGAGCTGATCGTTTCAAATTGGGTATCCGTCAATTCCATTTAACAAAGATACCTATTTTGTGTTAACACGCCCTAGTTAAAAATATATCGAACACCTACTTGCGCGGTCCATCGTGAGAGCGCACTGGTATTGAATGTAAAGGTATCCGTTCGATTGGTATCAAAACTATAGGTAGGATTGTTGGCATCGTCTACACTGACCCCCAATACTTGATCAAACGCCTGCTCCTGTACCAGTCCCCATTTTGAACTGATCAGGTTTCCGAAATTCAATACATCGATACTCAGCTGAAATTTATTTTTATCGTTCACCTTAATGTCCTGTAGCACTTTAACGTCCCATCTTCCTCTCCATGGAGCTACGGCACCATAGCGCTCGGCATATTCGCCCCTTCGATCGTTAAGGTAATCGTCTTGTTGGATAAACGCTTCGAATGCCTCGGCCTGCCCTGCCCCGCTAAAGGTCATCTGACCAATTTCGCTTTCTGTAGGAATGTAAAGTAGGTCGTTGATACTTGAACCATCATTGTTAATATCTCCTCCATAGATATAATTGTAACGTCCTCCCTGTGCATATTCGAAAAATGTGGAAACCGTTGTTCCCGTCTTTTGAAACACTTTGGACAGCACTCCAATAAACCGGTGGGTATCCCCATATCGAGAGAAGGCAAGAACATCATTGTTGGCATTACCGACCACGGCATTTCCCGCGAAGGCGTCGCCAGTAATTTCAGCATCTACGGAATTAACTTCTTTTGCATTAAGGTAACTGTAGGCCAATTGTGCATAAAGCCCGTTGTTCCATGTTTTTTGCGCTTTGAACGCCGCATTGACAATACGCCCCTGGTCCGAATTGGTAAATACATAGGCATTTGTCGGTCCACCAAAAATCTGGGATTTATCGTCGTTTGAGTATACCGCACGATTGTCGACACCGTTCAAACTTTCGGACGGGGAACTTAGTCCCCAGTTCTGCACATGCGCCGCATTTAAATCTTTTGTATAAGAAAGGTCGGCGGTAAGGATCAACCCATTTTCCAGTTTTTTATCCAAGCCCAGGTTGGTTCTCCAAACCTGTGGCCATTGGAAATCAGGATCGACCAATTGGTAAAAGAAAAAGTCAACACCCTGTACTTGGTTGCCCAACCATACGAAAGGAAAACGACCGGTGAACAGTCCGGACCCACCCCGTAACTGAAGTGTTTTATCCCCTTGGATATCCCAATTGAAACCAACTCGGGGAGATACGAGCCATTTTGTACTCGGAAGACGCTCCGAATCCAATAATATGGAAGCATCCGTATCCGGATTAAAATATTCTATGGAAGGAATGTAGGTTCCGTTGGCCCCACCTTTGCGCTCGATATTTTCCCGAATCTTTTCTCGTGTATCAAAATAAAGTGGCCTATCCACCCTAACCCCATACGTCAATTTAAAATTTTCCGTAGCATCCCATTCATCTTGGACGTAAAATGACATTTGTCCGACATTGGTTTCTGCCAAAGACCAGCCACCGGGATTTCCGGTTCCATTGGCCTCTAAACTGTTGCTAGCACCAATAGCGTCGTCAAATGCAGCTTGCAACGCCCCGGAACTTGCAAAATCGGGAAAATCGGTAATCGTGGTTGTCGGAAAAAAGACACCTTGGGCACCATAGGCCCCTAGATTAAATGAATTATCAAACTGAAACTTCTCAAATGAAAATCCAATGGTATAGGTATGGTTTCCTTTAAAAATATTAAGATTGTCCGTAATCTGAAATACCTTTTGATCCAACCTGTTATTGATGGAAAAGGGCTCATGGCCCGCAATGATATAATTGGAAGAACCTGATGCATCCAATATGGTAATACTCGGTGCAGGTGTCGAGAACGGATTTCTAAAATCGTCGAAATGGGTGTATCCTACTTGAAGCTTATTGGTCGCTTCTGAAGAGAGGGTCGAGTTCAGCTCCAACTGAACCGAATTGATATTGTTGTTAATTTCGTATCCCGCATTTTCGAATTGTAGGGTTTGAATATTGGGCCCTCGAAAGGCAATCGCATTTCTGTTTGCCGGTTTTCCTTTTGAAGCGTTCAAAAAATTATAAATAAGTGCCAACCTATTGTTATCGTTGATATTCCAATCCAACTTGAAAATACCTTTTGTAGATTCTTGATCAAAATTGAATCCCTCATATCTACCTGGATTATAAAAAATATCATTTCCTTGCCCATCTTGACCAATTACGACTTGACGGAGCAAATTATCGACCAATTCAAAATCGGCAGCGGTCACCCGTGACTCATTAATGGTTCCACTTCCCCTATTGGGTACAAAACCGTCTGTACCCAACTCGGTAAGCTCGTCTTTTTCAAAATTCATAAAAAAGAACAGTTTGTCCTTTACTATAGGCCCGCCAATACTAACGCCATACTGGGTTTGCTCCAGACCGGTCTTGAACACATCGTCCCCGTCTATTTTTCCTCCGGTCAGGTCATCGTTACGAAAGAAGCCGTATACCGTACCATAAAATTCGTTTGTTCCACTCTTGGTCACCGCGTTTACCGAAGCACCGGTAAAACCGGCCTGGGTAACGTCGTAAGGTGCCGTGGATACCTGAATCTGGTCAATGGCGTCTATAGATATCGGTGTAGCATTTGTTTGCCCACCGGGTTGCGCTGCATCCAAACCAAAAGGGTTGTTAAAAATGGCCCCATCCAAGGAGAAATTATTGTATTGATCGTTTCTACCACCAAAACTGCCACCACTTGCCGTTGGCTCGAGTCGGGTAAAATCGTTGGTCGATCTGGAAATGGTGGGCAAACGGGTCAATTCCCTTCGTCCAACACTTGTTTCCGCCCCGGTACGGTCCCCACCGAAGGTTCCCCCTTGATCTGATACCACCACCACTTCGTCAAGCGCTTGGCTTTCCGCAACAAGCTGGGCATCCAGATTAAAAGTCTGTCCTAAATTTAAAAAAACGTCGTTACGCGTCAACGTCTGAAAACCGATATAGGATACGGTAATCTCATATGGGCCACCTACTCTGAGGTTCAAAAGGTTAAAACGACCATCTTCATTGGTTATCGCACCATATTTGGTTCCCGTCGGTGTGTGGACCGCAACGATGTTCGCGCCGAACAAAGGTGCCTCCTGATCGTCCAAAAGTTGTCCTTTGATTTTAGAGGTCGTGGTTTGTGCCATAGCTAGCGTACCAACTCCCAAAACAAGCAGTAATATCAGTTTTTTCATCATGTTCTTGATTCGTTTATTTTAAAAGAGGGCGCAAATTAAACATAAAAAAAGAGCTATGCATGCATAGCTCTCTACAACTTATTCACAATGTAATGGTATGTATTACTTTTCGGCGATTACTTCAAAAGCCAAATCTACAACAACATCCCTATGCAATCTTACCTTAGCATTGTAAGGTCCGACACGCTTTACACTACCACCTTGAATGGTGATGAATTTTTTATCGATTTCATGACCTTCTTTACCGAGGGCCGCTGCCAAATCGATGTTGGTTACCGATCCGAACAATTTATCGCCAGAACCCGTTTTGGAAGCAATTTTCACTTCCAAGGTTTTTAGGGCCTCTGCCGTTTTGTTCGCCGCGTCGACAACCTTTTTTTCTTTATGAGCGCGTTGTCTCAAATTTTCCGCCAAAACTTTTTTGGCAGAAGGAGTGGCAATTGCCGCCATTCCCCGTGGAATCAAAAAATTCCGTCCATAACCGTTCTTTACCGTTACCACATCATCTTTGAAACCCAAATGTTCTACGTCTTGTTTTAATATCAATTCCATTTGACTCTGTCTTTATTTTAGTAAATCGCCAACATAGGGCATTAAGGCTATGTGACGCGCCCTTTTCACGGCTTGAGCCACTTTTCTTTGATACTTTAAGGAAGTACCGGTCAGTCTTCTTGGAAGTAATTTTCCTTGTTCATTGACCAGTTTCATTAAAAAATCGGCATCCTTGTAATCGATGTACTTGATACCGGACTTCTTGAAACGACAGTACTTCTTCTTGGTGTTGGTTTCAATATTAAGCGGGGTCAGATATCTGATTTCCCCATCTTTTTTTCCTTTTGCTTGTTGTTCTATCGATGCCATTCCTTATGCTTTTGTTTTTAACCTTGTTCTTCTTTTTTCTGCCCACGCGACGGCGTGTTTATCCAATTTTACCGTCAAGAACCGCATAACGCGTTCGTCCCTTCTGAATTCTTGCTCATAAGGACCAACAACCTCACCGGGACCGGCAAATTCGAACAAGTGGTAAAAGCCACTTTTTTTGTGTTGAATGGGATATGCTAATTTTTTAAGTCCCCAATTCTCTTTGGCGACAATTTTAGCACCATTCTTAATTAAGAAATTTTCAAATTTCTTAACTGTTTCCTCTATCTGAACATCAGATAGAACGGGATTCAAAATGAAAACAGTTTCGTAATGGTTCATAATTATATATTTTTTTAGGAGTGCAAAAATAGGAATATTTGTCAGTATTCACAAGAAAACGGGATTTTCTTCGTTATACCATCAATAGAATCATAAATCGAACTTAACCAAATCTTAACCTATGGTCAGCGGTGATTTACCTAAAAACATCCGTATCGCAAACAGTCCCAGTTGCGGTGTATGTTGTTTTTCAGTACTTTACCAATGATTTAACCCCACAAATCTACCCATTTATGAAATTAAGAAGTATTATCGTAGACGATTCGTCCATGCAGCGGATGGCCGTCGCGAAGCTGGTGAACAATCACCCGAACTTAGCTATGGTGGCAGAGTACAGCAACGCGATCGAGGCCAAAAATGGCATCAGAAACAATGAAATCGATCTAATTTTTCTTGATGTAGAAATGCCCATCATCAGCGGATTCGACCTACTCGAGTCCTTAGAAAACAGTCCACAGGTAATTTTAATTACCGGAAAACCTGATTACGCTTTAAAAGCGTTCGATTACGATGTAACCGACTACCTACACAAACCGATTACTATGGCCCGGTTCGACGCATCCGTACGACGCGCCATTGCCAAGTTCGAACAGATGAACAAGGTAACGGAAGACGAGGAGCATATTTTTGTTAAGAGCAATCTTAAGAAGCGAAAAGTAATCCTAAATGAAATCAAATGGATAGAAGCGCTCGGCGACTACATTAAACTGGTTACCGATGAAGCCAACATCGTTATTTTATCTACGATGAAGTCTTTTGAAAAACAATTGCCGGAAGATAAGTTTCTTCGCATCCATAAATCCTACATTGTCAACTTGGAAAAGATAGAAAAATTCAACAGTAAAAATGTAGAAGTAAGCGGACGCTCCATTCCTTTGAGCAGAAACAAAAAAACGGAATTGGCGGAAGCCCTCAGCAACGTTTGAGTGCCAAGCCCGTAGCGTACACAAACCGTTATTGCTCAAGTATTTGTGATAACGGTTTTTTTGTGCCGTAAAAGATACCAACATGGATACATTGCCCTAGGTATTCGGTAGGCAACGGGAAACCTCGCACCTCGATACTTCCGTAATGGTGTGATACCGTTTTAACTATGAAATGGTATTAAATGTGGTCAACATTATAAATAACCCGTACACTGCGGTATTGGGAAATGGCATTAAAAGAGCGTTCCAATCGTTTTATGCCTTTTTTTAATTTTGGTAGCGGCCCAGAAGTATTGGGAATCTTGATCAAGATGTGTTTTAAATATTGATTTCGAATTCGGGCCACCGGGGGAAATTCCGGCCCCAGAACATTGCCGCCGAGCCCGTTGCGCAGTCCTTTGGCAAACCAATCGGAGGCCTCGTTGACCCGATTGTATTCCTTATGCTTAAAAGTAATCTTAATGATCCGGTTTGATGGCGGATACTGAAATTGTTCCCGTTCATAAAGTTGCTCATCGAACATGCCCTGATAATCATTGGTAGAAACCTGTTTTAGTATCTGATGGTAGGGATTGTAGGTCTGCACGATCACTTTTCCCCGTTTTTTGGTACGCCCTGCCCTACCCGAAACTTGGGTCAGCAGTTGAAAACAGCGCTCATGGGCGCGGTAATCGGGAAAGTTGAGCAAAGCATCGGCATTCATAATACCTACTAGGCCTACATTTCGAAAATCGAGCCCTTTGGTCAGCATCTGCGTCCCAACCAAAATATCCATTTCTTGCTGTTCAAATGCCGTAATGATCTTTTCATAGGCATGTTTGCCCCTGGTGGTATCCAAATCCATTCTGCTGGTACGGGCCTGCGGAAAAAGCGTCTGCAACTCGAAGGCTACTTGTTCGGTACCGAAACCTTTGGTATCCAAAGTAGCATTTCCACATGCTTCACAAGCCTGTGGCAGCGCCTTATGATGTCCGCAATAATGACAACGCAATTGTTTTTTATACTGATGGTAAGTAAGGCTTACATCACAATTCGGGCATTGCGGGGAATGTCCACAGGTGGTGCACTCTAAAATAGGGGCATATCCGCGCCTGTTCTGGAATAGAATGATCTGTTCTCCCAAGTCCAAGGCTTCCTGCATTTCCTGTAAGAGCCTTTCGGAAAAATGACCTTTCATCTTTCGTTTTCGGGCCTGCTCCTTAATATCGACCAATTCAATATCGGGCATCAATACGTTTCCGAAACGCCGGTCCATTTTTGCATATCCGTATTTTCCGGTTTTTGCGTTATGATAGGTTTCGATACTAGGTGTTGCAGAACCTAAAAGTACATCGGCGCCGTGAAGCTTACCGAGAACAATGGCGGCGTCCCGGGCATGGTAACGCGGTGCCGGATCAAATTGCTTAAAGGAACCCTCATGTTCTTCATCTACCAAAATAAGGCCCAACCTTGAAAATGGCAACAATAAAGAGGATCTTGCGCCAATGACGATCTGTGCTTTTGCCTTTTCCCCCAACACATTGTTCCAAGCTTCTACCCGCTCCTGTGCGCTGTATTTGGAATGGTACACCGCCACCTTTTCGCCAAAATAGTCCTGCAGCCTTGTAATAAGCTGAGTGGTCAGTGCAATTTCGGGCAATAGATACAATACCTGATTCCCCTTTGCGATACACGCTTCGATCAGTTTTACATAGACTTCCGTTTTTCCGGAGGAGGTTACGCCATGGAGTAAACAGACTTTGTTAGCATCGAACGCCCCGCGTATATCGGTCAGGGCCTGCCGTTGTTGTTCATTCAGCGCTTTAATTGCCGATGTAGCGGCACCTTCATAGGTTACGCGATCGGTACGGATATGGTATTCCTCCAATATCGTTTTTTCTACCAAGGATTTGATAATGGCCCGTGAAGCCCCACTTGCCATCTCCAGTTCGTCGATTTTGATTGGTTTTTCCGTGCTGCCCTGAAGTTGAAATACCGAGAGTACCACCTGACTTTGTTTCGGTGCCCGGGACAACGATTTTAATAAGGCCTCCAATTCTTCATCGGAACGATAGCGGCCCGCCAAACGCACATAGCGCACTAATTTTGGTTTGTACTGTTCGTTCAATACCTCCTGGAGCAAGATTACTTTCTTGTCCAGCAGCCGATGCAATACGGGTAAAATATGCTTACGATCTAAAATTGCGCTTACCTCCTGAACTTTTAGCACTTCTTGGTGCTGCAGCGCTTCAAACACCAAAAACTCATCGTCCTTGAGGGTATCTTCGGAAACCGTTGCCGTTTTGTTTTTTAAGATTAGGGTTTCACTTTCCAAAAGCAAGGCGCTCGGCAATGCACTTCGCAATACCTCCCCTATGGTACACATGTAGTAGGAGGCGATCCAATGCCAATGCCGCAACTGAACGTCGTTCACTATGGGCACCTCGTCCAGCAATTCATAAATTTCCTTAGGCTCGTAAACGGTGGGCGCAGTGGTATGTACTTTATATACCAAAGCGGTATACAACTTGGATTTTCCGAATGGGACGGCTACCCGCATTCCCGGTCGTAAAAAATCGGCCTCCTCATCGGTAACGCTATAGGTGAACAATTGTTCCAGCGGAATGGGCAAGATGACGTCGATATAGTGTTGCATGAGGGGTATTGTACTAGCCTTTTACCCGTTTCCAAGTTTGGGTACGGTATATGAACGCCAAATAACCACGTACCTTTAATTCATCCGAATTGTCGGGGTTAAGCCATATTTTACAACGGAACGTCATGGCCTGTTCGGGATCAAAAAGGGTATCGCCTTTGTATACGCCTTTCTCTTTTTCTTTTGCATTTTTGATAATGGTCATCCCCACAACGGGCTTGTCCTTTAAATCTCCATCACATTTGCTGCATACGGAGTTCTCTTTCCCCTTTTCCAAAATTTTGACCACTTTACCGTACATTGCACCCTCTTTTTCATAGATATCAATAATCGCTTTAGGTTTTCCGGTTCGGTCGTCTATGGTCTTCCATTTACCGAAAACCGTTTGACCGTAGGCACAGGACACCATTAAAGTGACCACAAAGGTTGCTAGTATTTTAGATAATTTCATCTTTTGGGTAGTTTTTTCGAAGCCAATTGAGGGAGGCGTTCAATTCAAATCCGAGCAGCAAGATATTTGAATTTAACCAGATATATACCATTAATATCAATAATCCGCCCAAGGCCCCATAGAGTTCGTTATATCGGGCGAATTTTTCTACATAAACCCCAAAAAGATACGAGGTTAGAAAGAATAGTATCGTGGTCATTAAGGCCCCGGCAGAAAAAAACCGCGCCTGTTTTCCTTCGGCCGTTCCAAAATAATATAAAATGGCCGTGGTCAAATAGGATAAGATGATAAAGAATACAAATTTTGCGATCTGTACACCGATCACATCCTCATCATCCAAAATGCTACCACTGGTGCGTTCCGCAAATTCCTTTAAATAACCCAATACATATACCTCGATATACACAAAGGCAACAAAACCAACAATGATCAATACCGATAGGATAAGCCCCACCATGAGGGCATACAGGTATTGCCTGAAAAAATTACGGGTAAGATTTACGTGGTATGATGTTTCAAAACCCCCGAAAATGGCATTTACCCCATTGGCGATTAAAAAAATAGAGATCAAAAAGGAAGAAGACAACAGTCCGCCCCTTTTTTGGTTTTTGATCTGCTGATAAATTTCACCAAAGTACTCTCCAGTAGCGTTCGGAAGGAAGGATTCTAAAAAAGAAAGAAATTCGGTATCAAAATTTGCATTTCCAAAACTGAGGTAGGATACCAAAAACGGAACGAGGGTAATCATAAAGATCAATAACGGAAAAATGGCCATAAACAAGCTGAACGCAATGGAACTCGCCCTAGTGGACAAGGCTCCCTGCACGATACCACGTATGTACATTTCGGAGAGATCATAAATAGAGAGGCCTTCGAACCCTGGAAGTTTAATACTTTTTAGCAATCGCAACAACCAGTTGATCACCGGTATTTTTGAGAGTCGCTTTTCAATATCGATAGCCATTTAAACCGCTTTAAGGCTCAGGTCCATATTGTAAACCGAATGGGTAAGCGCTCCCGAAGAAATATAATCCACTCCGCATTCGGCGTAATCGCGTATCGTTTTTTCATTAATGTTTCCGGAAGATTCGGTAAGGCAGATATCCCCGATCATCGCAACCGCCTTACGGGTGTCTTCATAACTGAAATTGTCCAAAAGAATGCGGTATATGGGTTTGGCGTCAAGAATTTGGGAAACTTCGTCCAAATTACGGGCTTCAACTATAATTTTTAGATCGCGACCGGTGTCTTTCAAATAATCGTGCGTCAAGGCTATCGCCTTTGAAATACCTCCTGCAAAATCGATATGGTTGTCCTTTAACATGATCATATCATAGAGCGCGAAACGATGGTTCTCCCCACCACCGATCTTCACGGCCCATTTCTCCAAAGCACGGAGGCCCGGCGTTGTTTTCCGGGTGTCCAATATCTTGGTCTTGGTTCCTTCCAAAAGCTGTACAAAAGATGCCGTTTTGGTGGCGATGGCGCTCATACGCTGCATGGCATTCAATACCAAACGTTCCGCCTTAAGGATGCTTTGTGATCTTCCAGTAACATAAAAGGCCAAATCACCATATTTGACGGGGCTACCATCTTCCAGCAAAACCTCGATACGCATGTCGGGGTCCACATAATGGAATACTTGTTCGGCAAAAGCGATACCAGCGATTATACCATTGTCCTTCACCAACAATTTGGCCTTGCCTTCGGCCGTTTTTGGAATGCAAGCAAGAGAACTATGGTCACCATCCCCGACATCTTCACGGATTGCATTTGCTATTATTCCGGTTACTTCTTTTTGAAATTGTTCTTCTGAAATCATTATCGGTGTATTGGGCTGTGCTAAAATAGTAAAATGTTATCGCTTCTTTGATCAAAATACGCAGACGACCAAAGAAATCAAAGGCATTTGAAGTTCTCGGGCCGCCATTTGCAACTTCCAGAGCCTACCGAATTCACTTTGCCCTTGGTCATGCACAACAAACACCTATCAAAGGCTTCCCCAAAGTTAAAATGGTATTACTTTTGCGGCATGACACTGGAACTCATCGCGATCGGAAAAACCGACAGCCCCGAACTACAAAAGCTCATTGCAGATTATAAAAATCGCTTGGGCCATTATGTGAATTTTCGTTTGTCCATCTTGCTCGACATAAAAAACACCAAAAACCTGTCCGAAGCCCAGCAAAAAGAAAAGGAAGGGGAACTGTTCTTAAAACACATCACCAAATCCGACATTGTGGTATTGTTGGACGAAAAGGGAAAAGAATTAACTTCAGTTGGATTTTCCGATTATCTTCAGAAAAAAATGAACGCCGGCCACAAAAAATTGGTTCTTTTGATCGGTGGTCCGTACGGATTTAGTCCGAGCCTCTACCAGCGTGCACAGGAAAAAATAAGCCTTTCAAAAATGACATTTTCCCATCAAATGATACGGCTTTTTATCGTAGAACAGTGTTATCGGGCCTTTACCATACTGCGGAACGAGCCCTATCACCATAGATAAGGTGCATGTACATCCCATTTTAATCTTATGGAAGCAAAACGTTAATAGAGTACCCTAAATTTAATGGTGTGGTCTACCTTTTTCAGTGCCTTGATCACATCTTTATTGTATTCCTTATCCAAATCACTGATCACATACCCGACCTCATTATCAGTAGAAAGATATTGCCCCGTAATGTTCATTTTATAAGTGGCCAGCACTTCGTTAATGCGCGCCATGACCCCTGGAACGTTTTTATGGATGTGTAAAAACCGGTGTGAGTTGGATTGCTTTGGCAAACGGATGTTCGGGAAATTCACCGCATCTACGGTATCTCCCGAATTGATATATCCCATAATTTTATTGGGCACAAAATCAGCGATATCACGTTGCGCTTCTTCGGTACTACCGCCAATATGAGGGGTTAAAATAACATTGGGCAACCCTTGCAATTTTGTGATAAAATCGCCATTCGCCCTTGGCTCTTCCGGATATACGTCTACGGCGGCTCCGGCAAGTTTTCCCGACGCCAAAGCGGCGGCCAACGCATCGATATCGACTACAAAACCTCTGGAAAGATTGACCAGATGGGCACCGTTCTTCATTTGATTGATTTCCCGTTCGCCGATAAAATTTTTGTTCGCCTTATTGTCATCGATATGTAGGGTAACTACATCGGACACGTTCAAAAGGTCTTCCAGTGTACTGCACTTCACGGCATTTCCTAAGGCGAGCTTGTCGTTTACATCGTAATAATACACTCGCATTCCTACCGCTTCGGCCAATACGGAAAGTTGCTTTCCTATATTTCCATACCCGACAATACCGAGGTTTTTACCCCGTACCTCCCTAGATCCAACAGCCGTTTTTTGCCACTGCCCTTGGTGTATTTCGGTACTTCTTGGAAAAATACTGCGCATGAGCATTATTATTTGCCCGATGGCCAATTCTACCACCGAACGGGTATTGCTATAGGGCGCATTGAAAACCACTACCCCTTTTTGTTTGCAATAGTTCAAATCGATCTGTGTGGTACCGATACAAAAGGCACCTACTACCATTAACTTATTGGCGGCGTCCAACACCTTTTTCGTGACCTGGGTCTTTGATCGAATACCTAAGACGTGAACACCCTTAATTTTTTCGATCAACTCTTCTTCGGGCAGACTATGGGTAACCAATTCAACAGAGAAACCATCTTCGGAAAGGTTTTTAAAGGCTGCGGAATGCACATTCTCCAAAAGCAAAATTTTAATCCTGTTTTTTGGATACGAAATATTTCGGGGCAGATCGTTTACGAACAAAAACTCGTCCAAACTTGGCGCTACATAATCGGCATTGTTGGCCGCTTTTTCACGGTGTACATTTTCGGTATAAGCAAAAAAGGTATCCGCAATTCCCGCTTCCCGCATCACATAATCGCTATATCCATCGCCGATGACCTGTACTTCACCATCCAGATCCAATCGTTTCAGACATTCGATTTTACCGTTATGGGATGCCAGTGGGTTGGCTTCGTCAAAACCGATAATATTTCCCGCTTCGTCAAATTCAAAGGTATTGGCATATACCCGATCGGAAGGAATATTATACGCCTCTACAATGGGATCGATAAACTCTTTAAAACCACAGGAAATAACATAGATATCATCTGCATACTTTTCAAAAAATTCCTTATTGGATTCGATGGACTTGGAAATTTTCAACCGCAGTTCCGCCACCAGGGCCTCCAAATCGGATTTGTTCGCTTTTAACAACTGGATCCGCTTTTCCAAGGATTCGGTAAAGGAGATATCCCCATCGATACCCAAATTGGTAATGCGCTGGATCTCGGCTACCACTTCATCCTTATTTGCCTTTCCCTCTAGGGTCATTTCCGCCAAAACATCGAGTGCTTCTACCCGTGTGAGCGTGCTGTCAAAATCGAAAACGTATTTACGTGCCACTTCGCTTATCATTTTATTTCTTTTCACTTTCAAACCCAAAGGACAAATGCATCCATTTTCAGGTTGAAAAAAGTAAATGTAAAAATTAATTCGGGTGCAATCGGGAGAATCTTATCAAAAGTTATCCCTATCACCAATCTGGGTAATTTTGATATTAATTTCGTAGTAATCGCAGACTAAAATTGAAAAATCCGTAAATCGGATGAAATCAAACGTACACGTAAAGGAGTCCGGTCAACATGGCCATACCGAAACTGAGCAAGGTCCCGATCAGAATATACTCGGTCAGCTTTCGGTTATTGCTTTCTTTTAAATCGTTGAAGCGAAAAACGGATTTGGCAGTAATCAATAGCCCGATCGCCGCCCATTTTCCCAATAAAATGAACAGAAAAACAAAAAGACGTTCAATAATACCGATATATTTCCCCGCATTGGGCAGCGAATCGTGATCCAATGCGATTTGGGCGGACATGCGTTCCAATAATTTTCCCATTATGATTGCCGCTGGAAAACTTAAAAAAACGATGCCCGATACCATGCCCCAATCCAATTGACGAAAAAAGGTGCCGGTATGTTCCCAAAGTCCCCCATAGAACGCACAACAGTAAAGCACCAATATATGCAGTAATTGGTCGATAAAAAACGGAATATTCGCGTGTTTGAACAAGGGTGTGGCGTACAGTTTCAATAGGTCGATAAAATAGTGTGATACGGTTATGATCAAGGCAAGCCCCCAATACGAAAAATCCCAAAGCAATAGCATGGTTACCACAAAATGTAAGGCAACATGAAGGTATAGGTATTTTGACTTGGCCTTGTGCATTTCTTTATGGCGTACCCATCGATCGGGCTGTAGCAAAAAGTCTACGATAAGGTGTGCAAGGAAGATTTTTAAGAATAAGGTCATTACATCAATTCTTTTACTGTGGTCCGGTAATACTCCAAAAGTTCTAAAACAAGATCCAAACGCGCACGTTTTTGTCTTTGGCTCACCGCAGATTGCTGAATGTCCAGCAGTCCCGCAATCTCCATTTGTGAAGCTTCGGGTCTTTCTAATGCCAAGGCAACAATTTCTGCCGAAACAATGCTCCAATCGTCCATAAAATCAAGGGCAAGCCCCAATACCAATTTAAAGGTACGATCATAGGCCGGGTTTCCCGTGGCTATGGCAAGGTTTCGTTTTTGAGTTTTTAACGACTCAAAGGTTCTTCCCGAACGTTGATAGGCAGACCCGTTCGATTCGCTTACACTGGCCCCCACAAAGGTTTCGTCCCCCAAACCGATTCCTATTCGTACATCCAATTCTTTGAACGTTTTCATCAACGCCTTTATGGTAATCGCTACTTCCAGTGCATGGGCCACCGATACACGGAGCTGAAACTCATCGCCGCGATACACCTCCCAATCACTAGGGGTTTCCCCCCATTTGGAAAAACTTTTTTTGAGGACTTCCAACCATTCCGATGAAACATAATCTTCGGAATTAACGATGTCGCCCGTTATAATTGCTATCATAAATATAAGCCAAAGCGCTAATTTATACATTTATAAGCAAAAATGCTAATAAACAGCAATTATAAGTCGAAAAGCTTATAAGTGGTTATTATAAGTCAAAAGGCTTATAATTTTTAGCTAGGTTTTAGAACCATCTCCGTACGGCAATACAATACCGTTGGTACTCTTTTCCGAACAATCGGGACAGGGCCTCTTCCTCCGGTAGTATTTGAAACCGGTTCATATAGCCTACAAAACCAGCGGCCAGCAGTGTATTAAAAGCATTGCCCAACCAAAGGCCCCAAGCCAAAAGAATCAATAAAAACGACAAATACATCGGGTTACGGGTATACGCATATAGCCCGTTCGTCACCAGTTCCGAAGCCTTCGAAGGTGTTCTTGGGTCAATGGTGGTCCTTGCCCTAAAAAAATGCCATAAAGCTACCGCACCTATGACACCAGAAAGTCCGAGTAGACCATAAATTAGAATAGTACTCCCAAAAAAATCAAAATCGCCAACGGGCAAAAACCTATCGAGTACGTACATCGCCCCTATAAAAATGAGCAAGACCAGCAGTGGCGGTATTTTCAATTTCATTTGATAAAATTACTACTTTTACCCTTATGCAACTCGTTTTCGCCACTCACAACACCAACAAACTTCAAGAAGTTGAAAAATTGCTTCCCGCCTCGATTTCCCTTTTATCATTGACCGCTATCGGATGTAATGAAGACATTGCCGAAACCGGAACGACACTTGAAGCGAACGCACGGTTAAAAGCCGATCATGTGGCCAACACCTACGGCATGTCCTGTTTTGCCGACGATACCGGATTGCTCGTAAACAGTTTAAACGGGGCACCGGGCGTATATTCCGCACGCTATGCCGGAACGCAAAAGAGCGCGGAGGACAACATGGAGTTACTTTTACGCAATTTAAAGGACGTAAGCGATCGCTCTGCGGCGTTTCAAACGGTCATTGCCCTTCGGTTGAAAGAGGAGCTCCATACCTTCAAAGGAGTTGTTAAAGGAGAAATAACGCTGGAAAAAAAGGGAACCAAAGGTTTTGGCTACGATCCTATTTTTAGGCCGGAAGGATACACCAAAACCTTTGCCGAGCTTCCACTTTCCGTAAAAAACGAAATCGGCCATAGGGGAAAGGCCATAAAAGCGCTATTGGAATTTTTAAAAACCGTCGGATGACCCGGACCAGTTCTCCACGACACCTCTTTTTACGGCAAGCGCCACAATACTTATACCATTTTAACTTTGAAATCGCGCGTATAGAAATTGAATTATTTTTTCAGTTGTTCGAGGCAAAAAGCCTGTCCCCGGCTTGACCGGGGATCTAAGCATAGCCTTAGCTACGGTTATATTTCTTAACGAAGAACAGCTGAAAAAGAAACGATTTATTAGTGCTATTTCAAAGTTAAAATGGTATTAGCTCCGGAAACCTTATTTCAGGCCAGGGGCACTATCATATGATACCTTTGAACGACCCACTTTTTCGACAATCGGGTACCGGGCACACTATGTTAATAATTAGCAGTACCTTTGCCGCTTTAATCTAAGCCGCCGGTATGGCAGGTGTTGCGAGGAGTCCAATGGGTTATGATAGATAATCGCTCTATGCAACACACCTATTAGCGATTAACGAATAACACATTATGACAAAATTTGAAGCATTAGGCCTTCAGCAATCCTTATTGGATGCCGTTGCCGACATGGGGTTCGAAACCCCTTCCGAAGTACAGGAAAAAGCAATCCCCCTTTTATTGGAAGATGAAATCGATTTGGTAGCCTTGGCCCAAACCGGTACCGGTAAGACCGCAGCGTTCGGTTTTCCGCTTATTCAAAAAATAGATACGGCTAGCCGCACCACACAAGGGCTCATCCTATCCCCTACCCGTGAACTCTGCTTGCAGATCACCAATGAGTTAAAATCCTATTCCAAATACGAAAAAAGCGTAAACGTGGTGGCCATTTACGGTGGCGCCAGTATTACCGAACAGGCACGACAGATCAAGAGGGGCGCACAGATCGTAGTGGCCACTCCCGGTCGTATGAAAGACATGATCGGTCGTGGACTGGTCAACATCTCCAAAATCGACTACTGTATTTTGGACGAGGCCGATGAAATGTTGAACATGGGGTTCTATGAGGACATTAAGGACATTCTTTCCAACACGCCCTCGGAAAAATCGACTTGGCTCTTTTCAGCTACCATGCCAAAAGAGGTATCGGTCATTGCCAAAAAGTTCATGCACAGTCCCCAAGAAATCACTGTAGGCACCAAAAATTCCGGAGCATCCACCGTGCAGCACGAATATTACGTAGTAGGCGGTAGAGATCGCTACCCCGCATTAAAACGATTGGCGGATGCCCATCCCGATATTTTTTCGGTGGTTTTCTGTAGGACCAAAAGAGACACCCAAAAGGTTGCCGAAAACCTTATTGAGGACGGTTACAACGCGGGGGCGCTTCACGGTGACCTCAGTCAGAATCAGCGAGACCTGGTCATGAGCTCTTTTCGGAAAAAACAGATCCAAATGCTCGTCGCTACCGATGTAGCGGCACGTGGTATCGATGTGGACGACATTACACACGTAATCAACTACCAATTGCCGGACGAGATCGAAACCTATACCCACCGAAGTGGTCGTACGGGAAGAGCGGGAAAATCGGGAATATCGATGGTCATTGTCACCAGAAGCGAACTCCGAAAAATAAAGGCGATCGAACGCAAAATCAATCAAGAGTTCTTGACGAAGAAAATACCTTCGGGCGCCGAAATCTGTGAAATACAATTATACCATCTTGCCAGTAAAATCAAAAATACACCGGTAGACTCCGAAGTAGAGGAATATTTACCCGCTATTTACGATGTATTGCAAGGTGTCGATCGTGACGAACTCATCAAAAAAATGGTTTCCGTTGAGTTTGGCCGATTCTCCAGTTACTATAGTAAGTCCAAAGACTTGAATACCTCTGGCGCCAACGATAGCAGAAGCGACGGTCGCGGACGGGATAGCTACAATTCCAATGGGGCGGTACGCTACTTCATCAATGTAGGCGAAAAGGACGGTTATGATTGGATGTCCCTAAAAGATTTTATCCGCGACACGGCCGGTTTGGGAAGGGACGATTTGTTTAAAGTAGATGTAAAGGACAGTTTTTCGTTTTTCAATACCGAGGCCGATGTTACCGACCGTATTCTGGAAACCTTTACCGATTTCAAGGTAAAGGGGCGGTTTGTAAACGTTGAAGTTTCCAAAAGTCCCGGTGGCGGTCAACGCGGCGGTAAAAATAAGGGGAGACGAAGGGATAAAGGATTTCAAGGAAAAAAACGGGGAGATCGAAAAGAAAAACGCGGCAATGCCGTACATTCCGGTAAAAGAAGGAGTACCCGACGGAGCGATTTCTTTTAAAACGGCACCATTTCCCATTGGAAGCCCGAGCTAATCGGCAATGTTAATTCTTCACTAAAAAATACGCTTCGGCGTATTTTTTGGTTATGTTTAGTACTTTTACCTCTGGATAACGAACGCATGGCCAAATACCTCAAATGGATTTTCATAATCCTCCCTTTTATAGTTTTTAGTCAAGATGACGATACCTCGGCTCCCCTAAAGGAAATAAAGGCCGTTGTCATCAACGCGCAGACCGATGCTCCCCTTGAAAGTGTGCATATCATTAATTTGAACGAGGTGGTCGGTACCATAACCAACGAAGATGGTGCGTTTGCCATATCGGCAAAAGTAAACGACACCCTATACTTTTCATTTTTAGGTTTTAAATCGCAGAAAGTAAGGGTAACCAATGATATGTTCAAGTTCAAGGACACCAAAATATCGCTCACCGAGCTGGCCTACGCCCTCGAAGAAGTTATTGTCACCCCTTATCAACTTACGGGCTATTTGGAAATAGACATCAAAAACCTTCCTTTGAACGACTCGTACCAATATAGCATATCGGGCCTTTCGGTAGGGTATGAAGCGGGCAGCAAGAGCCCTAGTGCCGTTACCAAGGTGCTCGGAGCGATTCTGAACCCAGCGGATCTGTTACGTAACCTCTTTGGGAAGCAGCCCAACCAAATGCGAAAACTTCGGAAAATAAAAAAAGAGGATGAAATTAGGGACCTTCTTGCCACAAAATTCGATAGGGAAGTCCTAATGGAACTGCTCCAAATCGAAAAGGTCGACATTCAAGACATCCTTACCAATTGCAATTATTCCAAATCGTTTATTACAACTGCAAACGACCTGCAAATACTGGATGCCATTAGCAATTGCTACGAAGAATTTAAAGTCCTGAACCGTAAAAAATAAATTTTCTAGTTCCCCAAGCATTTTATAGCTTTAGACAAAATACGGGTATCATGTTATCCGCGTGCACCCCAAATTCCAGAACAAAGCGTAATTTATGACCAAGACTCTCATTGCCGTTTCCCTTCTTTTTTTGATTATCGCCTGTAAGGAGGAAAAAAAAGCGCCACCTGTTACCCTTGCTAAGACTACCGACACCATTCCTGTGAAGGAAGCGAAAAAAGTCCCTTTTGATTGGGATGCGGCGAACATTTATTTTTTGCTCACCGATCGCTTTAATAACGCGAACCCCGAAAACGATATCAACTTTGAACGAACGGATTCTACCGCAGTTTTAAGGGGATTTATGGGTGGCGATATTGAAGGGATTACCAAAAAAATTGAATCGGGATATTTTACGGACCTGGGTATCAATGCCATTTGGTTTACGCCCGTTGTCGAACAAATACATGGTGCCACCAACGAAGGAACCGGTAATACCTATGGGTATCATGGGTATTGGACAAAGGATTGGACCGCACTCGATCCCAATTTTGGAACAAAAAAGGAACTGGAAAAACTGGTAGGTACGGCCCATGACAATGGAATACGCATTCTTATGGACGTGGTGTTGAACCACACCGGGCCGGTAACCGATGTCGATGCGGTTTGGCCAGCGGAATGGGTACGTACGGAACCACCATGCGCCTTTACCACCTATGAAAATACCACGGCCTGTACGTTGGTAGAGAACCTTCCCGATATTTTGACCGAATCCGACACTGCCGTTGAGTTGCCGGATGCACTCTTGGCCAAATGGAAAGAAGAGGGCCGACTGAGCAATGAATTGGATGAACTGCAATTGTTTTTTGAACGGACCGGGTACCCAAGGGCGCCCCGATTTTACATTATCAAATGGTTGGCCGATTATGTGAACGATCTCGGAATAGACGGTTTTCGTGTGGATACCGTAAAACATGCGAGCGAAACCGCTTGGAGCGAACTATACAAAGAAGCTTCCCATGCCTTCGATACTTGGAAGAAAAGGAATCCGGACGCTATTTTGGACGACAACCCTTTCTATATGGTAGGCGAAGTCTATAATTATGGCCTATCCGGTGGACGCGATTTTGATTTCGGTGATAAAAAAGTAGACTATTTTGATTATGGGTTCCATAGCCTCATCAATTTTGAATTGAAATACGATGCACAAAAACCCTATGACGCTATTTTTAGTAAGTATAATGAACTGTTGACCACCGAATTTCAAGGCAAAGGGGTAGTGAATTACCTGACCTCCCATGACGATGGTGCACCTTTCGACAAGGAACGCAAAAATCCGTATAAATCGGCCAACGTGCTTCTTTTGACGCCAGGTACATCACAGGTATATTATGGGGACGAAACTTCTCGAAGTTTGACCATTGAAGGTGCGGAAGGTGATGCCACCCTACGCTCTTTTATGAATTGGTCCGACCTGGATAGTTTACCGGAAACGCAAAAAATTCATAAACACTGGCAAAAACTCGGACAATTTAGAAGAAACCACCCTGCCGTGGGCGCTGGAAAGCATAAACGTTTGGCAAAATCGCCCTATGTATTCAGTCGTACCTACGTAAACGGTGATTTTAAGGATAAGGTAGTCGTAGGGCTGGATTTACCGGCCGGTAAAAAATCGCTTTGGGTGAAAGGTTTTTTTGGTGATGGAACAACCTTGTTCGACACCTATTCGGAAACCGAGGTAGTCGTAAAAAATGGGAAAGTCATTTTGGACAACCCCAGCGACATCGCCCTCTTGGAATTGGCCGAATAATCCGTGAAATAGGAATAACGGCCTAGAGAACCCCGGAAATGTACGGTACAAGAGCATACAACTCTAAAACACTGTTATTCACGAAGGTGATAACGGGCCATGATATCGGTAATGCTCTTTATGGATTTTTTGGTCCAATCCAGTCTCTTTTCCCGTTTTTCTGATTGGGATAGCTGCCATGGCAGGTCCGTTTCCCTTAATTTTCCCGTTAACCGTTGTAAAATAATTGCGGCGGACACCGAAATGTTTAAGCTCTCGGTAAAACCCGCCATCGGTATTTTTAAAAACCCATCTGCCCGTTGGAGTACTCCCTCGCTCAACCCCTCTTTTTCCGTTCCAAAAAACAAGGCCGTTTTTTGGGTGATTTCAAAATCGGCCAACAAGCAGGAATCGTTATGTGGCGTGGTCGCAATAATCTGATATCCCGAATCTTTTAAATGCCCTATACAAGTAGCTGCCTCTGGGTAACGGTGGACATCTACCCATTTTTCAGCGCCCATGGCAATGTTCTTATCCAACCGCTTTCCAAATCGGCCTTCGATAACATGCGCCTCCTGAATCCCAAAAACCTCACAGCTCCTGATAACGGCACTGGTATTGTGCAATTGAAAAACGTCCTCCATGGCAACGGTAATGTACTTGGTCCGTTTTTCCAGAACGGTTTCAAACCGTTGCTTTCGTTCGGTACTGATAAAACCTTCCAAATATGCAAGTAAATCGTCGTTCCCCATACAACTAAAATACAAAAAACACTATTTTAGAACAGTGGCATCGCCGACCGTCGATCCGAAACGCAGCGTACCCGATGTTTTGATAGCTGGCGGCCTTATTGAAAATAGATTACGGAAATTATATGAAAAAAAAGATTGTTGTGCTTACCGGAGCGGGAATAAGTGCCGAAAGCGGAATCCGTACGTTTCGGGATTCCAATGGATTGTGGGAAGGTCATGACGTGATGGAGGTAGCATCGCCCCAAGGTTTTGAAAGAAATCCCGAACTGGTACTGGACTTTTATAATCAACGCCGAAAACAATTGTTAACGGTGGCCCCAAATGCGGCACATATCGCATTAACGTTACTAGCGTCCCACTATAACGTATCCATAGTCACTCAAAATGTTGACGACCTACACGAGCGCGCTGGGAGTACCAACGTCATTCATTTGCATGGTGAACTTTTAAAGGTCAGGAGCACTACCGACGAAAAAACAATCCTCGATTGGACGAAAGATCTGTTTCTAGGGGATAAATGCCCGGGTGGGAACCAATTACGCCCACACATTGTGTGGTTCGGGGAAATGGTACCGCAAATGGAAAATGCCGTGAAAGAAGTGAAGACGGCCGATATTGTTTTGATCATCGGTACCTCCATGCAGGTGTATCCGGCAGCGGGATTGGTCGATTACGCAAAAACCGGCACGCCCATATATTTCGTAGACCCCAAACCGGCCATTTCGGAAGGGGATTTCAACAACCTTCATATCATTCCCAAAACGGCGGTGTCCGGCGTTCCCGATCTTGTAAACGATTTAATAAAAAAAGTCTCCTGAACATACTTCCTTTTTGCTTTTGAACATAGAACCCCGCATGAGTTCTTCATAAACGGTCTCGACCAGGCGTTGCGTAAGCTTTGTCCAACATGGACTAAATGGTAATGCCCTATCAATGGAATAGCTTTTCAAACTCACGCTTATGGTAAAGGAGCGCAACCACACCCTTTTTTAGTATTTTTATCGCGCTGCGGTAAAAAGAGGAGCATTTTGTCTCAAAAAAACCTTTACGAAATATTAGATTATGTGGACCATTCCAGAGCGAAACGGAAAACAGTGGTCGCATTCTTACGCCAAAATCCTAGTTGGATACCCAAACTTTTGGAAATTGCCTATGAGAACCAAAGTCCTGTCTCCTCTAGGGCCTGTTGGGTGCTGGATTTTACGTTAAAAACAGATATCGAACTCCTTTTCCCATACATAAAGGTATTCACGGATAATTTGGGGTCGGTGCATCTGGACTCTTCCGTACGGCCTATCGCAAAGATTTGTGAGCACTTGATCATCGCGTACTTCGCTAAGGAAAAGAACGCGGTACAGGAGGTTTTAAAAAAAACACATCGAGAAAAAATTACGACCGCCTGTTTCGATTGGCTGATCAGCGAGCAAAAGGTAGCCCCGCAAGCGTATGCAATGATATGTTTGCTGCATTTAGGGGAAGAGTTCGATTGGATACATCCCGAATTGCTACTTATTTTAGAGAAAAACTACCACACCGGGAGCGCGGCCTACAAGGCGCGTTCCCGACAGGTGTTCGCAAAACTAAAACGGACCCGGTCTTGAACGGACCACACTTGCCCCCGCGAATTATACCTTTACTTCGTTGGTCGCCTCAAGCCTCCCAAAGCTTTGCATGCCGAAAAGTATGGTGCATTTTCGCTTTTAAGCTACCTTTCATATCGGTATATTTGCCACTTTAAATCTAAAAAGTAATCTCGAACCTATGTCACTGACCGCTTTAAATGCCATTTCGCCCATTGATGGAAGATACCGAAACAAATCGGGTAACCTAGCACCCTTTTTTTCCGAACAGGCGTTGATCAAGTATCGTGTTCGTGTCGAGATAGAATACTTTATAGCCCTATGCGAAGTACCGCTGCCACAGTTGACGGCATTCGATAGCCGGAAGTTCGATGCCCTGCGTGCCATTTATGAAGAATTTACCGAAGCGGATGCCACGGCCATAAAGGATATCGAAAAAATAACCAACCACGATGTAAAAGCGGTGGAATACTTTATAAAAGAAAAGTTCGATGCGCTGGAACTTTCCGCTTTTAAGGAGTTTATCCATTTTGGGCTTACCTCACAGGATATCAATAACACTTCCATTCCACTTTCTATAAAAGAGGCTATGAACGAGGTGTACGTACCCTTGTATTTTGAGCTTTTGAATGCCTTAAAGCAGTTAGTAAAGGAATGGGAAAACATTCCATTATTGGCGAGGACCCATGGGCAACCCGCCTCCCCTACCCGATTGGGCAAGGAAATAGAGGTGTTCGTGGTACGCTTGCAGGAACAGTTCAATTTATTGAACGACATTCCCAGTGCCGCCAAATTTGGAGGTGCTACAGGAAATTTTAATGCCCATTTTGTGGCATATCCCGATATCGACTGGAAAGCCTTTGGAAAACAGTTCGTTCAAGAAAAGTTGGGACTTCACCATTCTTTTCCCACCACGCAAATAGAACATTATGACCATATGGCGGCTTTGTTCGATACCTTAAAACGGATCAATACGATCGTTCTGGACCTTGATAGGGACTTTTGGACCTACGTATCCATGGATTACTTTAAACAAAAAATCAAAAAAGGAGAAGTGGGCTCCTCTGCCATGCCCCATAAGGTGAATCCTATCGATTTTGAAAATTCGGAAGGCAACCTTGGCATCGCCAACGCCCTCTTCGAACACTTATCTGCCAAACTGCCAGTGTCCCGTCTACAACGCGATCTGACCGATAGTACGGTGTTGCGCAATGTAGGTGTTCCCTTTGCACACACGGCAATCGCTTTTCAGGCGACCTTAAAAGGACTGCACAAACTGTTATTGAACGAAACAAAAATCAGAAAAGATTTAGAGGACAATTGGGCGGTGGCCGCGGAAGCGATACAGACAATTCTGCGACGCGAAGGGTATCCGAACCCCTATGAAGCGCTTAAAGGGCTAACACGTACCAATACTACCATTAACAAGGAGTCGATATCAACTTTTATCGACACCCTCGAGGTTTCCGACGAAATAAAGCGGGAATTGAAACAGATTACCCCGGAAAACTACACCGGTATTTAAGATTGGTCGTATTAAAGTAGGTTCTGTGCAACTTCCGAAAGGTTCAATTTTTAGGTCCAGTACTCGGGAAAAGTCATTGAAAATTGGTGTTAGACCTTTGTGGCTACAAGTTGGTTATAATTTTGAGTCGAAAACCAGATTTAAAAACGAAAACGAAAATGAAAAATTTAAAAATCCTCTATTTTATCATAATGGGATTACTTTTTTCCTGTGCTGAAAGTGATGAAGAAACAATCGAAATAACTATTACAGTATCTGATTTATCAATAACAATAGATGAAAATCCAAATTCTGGATTATCATTAGGAACTATTGATGCTTCTACAAATCAAGGTGATTTGACATATTCAATTATCGAACAATCACCCGATAACGCCATTGCTATCAATTCATCTACTGGAGAATTTACTGTGTTGACAGAAAGTTTATTTGATTTTGAAACTAATCCAACGATTACAGGAATAGTAAGAGTTGAAAATGGAGATATTTTTGAAACCGCCAATTTTACCATTTTGTTAATTGATGTTCAAGAGTTAGTTGTTAATGATTTCATTATTACAATGGATGAACATCCAAATAAAAATCAGTCTTTAGGATTCATTGAAGTTCAAACAGACCAAAACGATTTAGTTTTTTCTCTTGGCAGCATCGGATGCTCTAGTGCAGCAAATTCTGGTCTTCATATTATTCGAGAAACTGGAGAGGTGATTGTTTTAAACTCTTCAAGTTTTGATTATGAGACAAATTCAGAACTTAATTGTTTTGTAAATGTTACTGCAAATGATATTGAGTATACTGCTGATATCGTGATTACATTAACAGATATTCCAGATCCTATCCTAACAGTTTCAAATTTCACTATTGACATTGATGAAAATCCCCAGGAAGGAACTTTGATAGGGTTTATTGATGCTTCTACAACCCACGGAATAATTGACTACCATATAAGTAGTCAATCGGTGCCTAATGCACTAACTATAGATTCAAATACAGGTGAGTTAAAAATAGCAAATAGTAATGCCTTTAATTATGAAGGGAATAACCCTATAGAAGCTAATGTATCTGTTCATAATAACGGAGTTTTTGCATCAGTCAATATTACGATTAATCTTAATGATGTGAATGAGCAAGATTTACAGACAAGGCTTGATAATGGAGAAACACCTTGCGAAATATATCAAAGCGATAATTCTTTATTAAATCAACTTTATGGTCTGTCCTATCAAGGAGGCTTGATATTTTATTTAAATACGACAGACTGTAGCGGAATGATTTCCGCACCTATTGACCAAAGCGCGAATGCCGAATGGGGTTGCGAAGGGACAAATATTGCGGATGCTCAAGACTCATCTATTGGTTTTGGCTTACAAAACACTATTGCAATCGTTAATACTTGTTCAACAACTAATATTGCAGCTGAAATTTGCTACACTTATAGTTTAAATGGCAATGATGAATGGTATTTACCAAGTAAAGATGAATTAAATTTATTGTATACCAATTTAAAAGTCAACGGATTTGGAAATTTCAGTAACGATTGGTATTGGAGTTCAACAGAATTTGAAGACCAAAGCTCATACGATGATTATGGCTTTGAAGCAGCTTGGCTACAATCTTTTGATGATGGAAATCAGGCAACGTATGATGTAGGTATAAAAAGATATGAAAATAATGTAAGAGCAGTTAGAAGTTTTTAAAAAACTGCAACCAAGAAAGTGTCCTATAGTTTATCGCTTTTCAATGTTAACCAAAGCTAGGTAATTTTAATTATGCTATTGTTAAGCTGAAAAGTCAAGTATTAACACAAGCAACAAACCATACCCAAACCGTTATCGCCGTAACGGGGCTCCGTATAAAACCACAAAACTATTCTCGGCCTCATCATACCCAAAAAAGAACCCCGGCCAATTTGGCCGGGGTTTATCCTATTTATATAGATGGTTCCTATTTGACCGTTTTCACGACCTCCACTTCGTGTGGGTAAGGAATTTCGATGCCTGCGTTATCAAGCGCTATTTTACAACCTTCGTAGGTTGCGAAATATACATCCCAGTAATGCTCCGGTTTGGCGAACGGCCTGACCGCGAAATTTACCGAACTGTCGGCAAGTTCCAATACGTTTACCGAAGGTGCAGGGTCCTTTAATACTTGTGGATTCGACGTCAAAACTTCCATCAATACTTCTTTGACTTTTTTGATATCTTCTTCATAGGCGACCCCGATTACGGTATCTACCCTAATCTTGCCCTCGGCCGTATAATTGGTAATATTCCCATTGGCCATTGCCCCATTGGGTACAATGAGTAATTTGTTATCGGGGGACACCAGTTTGGTAGTGAAAATCTCAATTTCCTTTACCACACCAAGTACACCCTGCGCTTCTATTAAATCCCCAATTTTGTAAGGCTTGAACAGGATCAACAATACCCCACCGGCAAAGTTGGACAAGGACCCTTGCAAGGCCAATCCAATGGCAAGACCGGCAGCGGCGATTATAGCGGCAAAACTGGTCGTTTCTACCCCCAATTTGGAAATGACCATAATGATCAAAAAGATTTTCAGGGCCCAGGAAACAAGGTTCAATAAGAATTTTTGAAGGGATTCGTCATACTCTTTGGCTAGCATTCCCTTTCGTAACAGCCCTACCAATTTTTTAATTACCCAGGAACCGATAATGTAAATGAGTATCGCTCCAATAATTTTTGGGCCATAATCAGCGGCAAAAGCAATGCCTTTGTCAATCCATACTTGTGCGTCTTCCATACTTTAGTGTTTAAAATTAATTTATGTTTATAGTTATCAACGCAAGATAAGCATTCGTGTGTAAAAAATTAATAGTTAGGTGATGAGCTTTAAACCAATATGCTGAAGTTACAATTAACACTATTTCTAATGTTAAGTTACCCATTAAAAACTGTTCTTTTCCGTGTAGGGTATAAAATGAAAAATCCCGTTTCGCTAAAACGAAACGGGATATGCTTTTATACTTTATACCATTTCTACCTTAAAACTACCCATTAAAAATTGCCCTTTTCCGTTTATACTTCAAAATAAAAAACAACCGTAGCTACTGCTATGCCTGATTTTTCTTTTTCGTCTAAGCCAAAAAATGACGGTTTTTTATTTGGGCAATTTTAAAGCAAAAATAGTATTAGAACTGGTTCAGCCCCTTATAAATTCGCCTAATTCACCTAGCCCTTCTCCTTTGTAGTCGGACTTCTGGATCGCTTTAATAAATTGCATGATGTGAGCCGGATTCATATCATCGCCCAAAACCCGAACCAGTAAGAACCCTTTTTCCTTGTTATCACCATAGATGATGACCTCATCGATTGCATCGTTCTCTCCTAGGTATTTAATGGTCGCCTTGCCATAGGAAGTGTTCATCCGCATCAACTCGTTAAATTTGTCCCGTTTTAATATGGCCTTTACCTTTTTCTTTTCCACGTCATATTCCATAGCATTGTCCGCTGCCTTTTTGAATGCCAAAACATTCAACTTTTGCAACGAGGCCAACGCATCCTTCTCTTCCGCATTCAAATCGACTTTCTCCAAGTTCAGCAAACTTACGGGCAGGTCTGCGGAAAGAAAGTTCGGATTTTCGGAGCTATCAACAAAGTACTCCTGTAAACTTTGTGTGCTGGAACATGCCGAAAGCAATACAAGCGGTAATGCGATGACAGCGATTAATTTCAATATTTTCATGACCTTTCTTTTAATGGGTTGGTACTACTATCGCTCACCTGCCTTATTAAGCTCATCCGGTAGGTTCATTTTCTCCGTTAAGGTCGCTATTTTTCGCAGATCGATATCTCCGGTCACCGTTACCAGAACGGTTTCCAATTTTCTACCGTTAATGTCGATGTCCGTATGTTCAAAACCGGAAACGAACATCAAAAGTTCAGCAACGTGATTGTCGTCCCTGCCCTCCTTCACATAGAACTTTACGTTAGTATCGCGATCTTTGATGCGCATCAACTCCTCCAACTTCGCGTTACGAAGATGTTTTTTAACGGAGGTAGCCATATCTGCCGAAACTCGTTTATCCTCCGTTACGAACACCTTTATTCCGTTTAGGCCCTTTGCCATTTCTACAAATTCCTTGGCATCCTCATCGCCGTCGATATCTACGGCACTGACCAAATCGATTAGGCCCTTGTTGATACTGATGGCCGCAACATGGTCCATTTCTTCATATTTGTCAAAAATAGACTGGGAATATCCCAAAATCGGTAAGACTGCCAATGCAAATAATGTGATGTATTTTTTCATGATTACTGTTTTTGAAATCGAACGTGATAGCTCCATTTCCGTTGATTGATGAATATTAAAAGTGTACTAATTTTTCTTTAAATCCGCGCGAGCCGTGATTAAATTCGAACGCGGTTCGGACTGTAAACGACAATGATCAGTTGCCATCGCCGGCCTTGCCCAGTTGGTCTCCACCGGGAAGGTTCATTTTTTGCGTCAACTTGGAAATACTTCTGAGATCGATATCACCGGTAAGGGACAACAATACCGTTTCCATTTTTTTACCGTTTATTTCAATGTTCTGTTCCTTGATACCCGTAACGAACATCAATAACTCTTTTACGTGATCATCGTCTTTCCCTTCCTTCACATAAAACTTTACATTGGAGTCCCCATCGCGTACCCGCATCAATTCCTCAAAGGCCGAACTTTTTAAACGTTTTGTCACCCAAGTGCCGACATCCTTCGAAATGGCACCGTCCTCCGTTGTGATTACCTTAAAACTGGTAATGGAGTTGACCAATTTGAAAAATTCTTTTGCCTCGGGATCATCGGAGCTAACACTCATTTTACCGAGCATTTGAAACATTTTGGGCTGCATTGCCACAAAGGTGACCTTGTCGTCATCTTCATATTTATCGAAAATGTCCTGACCATAAGAAAATAGGGGTGCTATGGTCAAAAGGATGATAACTGCTATTCTTTTCATGATTTTTTATTCTTTGATTAAAAATTTATTCGTGGTTTCTTCAAATTTTTCCAAGTGGTACAACTGTTCCGTACCCTTTTGAAAGTTCATCCCCAACATGGCCAATGCTTCCTGTGCAGATTCAATTTCTGCTTGGGTATATTGCCCTTCCCAGGGATCTTCGGTGCCGGTCCCTGAAGACCAGTTCATGTAAACACCAATGGCAAGTATCGTTACTGCTGCTACAGCGGCCCATTTCAAATAATTTTTTCTAGGTTTTAATGGGATCTGTTTCGTAAACCGCTCGTTCTTGGCGCTCGAAAAATATTGAAACATTGGGGCGTACGTCTTTAGATGTGTTGCCACACTTTCTTGATTGAAATACTTCCTCAAGATTTCTTCTTCCGCCACCGTAGCGGTAGCTTCAAAATACTTCTCTAATAATTCTTCTATTTTAGCCGATTCCATATCGATGTTTTTGTACTAATTTTTCTCTTACCGCTTTTCTTGCCCTAGATAATGCTACACGTACCGCCGTAGGCTGCATATCCAACATTTGGGAAATTTCATCAAAATCATATTCCTCTACGTCGCGTAACTGCAAAACCAGTTTTTGTTGCTCTGGCAGTTCCTCCATGATCCGTTGTACCCAACCCACACTATCCTTTGCTTCCAACTGCTTTTGTAGTCCCGAATTCTCCTCCGCATAATTGCTATGGACCAACTTTAGGTTGTTCGCCTGTTTGGATTTCAACCGATCCAAACAGAAATTCTTGGTCATGGTCATCGCGAATGCCTCTACATTATTATAAGAGTCCATCACCTTTTTTTTAGACCATAACTTTAACAGAATCTCCTGGGTAGCGTCCTCGGCCTCTTGTGTGGAAACCAATAGCCTTTTCGCCAACCGGAACAACTTATCCTTAAAGGGCATTACTACATTCAAAAATTCTGACTGTTGCATTATGGTCGGGTTGTTTTTAAACCGTTGTTAGCAATTCACATAAGGAAGACGAAGAACATCGAATTTTGTTACAAAAAATTTTTTATTCTTTTTGAAGTAAGTATTTTGCCCCTGTTAACACTAATATTAAACATGGTAAAGCGGTTTATGTTGCATTAAAAACCCGAATTCCATATCACTTTAACTTTGAAATGGCCTGTATAGATATGGAATTATTTGTTAGTGCTATTTCAAAATTAAATTGATATTCGGTAGGGTTTTCATCGTAATGGTTGTTATCCATTCTAGGAATGGAAATCTACACCGCCCTCTTATTACGTATCTATCCGGGAAGATACCCGAACATTAAAAAATGAATTGAATATGAGAAAGTTTTTGTCTTTTGCCCTTATTACGGGACTATTATTTACCGCTTGTAACAATGATGATGGGCCTGACACACCCGAACCTACGGGACAGGAACCCTTGGATACGGTCAATGTTGTTTCACAGGATTTTATATGGAAAGCCACCAATTTATGGTATTTCTGGCAACAAGATGTTCCCAATTTGGCCGATGATGCATTTACGACAACGGAAGACTATACGGACTTTTTGGCTTCGGAGAGCGATCCTGGAGCATTGTTCGATAACAAATTACGCTTTGCAGAAGACCGTTTCACCTTCTACTCCAGCAATTATAAAGAGTTGACCCAGAGTTTGTCGGGGGTATCGAGCAGTAATGGATTAGAGTTCGGCCTTGTTCGCTTCAATACCGGGAACGACCTTTTTGGTTATGTACAGTATATAGAACCAAATTCCGATGCCGCTGGTAAAAATATAGCACGTGGAGATCTCTTTACAGGTGTTGATGGACAAGCGCTTACCTTAGACAACTATATTGGTCTTCTTTTTGGGGACAATTCAACGTATACCCTTAATTTGGCTACCATCAGCAACAATACGATTACCCCTACCGATGAAGAGGTGACTCTTACCAAACAGGCCGGTTTTCAGTCCCAACCGATTTTAATGGAAAAAATCATTGAACAAAATGGGCGACGCATCGGTTATTTGGTGTATAATCAATTTTTAGATGAATTTGATACGGCGTTGAACGAGGTTTTTGGCCGTTTTAAGAGTGAAGGGATTACCGATTTGGTCCTCGACCTTCGGTACAATCCCGGTGGTAGTGTTCTTACATCCCAACGTTTGGCCAGTATGATCTATGATAATTCCACGGACCGGGTATTCTCCAAGTCTATTTACAACGACAAGTACAATGCTTTTTTAACAGCGGAAAATGTGGATGTAAACCGTTATTTTCAAGATAATGTGGAAGGCCAAGCATTGAATAGCTTAAACCTTAGCCAAGTTTATGTGATTGCCCTCCGTAGTTCGGCTTCTGCCAGTGAATTGGTCATCAATAGCTTGGTTCCTTATATGGACGTTATTCATGTGGGCGATACTACAAGGGGAAAAAATGAATTCTCAACAACGATGGTCGATGATGTGAACAGTAACTTTGGCCCCTACATTTATAACCCGGAACGCGAAAACGAAATTAACCCGGACAACCAATGGGCCATTCAACCGCTTATCGGACGAAGTGCGAACGCCGACGGCTTCTTTGATTATACCAGCGGTCTGATTCCCGATATTGTTTTGGAAGAAGAAATTGACGATCTCGGAGTTTTAGGTGATGAAAACGAGCCCTTGTTAAAGGCGGCTTTGGACGCAATCAGCGGAGTTTCGGCCAAAAGTGGACGAACCACACCCAGAATGCCAATCAACGATTTCAGTACGTCTAAGATGAACGGCCCCACCAAGGACAACATGTATGTTAAAAGATTGCCTGCGGCAATGCGGCCTTCCGAATAGGAACATTACTTAATATAGAAATGGTGATCACTATTGTTAGTGATCACCATTTTTTTTGATATGATATTTCATAACAGTTCGCTTTTTGTTACCACATAATACCAGAAATGGTATAAAACGAACTTCATTCCAATAACGCCACTCCTGATAAGCGCTTTATCTTATGTACCAAACGTTTTGGAAAAGGTATGGCCTCCGGGTGAAATAATGCCGCCAATAGTTCTATTCCATCGACCAAAGTACTGGCCGAAGATTGTGTAAACAAATCAAAATCGATGCTATAGACCGCATTTGATCGCACTGCCGAAAGCGTGACCCAACCAGTTCTATCCGTAAGCAGCCGGATTTCTTTTAAGGTTCTTTCTACAGTAAATCCACAGGGAGCGACACCAATAATTTCCGGGTCGTATGCCGTCAAATCTTCCCATTGCAAAACAGTGCTGTTGCCAGATGGGTTCGACAACAAATCGACACCGCCGGCAGCGGCGATTTGATCGGGAATCCAATGCCCACAATTGAACAAGGGATCGATCCACTCTAAAAGTGAAATGCGTTTTGTCTTTACCTTATACTTCTTTAATCGTGTGGTAACAACGGACATTCGTTGCTTTAACCGCTCCACATAGGCCATACCGATCGCTTTTTTTCCAATTGCGGTAGCAATGGTCAAAGCGTTATCAAATACATCCTCCAATGTATTCGGCGTTATCGAAATCAAAAGCGGTCTTTTTTTCAAATGCGCAATTGCTGCCGACGTAGCTGCAGTATCTATTTGGCATACATCGCAAACGTCCTGGGTAAAGATTAGGTCGGGAGCGAGTTCTTCCATCAGTTGTTCTTCCACATAATACAGGCTTTTCCCCGTACGCTTACTTTCAGAGAAAAGCCTATCTATTTCACGGCTGCTATATGCTCCACCCTCCAAAACACAGCGAACGACCACGTTCTTTTCAAGAAGTGCTACCTGGGGACATTCGAACGTAACGCCGTAAAGGTGTTCCTGCAACCCCATATCGTATATCATTTGGGTAACGGCGGGTAGAAATGAACAAACCTTTAGCATAAAAAATTAATTTAGGACCAACTGAAACAGGCAACGCTATTCATTAAAGTAGACACCACCCGGAATAATACCGACCTCAAACGACCCGATTTCGGATTTGGTGTCCAATGAGAAAATGTTTAAATCACCGTTACTGGCGAAGTCCTTGGCATCCGTAGTATACAACCTGCCCCTATTCGTTGTCATTCCATAAATACTTAAACCGGAAAAATCGCTTTCCGCGGGCAGGGCGGTGGCGTCCGTATCCAATCCAAAAACGTTTCCGTCCAAACTATAATACAAGGTACTACCGTCCAAACTTAAGTGATTGGGGTGTTCCGTTACTTCAAAATCGAAGGTTGTGGTCACCGTAGCGGTTTGTACCGCAATCTTCTGCAACCTTCCAGCGGTTTCTTCTCCAGAAAAATTGGGCTTTCCGGCCGAGAGCACCCAAAGGTCTCCTGCAGCATCCAATTGCATGGAGTTCGGCACCGCCCCTACGGTTATGGTATCGGATACGGCATCGGTATCTGCATCGATTACGGAAATTTTATCATTAAAACCAAAAGCGCCTTGGTGTGCTACATACACGGTGCTGCCACTGGCCAAAATGTCCTCGGGACCAAAAGGAACGGGAATACTTCCCGTTATTGTATTACTTTCCAAGTCTACCAATGCAATAAAATCGTCGGTCTCGTCCATACCGTCTCCCCAATTGGTTACGTAACCTGTTCCATTTACGGCAACAAAATACCTGGGGTTATCCAAGCCCGTATCGATCACGGCCAATTCCTCAAAAGTATAGCGGTCGACTACGGTAATGGTGTTGGAGACATTGGCGACGATGTAGGCCTTGTTGCCGGAAAAACCGATAGACTGTACGATGTTCCCAAGATCGGAACCGTTTACGCTGTTGTAAATGGCATTCCCCACCGTGTCCAAGGCTTCCGATATAAAGGACACCGTTCCGGTACCATTATTGAACGGGCCTTCATTGGTGACGAGAATACCATTTTCAAAATCTCCTTGGGCCATTACCGGATCATTGTTATCATCGTTTTCACAGGCGATGATGATTCCCCCTAAGGCCAAGGCCAATACAATTTTTCTAAAGTTCATTTGTTAAAAATTAAAGTTAAGTTGAAAGTGCAGGTTTCGGTTCGGCATGGGCCTGAACGCTATATTTTGGTATTCGACATTGGCAATATTATTTATCTTACAAGCCGCGGTTACCGTCATATCCAAGAACTTTGGCAGCTCATACTCCAACCCCCAATTGCCGATAACATAATCCGATAATGTCTGTTTGTTATCCGTAGTGGTAAACACCTCGCCATTGTAAAGCGTTTGATAATAGGTGGTCCATTTCCCTTTTACCAGGGCAATATTGGCCCTAGCCGTATGCAAGGGTACGTATAACAATTGGTTTCCCGTTTCCGCATCCAATGATTTGGTAAAGGCGTACGCCCCATTTACGGATACCTGTGCCCATGTCATTTTTTTATTCCATTGCGATTCCAGTTCAAAACCGAACTGCTCCGTTTCGTTAACATTGACCGGTGTCCATACCCCGGCCAAATCAGGCCGCCATTGTATGAGGTCCTTGGTGGCGATGTAATATCCGTTCAGTTGAAAGAGAACATTCTTGAACCGTAAGGATTGTCCGAGCTCTCCTTGCAATGCCGTTTCCGGAACCAAATCGGAATTACCACCGGCCCCGGCACCCTGCCAGTACAAATCGTTGAACGTTGGAATCCTGAAGTTTTTTGATGCCTGAAAGCTCACGGTGTAGGCCTTTGTAATATCATAGCTTCCGTTAGCTGAAAACAGCAGCGGACTGTCATAACCACTTACCCAATCTTTCCGAAGATTCACCCCATACCGAAACTTTTCGCTTGGAATATGCCGTACCAATAGCATGCCTGTGAGTATTTGTCGGTTTTCGGAACGTATGGAGGATCCTTCGGCATCGATATATTGAAACTCCGAAATTCCGTTTATTACCACTTTTTTAAAACGATACTTCAAATCATAATTGAAGAGTGCGGTCGATGCTTTCCCAGTGCTAAAGTCTTCCACCGCATTGTTCGGATAATACCGGTAGCGTTCGTATAAATGCGCTGCCTTTACCCGTTGTACGGTCTTGCTTCCGAAATTGACCCATTCCAACAACGACCTGGAATTGTAATCTCGATAGCGGTCATTGGAAGGAGCCGTTAACGTGCTCGAAAAGTTACGGTCACCCAAAAAACTTTGATGGTACGCCTGAATGATATTCGTCTTTCCCAACACCAGACCATAAGAAAGATCGATCGCGGTGTTGTCAAAGGCACCGTTCTCATTGCTACGCTCGGTCCCCAAATACTTGTAGTCGTTTTCAGAACCAAAATATCCTACCCCTATCTTAAAAGCACTTTTTGTATTTCCTAAAGAAGTATTGTAGAAAAGGGAGCGGGTATCAAAGGCACCATAACCCATATTTACGTTGTGCGATGTGTGTTCTTCAAACTTGAGTACGGAATTCAAATGTACGCTACCGCCAATGGCCCCGGTACCATATTGTGTGCTGCCACCACCGCTACGTACAACAACTTCATTGACGGATTGCGAAAGTAAGGTGTTGAAATCGGTTTGGCCGCTCATTTGCGAATTGATGTTGATTCCGTTCCAAACTACCGCGGTCTGTGACGCTCCCGTACCCCGGAAGGCGACCGTGGAAGTCATTCCATACCCGTACTCCTTAAAATAAAGGTTGGTGTTAAACCGTAGGTTATCGGTAAACGTACCGGAATTACGGCGCGCAACGGAGTCGTTTAGCGTCAAGGTTTTTATACCATCGGAAAACTGTCGCAACCTCACATCGGCCAAAATGACCTCATCGAGAACGATGACCTCATTATTTTGTCCAAAAAGAGATACGGCGCCACCAAATAGCACCAGAATAGTGAATATTGTTTTCATACACAAAAGACCTTTTACCCGAAAGTCTATAGTTTTTAGTTCCGAATTCGGCAGGTCTCCTGACTTGCGTTTCGTTACCCACCTTCCCATCCAGTTGAAATAGACAGTGGTCTTGTAGCTGGTAACAAACATTTGCCTTTATGCAAACAAAGCTTACAGTTGCGGGAACAGCTCCGGATTTACACCGGATTCCCTTTTAATTCCATCACGAAAACCGATGGAAACCAAAATTCGGAGCAAATGTACTTCTTTTTTGCAGAACTACTTCAACATTGTTTTTGCTCCTAAAAAAATGTCTAATATTGGGCCCGTAAAAAAACAACCCGATATGATGTATTACATTACCGGAGGGGAACGCTCGGGAAAAAGCAGGTATGCGCAAGAATTGGCCCTTCAACTTTGTTCAAAACCCAAATATGTTGCCACCTCAAGAATTTGGGACAATGACCATAAGGCCCGAATTGATCGGCACATTGCCGAAAGAGGCGAGCGGTGGCTATCCGTTACGGAAGAAAAAGTACTTTCAAAGGTTATCCATGAAGGAGAAACGGTAGTAATCGATTGTGTTACGCTTTGGCTCACCAATTTTTTTTCGGACACCAAAAATGATGTGGAAAAAACACTGGAACAAGCAAAGAAAGAATTTAAAAAACTACTTGATATTAACGCCACTACCATAATCATATCCAACGAGATAGGAATGGGAGTCCATGCCGAAACGGCTGTAGGAAGAAAATTTACGGAAGTGCAAGGTTGGATGAACCAGTACATTGCAAATTATGCTGAAAAAGCAATTTTAATGGTATCGGGAATACCGGTAACAATCAAAAAATAGGCCTCATATGGAGTTTAATATTTCACCGTTGAACCGATCTCTTGAGCAGAAGCTACAACATAAAATAGATCAAAAAACCAAGCCATCCGGCTCTTTGGGAGTACTGGAAAAGCTTGCGTTACAAATCGGACTGATCCAAAACACCGTTACACCAAGGATAGAAAACCCCAGCATATTGATTTTTGCCGGGGACCATGGCATTGCAAAAGAAGGCAAAGTGAATCCCTTTCCCCAGGCTGTCACTGCTCAAATGGTCTATAACTTTTTAGAAGGCGGAGCCGCGATAAACGTTTTTTGTAAACAAAACAACCTTGCGCTTCGGGTCGTAGATGCGGGTGTAAACCATTCCTTTTCAAATACAACGGGACTGATCGATGCCAAAATAGCGTTCGGAACAAAAAATTACCTCACACAAATGGCAATGACTTTGGCACAATGCAAGCAAGCTATTCAAAAGGGCGCGGACATCATGACCCAGTTGCATGCAGAAGGATGCAATACCATTGGTTTTGGCGAAATGGGAATAGGTAACACCAGTGCGGCGGCACTTCTTATGAGTTACTATACAAAAATGGATATCAAAGAATGTGTAGGTGCGGGCACGGGTCTTTCCAAAAAAGGTATTTTACAGAAGACACAACAACTCCAAAAAGCGATTGAAAAGCACCGACCCAACGAACCAATGGAAGCATTGGCAACCTTTGGCGGTTTTGAAATCGCTATGATGACGGGGGCCCTATTAAAAGCCGCTGCTCTACATTGTACCATTATCGTAGATGGTTTTATAGTAAGTGCCGCACTATTGGCCGCACATGCAACGGAAAAAAATATTTTGGACTATTGTATTTTTGCCCATTCTTCAGGAGAACAGGGACACTCAAAACTATTGGGGTTCCTTAAAAGGAAACCCTTATTGAACCTGCAATTACGTTCGGGAGAAGGTACAGGGGCAGCCTTGGCATTTCCTTTGGTACAATGCGCAACGGGCTTTTTAAACGACATGGCCAGTTTTGAGCAAGCAAAAGTGAGCAGTATATGAAAAAGGAAATCGACATTTTTTTTACCGCACTTATGTTTTTCACCAGAATTCCATGCCCAAAATGGATTACCCATGATCCGGGCTATCTGCAAAAAAGTGCCAAGTATTTCCCCCTTGTAGGAACGATTGTCGGAAGTATTGGTGCGCTGGTTTTCTATGGTTCATCTATGATCTGGTCCAAAGAAATTGCCCTATTATTGAGTATGGTCGCTACCATTTATACCACAGGAGCCTTTCACGAGGATGGCTTTGCCGATGTATGCGACGGTTTTGGTGGGGGGTGGACAAAAGAAAAAATACTGGTAATCATGAAAGATTCCCGTTTGGGCACCTATGGTGTCATAGGGATTACAATGGTCCTAGCGCTGAAATTCTTGGCCCTTTGTCAAATTTCCACTCCATTGGTACCTTTTGTATTGGTTGCGGGCCATTCGGCTAGTAGGTTCATTGCAACAACCCTTATTTTCACGCACCCATACGTTCGTGAAGAGGACGAAAGCAAAGCAAAGCCCGCAGCGCAAAACCTTACGGTCACCCTATTGCTGATATCCTGTTTTTTCGGTTGTTTGCCACTTCTTTTTTTTCAAACAGGTTGGGTGTTTTTGCTACTGATCCCCATGTATCTATCAAAATTATACCTTGGGCAGAAATTCGGCAAATGGATAGGTGGGCAAACCGGAGACTGCGCAGGAGCCGTACAACAACTCTCAGAACTTGTATTTTATCTTAGCGTTATTGTATTATGGAAATTTATTTAGTCCGACATACCACTCCCGCAATTGACAAAGGTATTTGCTATGGCCAGACCAATTTGGATGTTACCGATAGTTTTGAAACAGAATATAAAGCGGTTCACAAAAAAATATCGTTTGCTGAAGGCATGCAAGTATTCAGTAGTCCCTTAAAGCGATGTAAAAAACTAGCGAATACTTTTGACGAAGCGGTTGTGGAGGACGCCCGTTTGATGGAACTCAATTTTGGGCAATGGGAAATGAAAGCTTGGGACCACATTCCCTCGGAAGAAATAACCCCTTGGATGAACGATTTTGTTACCCTTCCGGCACCTAGTGGAGAATCCTATGTTACCTTACAAAAAAGAATGGTCTCTTTTTTGAACGAGCGTATTCTACCCGCTCAAAAATCTTTGATAATTGTGTCCCACGCCGGACCAATACGGGCGTTACTCGCATACATTAAGAAAATTCCGTTAAAAGATTCCTTTGCAATTCAACTTAATTACGGCCATGTCGTTCATTTGTCTTACAAAGACGCTACTTTTAATATTGAAAAAGGACTTCAAATAAAATGACCCATGAAAAGGAGTAAACGGATATTCTCGATTATTTTTTTATTTGCCCTTACCGCTATCTGTCATTCCTGCAAAAATGAGGTAAAAACAAGTCCATTAAAAGCTGTAAAAAAACATAGCAAAACTGCTATAGATCATGCCAAAGGCTTTACAATGGAAAAAATGGCCACCGGAGTAACGCTATTAAAAGTAAATTCCCCTTGGCCCAATGCGGAGGACACTTATACGTATGCGTTGGTCCCAAAAAGTAAGATGGCACACATCACTTTGAACGCCGACGCTTACGATGCCATCATATACACGCCGGTAGATCGAATCGTGGTTACGTCGACCACCCATATCCCGGCCCTGGACGCCTTAAATGTTCTTGATCATTTGGTAGGGTTTCCCAATACGGATTTTGTTTCCTCTAAAAAGGCCCGGTCTTTAATCGACAAGGGCACGATAAAAGATTTGGGTAACAACGAAACCCTTAACCCCGAAATGACCTTGGCACTGAAACCTGATGTAGTCATCGGTTTTGGGATCAACGACCAAAACAAAGGGTACAACACTTTGCAGCGGGCTCGTATACCTGTCGTGTACAATGGGGATTGGACGGAGCGAACGCCATTGGGAAAAGCCGAATGGATCAAGTTTTTTGCTGCCTTTTTTGATACCGAAAAAACTGCCGACAGTCTCTTTCGCGAAATTGAAACAAACTACGAACAAGCGAAAAATATGGTCAAAAATGTCAAAAAAACACCAACGGTACTTAGCGGTGGTCTCTATAAAGATGTTTGGTACGTGGCCGGTGGAAAAAGTTGGATGGCAGCCTTTCTAAACGATGCCAATACCAATTACCTATGGCGCGAAACCAAGGAAACGGGTAGCATTCCATTAAGTGTAGAAAACGTTTTGGAACGAGGTACAAATGCCGAATTTTGGTTGAACCCCTCCATGCATACCTCCTACTCCGAAATGAAGGCCGCCAACCGGCATTATGGTTGGTTTGACGCCTTTAAAAATGAAAAGGTATTTTCGAATGCAATAGCCAAAGGACCAACGGGAGGGTTACTTTTTTACGAATTGGCGCCCCAGCGGCCCGATTTGGTTTTAAAAGATTTGATCGCTATTTTCCATCCGACGGTATTGCCCGATCACCAATCGGTTTTTTTTAAGTCTTTACACTAAACGATGCGGACTACCAGCAACAGATATTCTTTCCTACTGCTTGGTACGGCTTTGCTTTGTAGCCTACTCCTAAACGTTAGCCTAGGATCGGTAAACATCCCTTTTAAAGCCCTCTTGAACATTCTTTCTGGGGAGGCATCTAACGAATCATGGTCCTATATTATTTGGGACTACCGCCTCCCCAAAGCCTTTACCGCCATATTGGTCGGAAGCGGTCTGGGCATCAGCGGTCTTCTAATGCAGACCTTATTTCGCAATCCCTTGGCCGGGCCTTTTGTTTTGGGGATAAGTTCCGGGGCCAGCTTAGGTGCGGCCTTATTGCTACTGGGCGGAACCTTGTTATCGGGGGGAACCGCTTTTTATTTGGTGAACGACCTAACGGTAATCCTTGCGGCAAGTATTGGAAGTTTTATTGTATTGTTCGCCGTAATCCTTGTGGCCACAAGAATTAGGGATACCATGGCCCTGCTGATCATTGGTTTGATGTTCGGCAGCATTACCGCGGCCATGGTAAGTGTACTTTCCTATTTTTCCAGTGCGGAACAGCTCCAACAATTCATTTTTTGGTCCTTTGGAAGCGTAGGGAACTTAAGCTGGAACCAAGTTGCACTGCTTTCGGGAATCGTTATATTGGGTACTTCTTTGGGCGTATTATCCATAAAGGCGTTGAATGCCTTATTGCTGGGGGAGCACTATGCCCAGAGTATGGGTATCCGGTTAAAAAAAACCAGATACCTGATACTAGCGGCAGCAGGGCTACTTGCAGGTGGGATTACGGCTTTTGCCGGTCCCATCGCCTTTGTCGGGCTTGCGGTTCCACACCTTGCCCGCCAACTCTTTAATACCAATGACCATAAAATTCTGATTCCGGCCGTGTTTCTTTATGGAGCGATTTTAATGTTACTTTGTGATGCCGTGGCACAATTGCCCGGTTCCGCATCAGTACTTCCGATAAATGCCATTACCAGTATCATTGGCGCGCCCGTTGTCATTTGGCTATTGCTCCGTAAACGTAACATAGTGTTTTAACGCATACCTGAAAAACCATCAAGACTAAAGAACAACATATTACTCTGAGTACTACAAAGCTGGCCATAGGTTACGGAGCGGAACCTATTATAGGCGACATTACATTGGACCTACGGGCAGGTGAGTTATCGGCAATGGTCGGCGGTAACGGTGTCGGAAAATCGACCTTGTTACGGACCCTGGGAAACATACACCCCTCGCTTTCTGGGGAAATTAAGATAAATGGTGTTCCGTTACCCCAATTAGCCTCTGAAAAGGTTGCTACCACTATAAGCCTGGTATTGACCGAACCTTTGGCCACAAAAAATTTAACCGTATCGGAATTAGTGGCCCTTGGCAGACAGCCCTATACCAACTGGATAGGAACACTGACCAAGAACGATACACAAAAAATAGCGGAGGCCATAAAAATGTTGGACCTAGGGGAACTTAGCCAAAAAAAGTGCCATACGTTAAGCGATGGACAATTGCAGCGCGTATTGATTGCAAGGGCTTTGGCGCAGGATACCGATATCATGTTGCTGGACGAGCCGACCACCCATTTGGATTTCTATCATAAGGTCGGTATCTTCAAACTTCTCAGAAGTATTGCCCATAAAACGAACAAGACCATTTTTTTTACCAGCCATGAGATAGAAATGTGCCTGCAGCTCTGTGATACCTTGCTTATCCTCAATGGAGCGGACAACCCTTTCGGAAAACCGTCCGAGCTTACGAAAAACGGACATCTTGATACCCTTTTTCCATCGGACACCGTAGTCTTCGATGCAAATACCAATAGCTTTCGCATACAAAAGTAAGCCTATGGACGTCTCACTTTTTCCGGGTGATCCCGTATCTTTACGGGAAACACCGCTCGTTGCAATGGACCCATATTTGATCTATACATTACTTACCCTTTTGTGCTTGGCATTAGGGTATCTATTAGGGGTTTACATCCAAAAACTAAAGACGCAGTCGCACCAAAGCGCATTGCACGAAAGGGAGCAACAGCTCCGTCAAAGCCTGACCGCTCTGGAAGATAGGCTGGCCGATTCGGAAGAACACAAAAATCGGCTACAGCAGGAAAAAGAAAATTTGGGCAACCAACTCGTCCGTACAGAAGCCGATATGGAAAACCTACGATTGAAAAATAGGGAGCAAAAAGAGGAGGTGGAGCAATTGCAAGAAAAATTCACCAAAGAATTTGAAAATTTGGCCAATAAGATATTGGAGGAAAAAAGCTTGAAGTTTACCGAAAGAAACGAAAAGAACATCAAGAACATTTTGACACCGCTAAACGAAAAAATACAACTTTTCGAAAAAAAGGTAGAAGAAAGTCAAAAGGAAAACATCAGCATCCATTCCGCCCTAAAAGAACAACTACTCAATTTACAGTCGCAAAACCTAAAGATTACACAGGAGGCCGAAAACCTGACCAAAGCCTTGAAAGGGGACAGTAAAATGCAGGGAAACTGGGGAGAACTGGTATTGGAACGGGTTTTGGAGAAGTCGGGACTGGAAAAAGATCGGGAATATTCCGTACAACAGCATTTTACTACGGCAGAAGGGAACCGTGTATTGCCCGATGTAATCATACACCTTCCCGATGGAAAAAAAATGGTCGTCGATTCAAAGGTTTCGCTTACCGATTATGAGCGCTATGTAAACGAGGAAGATGACGATTTGAGGGCCCGCCATTTGAAAGATCACATCAATTCCCTAAGAAGACATGTTGACCAACTTTCCGCAAAAAAGTATGAGGACCTTTATGAAATGGAAAGCCCGGACTTTGTACTCTTGTTCGTACCCATAGAACCCGCTTTTGCGATTGCCATCAATAATGACAACTTGTTGTACAATAAGGCATTTGAACAAAATATCGTTATTGTAACACCGTCTACCCTATTGGCGACCCTACGCACTATCGACAGCATGTGGAACAATGAAAAACAACAACGGAACGCCATAGAAATTGCACGGCAGGCGGGAGCGTTGTACGATAAGTTTGAAGGTTTTGTAACCGATTTGACCAAGGTGGGGAAAAAGATGGACGAGGCAAAATCGGAGTATAAAGGGGCCATGAACAAACTAGTGGAAGGTCGTGGTAACATCGTTATCAGTATCGAAAAGCTGAAAAAGATGGGGGCAAAGGCAAAAAAATCGATTCCCGACCCCATTTTAAAGCGGGCCCAGGAAGACGATTTTGAAGAAATAGGGAAGGTTTAGTGAGTGGTTAGTGGTTAGTGGTTAGTGGTTAGTGGTTAGTGGTTAGTGGTTAAAAAATAAAAATTAAAAAACTGGTTGAAAAATAGCAAATTTAAGTCATCTAACGGCCGTACCTCTTATATACAGCACTTCTTAACAAATTCCTAGGACACCGTAAAAACAATACATGAAGAAAATAATTACAATAGCAATTTTGGGCCTTATGGTCATATTGGCGGTATACTACGCCTTCATTTATTTTGTTCCCTATAGCGAAGGGGTACGCTCTGGCGAGCTGATAAAAATTAGTCACAAAGGGGTAGTAGTAAAAACTTGGGAAGGGGAAATTAGTCAAGGCGTTTCCGGGGCGCAAATTTTTACTTTTTCCGTACTCGACAAGGACGAACAAGTTATCGAAAAGCTTCAGGAATATCAGGGGAATTATGTAAAACTACATTATACAGAACGTTTTGCCACTTTCTTTTGGCTGGGCGATACCAAATATTTTGTAACCCAAGTTGAAAAAGAGCGGTCGCCACATTTGAGAAATTAAGGGTGTGCAATGAGCAGAAACTTTTGGTTTACTCATTTTCAGAGCGCAACAAAATCTTAAACAGATGAAAGAATACAAAACGGCCAGGGAGTCAAGGGTATCGATTACCGAATTGATGCTACCCTCCCACTCCAATTTTGGGGGCAAAATCCACGGTGGCCATATTTTAAGTTTAATGGATCAAATAGCGTTCGCCTGCGCCTCCAAACATTCCCAAAAATACTGTGTGACCGCATCGGTGAACCGGGTCGATTTTTTAAGTCCGGTAGAGGTCGGTGAACTGTTGACCCTTAAGGCATCTATCAACTATACCGGCCGTACCTCAATGGTTGTGGGTGTTCGCGTGGAATCGCAAAACGTGACCAGCGGAAAAAAAAGGCATTGCAACTCCTCCTACTTTACCATGGTCGCCAAAGATGACGAAGGAAACAGTACTCCCGTTCCGGGACTTTTAGTACAGGACGAACAGGGCATTCGCCGTTTTGCAAGGAGCAAGTTCCGAAAGGAGGCCGCTTTTAAAAGGGATACCAAATTTGACGAAAACAACTTTGACGCTTCCAAATACCAAAATGGATTGGCCGATGAAAATCTTAAGATAGCACTCAAGTAATACCATTTTAACATTGAAATTGTACGTATAGAAATAGAATTATTTTTTAGGTATTCAAGGCGAAAAATGGAAGCATAGTCGTAGCTACGGTTAGATTCCCAGTCAAGCTGGGGACAGGCTTTTTAAAGAAGAATAACTGAAAAAGAAACCATTTATTAGTGCTATTTCAAAGTTAAAATGTTTTAAGCCCTTGGGCCGCCTCAGCGTCCAAAAACCAGAGCAACTTCTGACTTTTTGGGGCTACCAAAGCTGCAGGGTATGCTTCGAACGAACCCTTTTTATGGATGATCTCCGCTACCTTTGGGGCCTTGTTTTTACCGGTGACCAAAAAAGCGACGATAACCGCATTATTGATTAGCTTGCCGGTAATGGTAATACGCTTTTGCCCGCTATCGGGATGTGTGGCCACTTCGCAGTACTTTTCAGATTGCCAAAGGGCGATTTCATGTGGAAAAATGGAAGCGGTATGCCCGTCATCCCCCATCCCCAATATGACCAGGTCAAATTGCGGAAGTCCGTCCACGGAAGGCAGATGGTCTTCCAACAGCGCGGCATAACGGGCCGCCTCTTTTTCAGGATCGTCCTCCCCAAGCACCCGATGTACGTTTTCTTTTGGAATCTTAATTTTGGACAACAGATGGGTCTCTGTCATCTTATAATTGCTTTGATCATCTTCCGGAGGAACACAGCGTTCGTCGCCCCAATACAAATGCACCTTGGACCAGTCGATATCGGCCTGAAAGTTGGCGGCCAGTTCATCAAAAACTACTTTGGGCGTACTACCGCCCGATAAAGCGATGTGCACCGTTTTTCTCGATGAAATCAAAATGGCCAAATAACGGGAAAAATCCACCGCAACATTTGCCTTGTCCGTTGCTATTTTTGTTTTCATTTACAAGTATTACCGAAACGTTTGTTACGCTTCACATTTACTATTCTACCGAAACTTTCTTTTGGGCCGTAAAAAGTATCGCCTTTTTTAAGTTTGTTCGGCCGTGCTAACAAATGACGCAGAATCCCGGATCATCCGCCAAATTTTTGCTCGGATTGCGCCATTCCCCTATTCCTTCGATCAGATCATGGCTGTTTTCAGGCCCCCATACCCCCGCAGAATACCCGTAGACCTTCTCGTCCGAATTTTTCCAATACTCCAAAATGGGATCTACAAATTCCCAAGCGGCCTCTACTTCATCTGCCCGTGCGTACAATGTAGCATCACCCTGCATGGCATCTAACAATAACCGCTCATAGGCTTCCATAACATGGGTCTCGGCCAAACTGGAATAGTAAAAATCGAGGTTTGCCCGTTCTACTTTAAACCCTTGACCGGGAACCTTTACCCCAAACTTGATCAAAATACCTTCATCGGGCTGTATGCGTATGACCAATTTATTGGCCTTGTCGTTAACCCCGGCATCCCTAAAAATTTGGTGGTGCGGCGATTTAAAATGGATGACCACCTCGGTTACTTTTGTCGGCATACGCTTGGCCGTACGTACGTAAAAGGGAACATCGGCCCATCGCCAATTGTCTACAAAAAACTTAATGGCGGCAAACGTTTCCGTGGTAGAATCGGGATCCACTCCTTCTTCTTCGCGATATCCGTTTACCCGCTCACCATCGATGGTCGAGCTGACATATTGTGCGCGTATGGTGTTTTCATGTAGTGTTTTGGCATCACGCATCACCCGTAAAGATTTCAAGGCCTTCACCTTTTCGTTTCTAATCTCCTCGGCATTTGCTCCTATAGGCGGTTCCATAACCACCAAGGATACTATCTGCAGTAGATGGTTTTGAAACATATCCCGCAAAGCGCCCGATTTATCATAATAGCCTCCCCTTTTTTCGACACCACCGCTTTCCGCATTGGTGATCTCCACATGGTGAATATAGTTTCGGTTCCAAAGCGGTTCAAAAATGCTATTGGCAAAACGGGTGACGAGCAGATTCTGTACGGTCTCCTTTCCCAAATAATGGTCGATTCTGTAAATCTGCGGTTCTTTAAAATACTTGTGAAGTCCGTCATTCAATTGCTTGGCGGTTTCCAAGCTATAGCCAAAAGGTTTTTCAACAATCAATCGTTTCCATCCCTTTTCCTCGGATGCTAATTGTTGTTCGCTGATATTTTTGGCAATCGCCTCATACAAGCTTGGCGGTGTTGAAAGGTAAAAGATATAGTTATGGTCCGTGCCGTGTTCGCTGTTCAAGGTCGTGATGCGTTCGGCCAACTGGGTGTACTCGGTATCATAATCGCTACCCAGGTCCGTATAAAAAATCTTGTTCGCAAACGCCTCGATCACATCGGCGGCGGCTTCCTTTAAATCGTTCTTTAAGTAGCTGCTTTCCAACACTACCCGTTTTCTAAAGTCTTCATCGGAGAGGTTGGACCTGCTTGCCCCAAGTACTACAAAGTTTTCGGGCAGGTGTCCCCCTTTGAACAAATTGTATATGGCAGGCACTAGTTTTCGTGCGGTGAGGTCGCCCGAGGCGCCAAAAATAACGAGCATTTGATTAGCTGTCTTCTTCATTTACTTGCTTCTATATAATATTCCGTAATGGGAGCCCCTCCCATTATTTAAATATAGCCAACCTGTCGGAGTTTCCAAGTCAATGGCGCTTAAAACTGAATATTTTCATTTAATTTTGAAACAAGCGACAGTAGCACTAACATATCCGTAAAAGAAATGAAAAAAGCATACGATTTTGGTTTGATAGGTCTTGGGGTAATGGGACGCAATTTTATATTGAACGTGGCCGATAACGGTTTTACGGCCTATGGTAATGATCTTGATGAGGAGAAGGTAAACGCTTTAAGGGAAGAAGGCGGCGATTTGGACAAGGTAAACGCTACTACCGACGTAGCCACCTTTGTAGCCGCGCTATCGAAACCCAGGAAAATCATGATGCTCGTTCCTGCAGGGAAGATCGTGGATGCGGTAATCGAAGGACTATTGCCACATATCGATGCGGGCGATATTTTGATTGACGGCGGTAACTCCTTTTTTACCGATACCGATCGGCGCGAGGCCTACCTTAGCGAAAAAGGAATCCACTTTTTTGGTGCGGGGGTCTCGGGAGGTGCAAAAGGAGCCCGCAAGGGACCCAGCATCATGCCCGGAGGCTCTAAAGAAGGGTATGCCGCCGTACAACCTATTTTTGAAGCGGTATCCGCGAAATACAAAGGAGAACCCTGTGTTGCGTATTTGGGACCAAAGTCTGCCGGAAACTATGTTAAAATGGTGCATAACGGCATCGAATATGGTTTGATGCAGCTTACCTCGGAAATTTACGACGTACTTAAAAAAGGTGGGGATTTTTCCAATGATGAACTGCATCGCACCTATAGCAACTGGAACGAAGGACGTTTACAGTCTTTTTTAGTAGAGATCACCTCTGAAATATTTGAACAGGAAGACCCACTTGGTGATGGAAGACTGGTCGATCAAATTCTGGACAAGGCCAAACAAAAAGGGACCGGAAAATGGACTTCACAAAACGCCATGGATCTTGGAATACCGGTACCATCCATTGATATTGCCGTTAGCATGCGCGAGATTTCCGCCCTAAAGGAAGAACGGGTACGGGCAGATGCGTTGTATGACAGGCCGCAGGTTAAAAAAATGGACAAGAAGGTGTTGGAAAAACTTTCGGAAGAAGCGCTGTATTTCGCCTTTATCATCACCTACGCCCAAGGGCTCCATCAATTGGCAGATGCCTCTAAAGAATATGGATATGATGTGGATATTGCCACCATTGCAAAAATCTGGCGTGCAGGTTGTATTATTCGGGCCGGGCTATTGGCCGATATTACCGAGGCATTCAAAGAAGATGCTTCCCTGCCAAACCTTTTGTTGTCACCATCCTTTATCGAAAAGGTAAGGAGTACCGTTGGTGCAGCACGAAAATTGGTCGCTTACGGTGCCGAAAATGGCATTCCGTTGCCAGCGCTATCAAACTCCCTTACCTATTTTGACGCCTATACCTCCTCCCGCTTGCCACTCAATGTTATTCAGGCACAACGCGATTATTTCGGGTCCCATACCTATGAGCGGCTCGACAGGGAAGGCATTTTCCATACCGAATGGGAGGCTTAACGGAATTCTGGAGTGAATTGCGATTATGGGGTATATAGCGGTTATTGGGCCATTCCGCACAACGGTTTTATACCATTTCTGGTGTTAGTAGGCTAAGCAATCTAAATCGTTTCCAAAAAATGCCAAAAACGAAATACAGCATTTATGTAATAGAACTTTCGAAACGGGTATTTACGGAAGACAGAAGGTTCCGCGAGGCCAATCCGCAGTTTAACGGGGTATTGCAATGCCTCTACGTAGGAATGACCAGCAAAACCCCTAAAGAACGTTTTGCGCAACATAAAAACGGATACGTTAACAAAAAGGGACACGGACTTGCCGCCAAAATCGTTCAAAAATATGGAATGTATTTGAGATCCAGTCTGTACCAACATATTTCCTCCATTGATTCAAGGGCGGAGGCATTAAAAATGGAAGCTACCTTGGCACTGGAGCTTCGACGCAAGGGATATGCGGTCTGGTATAATTGATATCATTTTAACTTTGAAACGGTATAAGGCGAATCAACAATGGTATGAAATGAGCAGAAACTTTTAGTTTCTTCATTTTCAGAAAACAGTAAAATTTTAAACAGATGAAAAAAGTATTGGTTCGGCTCGCTTCCCTCCTTTTTCCGAATAGGGTCGTAAAATTTGCCTTCAACCAACTGTCCAATCCGCAAGTACGAAAATTACGGGGCCATGAAGTAGCCGTTCTGGAAAAAAGTACCAAGGAAACCCTTGCCTTTAAAACCCATAGCATACAATGCTATCGATGGGGAGATGGTGCCGAGCGCGTTTTGCTCGTCCACGGCTGGGAGGGGCAAGCAGGAAATTTTTCGGACTTTATCGCCCCTTTGCTTTCCAAGGGTTATACGGTATATGCCTTTGACGCTCCCTCGCACGGGTATAGCAGCCGCGGCAACACCAACCTTTTTGAGTTCACGGAATTGGTAGGCCTTATGATACAAAAATACCGGGTAACCAAACTGATAAGCCATTCCTTTGGTGGCGTTGCCGTTACCTATGCGCTATACGAAAACCGGGATTTGTCTTTGAAGAAATATGTATTGCTTACCGTTCCGGATAAATTTAGCCAGCGTATCGACGACGTTTGCGAACAAATAGGAATTACCCCAAAAGTGAAGGCCAAATTGATACAACATATTGGCAATCAAACCCAATTGGACCTTACAACGACCAATGTGAGCTTTTTTGTTAAAAACATCAACGTTGACCATGCCTTGATCATTCATGATAAAAACGACAAGGTCATTCCTATCGAACGGTCAAAAAATGTACATCATCAATGGGCAAATTCTGAATTTCAAGAAATTACGGACACAGGGCACTTTCGCATTTTAAGAACACCAGCAGTAGTAGATCGGACCATAAACTTCTTAATTACCACCGCCTCAAACACCAACTGCTAATAAATACCATATTAAGTTTGAAATGGTATAATAGTTCAAAATCCCGTACAGGGACCGTATGACCATGTGCGGGATTTTCATTATTGTATTTCCAAGGATGTACGCTCCCCCTTTTCCTATCGGTCTTATTTAGATAAGTACATTTTTCTACGATGGTATAGGTCGTAAAACTGATCGTCCTTTAAGCTATCGATGAACAAAATACTCTCTCCGGTACTCTTCATCTCGGGGCCTAAATTTTTGTTCACGTTCGGAAACTTATTGAACGAGAAAACAGGCTGTTTAATGGCAAAGCCTTCCAGCTGTGGATCAAATGTAAAGTCCGTCACCTTGTTCTCCCCTAGCATCACCTTCGTTGCAAAATTCACATAAGGTTGTTTGTAGGCCTTTGCAATAAAAGGAACCGTTCGAGAGGCCCGTGGGTTCGCCTCGATGATATACACCTTGTCATCCTTGATCGCAAACTGAATGTTGATCAAACCTACCGTATTCAGTTCCAAGGCAATTTTCCGGGTATGGTCTTTTATTTGTTGCAGTACAAATTCTCCTAAGTTAAAAGGGGGCAACGTAGCATTGGAATCTCCGGAATGGATTCCGCAGGGCTCAATATGCTCCATAATACCGATAATCTGTACATTTTCGCCATCACATATGGCATCCGCTTCGGCTTCGATGGCACCGTCGAGGTAGTGGTCCAATAACAGTTTGTTGTTGGGTATCTTTCGCAACAGATCTACTACATGCGATTCCAGATCCTCCTTATTGATTACAATTTTCATACCCTGACCTCCCAAAACGTAAGAGGGACGAACCAATAGCGGGAATCCGAGTTCATCAGAAAGTTGCAGCGCCTCATCAGCGGTTTCCGCAGTGCCGAACCTTGGGTAGGGAATATTGTTTTCCTTGAGCAAGGTGGAAAAACTACCACGGTCCTCCGCCAAATCCAAGGATTCGAAACTTGTTCCGATAATTTTCACCCCGTATTTGGATAGTTTCTCGGCCAATTTCAAGGCGGTCTGCCCTCCCAATTGTACAATAACGCCCTCCGGTTTTTCGTGACGGATGATATCATAGATATGTTCCCAGAACACCGGTTCAAAATACAGTTTGTCAGCAGTGTCAAAATCGGTAGAAACCGTTTCTGGATTACAATTGATCATTATGGTCTCGTACCCACATTCGGCAGCTGCCAGCACACCGTGCACACAGCAATAATCGAACTCTATTCCCTGTCCGATCCTATTGGGTCCGGAACCGAGCACCACTATTTTCTTTTTATCGGTAACCACACTGTCGTTCTCTACATAGCGCTTACCGTCAGCAGTTTCGATCTCCGCCTCAAAGGTCGAATAATAATAGGGTGTCAAGGCCTTGAATTCCGCAGCACAGGTATCTACGAGCTTATACACCCTGTTAATGTTCAATTCGGTTCTTTTATTGTACACCTCGCTTTCATAACAATCGAGCATGTAGGCAATTTGCCGATCTGCAAATCCTTTTTGTTTGGCCTCCAAAAGCAACTCCCGCGATAAGGTGGCTATCGTATATTTTGAAATTTCCTTCTCTAAAAGGTGTAGTTCTTCATACTGCTTTAAGAACCACATGTCTATTTTGGTAATCTCATGGATGCGGCTCAACGGAATCCCAATTTGGATCGCATCATAAATGACGAATACCCGATCCCAACTGGGTACTGCCAGTTTTTCAAGAATCTGATCGTAATCCCGATATCCTTTGCCATCGGCACCAAGTCCGTTTCGTTTGATTTCCAACGATTGGGTCGCTTTGTGCAACGCTTCCTGAAAGGATCGGCCGATGCCCATCACCTCTCCTACCGATTTCATTTGTAGGCCCAAGGTACGGTCCGAACCTTCGAACTTATCAAAATTCCACCGTGGTATTTTTACGATAACATAATCCAAGGTAGGCTCGAACAAGGCCGAGGTGGAACGTGTAATCTGGTTTTCCAATTCGTCCAATGAATACCCGATGGCCAACTTGGTCGCGACCTTTGCTATGGGATATCCCGTGGCCTTCGATGCCAATGCGGAAGAACGGGAAACCCTTGGGTTGATTTCAATGGCAATGATGTCTTCGGCCTCATCGGGGCTCACGGCGAACTGTACGTTACAACCTCCTTCAAAGTCGCCGATACTGCGCATCATCTTAATGGCCATATCCCTCATTTTTTGAAAGGTACGGTCCGATAACGTCATTGCGGGAGCAACGGTAATTGAATCTCCGGTATGGATGCCCATGGGATCCATATTTTCAATAGTACAAATAATGACCACATTGTCATTTTTGTCCCGAAGCAATTCCAGTTCATATTCTTTCCAGCCCATTAAAGCCTTATCGATCATGACCTCATGAATCGGGGAAATCTCTAACCCACGACTCAACAGCTCATCAAAATCTTCTGGTTTATATACGATTGACGCTCCCGCACCGCCCAAGGTGTAGGATGCCCTGATGACCAAGGGGAAACCGAATTCCTGAGCGATCTCTTTTCCTTTTAAAAAGGAGGTAGCCGTTGCCTGTGGTGCCATACCGATACCGATCTTGAGCATCAGTTCGCGAAACTTTTCACGGTCTTCGGTAATATTAATGGCGTCGATATCGACCCCGATCAACTCTACCCCAAAATCTTCCCATATCCCTTTTTCGTCCGCTTCGATACAAAGGTTCAATGCCGTTTGCCCGCCCATAGTAGGTAACACAGCATCAATTTGTGGATGCGCTTTTAAGATCTCCACGATCGACTTGGTATTCAAAGGTTTCAAATACACATGATCGGCCATGGAAGGGTCGGTCATAATGGTAGCCGGGTTGCTATTGATCAAAATAGTTTCAATACCGTCTTCACGCAACGATCGTAACGACTGTGAACCTGCGTAGTCGAACTCACAGGCCTGACCTATTATTATAGGACCGGAACCAATAATCAAAATGGAGTTTAAATCTTTTCTTTTGGGCATTTTTGAGAGCGTATTTTATGTTAGTATTTCCTATTGTGCCGAAATATCAGCGCAAAAAAAAGGTGCTACTTTTAAAAAAGTAACACCATTTATATTTTAAAAATAATTTTGCATTATTTTTTGTGTCTCGGTTCTGAGGATACAGTGAGTTTCTTTCTTCCTTTGGCCCGTCGGCGCGCTAGCACCTTTCTGCCGTTGACAGAAGCCATACGTTCCCTAAACCCATGTTTATTCCTTCTTTTTCGTTTTGATGGCTGATATGTTCTTTTACTTCCGGGCATTTGCTATAGAATTGTGTTAAACCGAATTTACGTTGGCATTTCACATCCATACCGTAAAACTGGCCGCAAATATACAAAGAGTTTTTGCATTGCCAAACGCAATGCGCAAAATGTTTGTAAGAATTCCACTTTTTGTGACGCAATGCACAACTCGACTGGATGGCGATGACGATTAAGGTTTGTTATCATGTAAAATCCCTCCTAAAAAAGACCATCATACCCGTGAATATAGACCCCACAAGGGGAAAATTCGATTTGTTTTTATTACTTTTGCATGATTTTAAAAACCTATAGCATTACAAATGAAATTCGCCGTTACCACCTTTTTTATCTTGGTATTGGGAACCTTAGGGTTTTCCCAGACCACCCTTGGCTACGACTTAAAAAAAGACGAAGTATTTACCATTCAACAAGATGCTGAACAGGTGATTACCCAAAATATGGATGGCGCCGTACACGAAATAAGAAACAGTATCAATGGTGTCATAGAGTTTAAGGTAATCGGGGAAACGGACGGCAACTTTGAGATCGCCTTACGTTTTAAAGACCTCAATATGAAAATGACCTCCAGCATACAGGGAGAGCTAATGAACGTTAAGGCAAAGGAAGTTGAAGAAGGTGATATGCAATCGGAGATGTTCCATAGTCTTTTGGATATTCCCGTGACCATGACCTTATCCAAGACAGGCGCGATCATAGAGGTGATCGGCGGGGATAGTTTGGTTTTAAAAATGGCCGAGGCCTCCGGCATAGAGGACGAGTTTTCATTAAACATGATGAAGAAGTCGTTGGAAAAAGAATTTGGTTCGGAAGCGCTTTCCAACAGCTACGAGCAGATGACCTTTATTTATCCGTCAGAGGGAGTGCAGATCGGCGATACTTGGGAAAACGAATACGTTGGCAAATTGACGGCCAAAAACCTGTGGACGCTTACCGCAGTATCCGACACGGATGCGGAAATCAGTGGTTCGGCGGACGTGGTGATGGAAGTTTCCGAACCGACGACCTCAATGACCCTGAACGGTGAACAACAGACCACGGTGACCACCGACCGCAATTCGGGCTTCGTAAAAACGATGACCGTAGAAGGTTTGGCCGAAGGATCGGCCACCATGGCGCAATTGGGCGACCAGATCATACCCACAAAGATCAAATCGACCGTTACCTACCAATTAATCAACAACTAATACATGTTCAATAAAAATATTAAGTTGGTCATTGCGGCCTTGATCATTGGCTATGCAGTGTATCAATTTATAGAGGGAAACATCGGTAACGGTATTTTTTTGTTACTGCTTTCAGGTATTTTCATCTTTCTCTATTTCAGGAACGAGATGATTTTGTTGGCATTCCTAAGAATGCGAAAACAAGACCTTATCGGTACTCAAAAGTGGCTGGATAAGATCAACAAACCCGAGGCTGCCCTTACCGTCAAGCAACAGGGGTATTACAATTACCTTCACGGGATCATCCATTCCCAAAAGAACTTGACACAGGCCGAGAAATTCTTTAAAAAAGCCCTCAAACTGGGACTTACCATGGATTATGATGTGGCAATGGCCAAATTGAGCCTTGCAGGAATTGCGATGCAAAAAAGACGCAAACGTGAAGCTACTACCCTGCTGCAGGAAGCAAAAAAACTGGATAAAAACAATATGCTTACGGAGCAGATCAAAATGATGAAGGACCAAATGAAAAAAATATAGTGCTCCAGTAGATAACTTGAATTTCGGTCTTTTCCCGCTACTTATTTTCCAATCCATTTACGCATGCCAAGCGGCAACATAGGTACTGTATCCATAGCACTTTTTGACCGCGTGTTCGAAAGCGATTATGGCTTTACTTGCCATTGTTCATTTATACCATTTCTACCTTAAAATTACCCCTCAAAAATGGTATGAAAGTGTTCCGGTGTTCGGCTACTTGTAATAGCCTTTATTGGGAATTTGGATGGTGTACTTCTTTTTAGAGGCATTGTTCAAATGCGGCTGTCGTAACCACGGATTGTGCCTTTTTAACACTTTATAGCTGATCTCGTACTCCTTGGCAAAGTCCGCAAAACTAAAAACGGGTTCGTCCACTTCCACCTGAAAGGTCGGCACCGCATTGTACATGTCTTCCTCTTCTATTAAAAAACCATATTTTTCTGGACTATTCAAAATTTCCTTGATCGCCATAATGCGAAAAACGTACCTGCCGGTCTCTTGGCCCAGCAACAAATCGTAATAACTATCGGCTTTTTGTACACCCAAAAACTTATTGATCGATCCCGGTCCGGCATTGTACGAAGCCGCGGCAAGGGTCCAAGTACCAAAACGTTCCTTTGACTTTTTAAGATAACGACAGGCGACCTCGGTGGCCTTCTCCAAATGGTACCGTTCATCAACGTTACTATTGACCTCCAACCCGTACTCACGACCGGTCGCTTTCATAATTTGCCAAAAGCCGGTAGCACCCGCTGGCGACACCACATTCTGCAGACCACTCTCCGCGACGGCCAAATATTTAAAATCGTCCGGAATACCATTTTTTGCCAAAATCGGTTCAATAACAGGGAAGTATTTGTGTGCGCGTTTCATAAGCAATACCGCATTGGACTGCCAATAGGTGTTTACCAGAAACTCCCGGTCTACCCGTTCCAAAACCTCAGGGTCGTCCAAAGGAACCGTCTCCCCTGCAAAGTTGAGATCGGCAGGAATATCGATGGCCGTTATTTGATAAGCACCCGTATTTACCGTTGTATCCTTCTCGTCATCGTCATTTTCCACTGTGTCCTGTCTGCTTTCCTGAACGGCAAAAACAAGCGTACTGATGACGAAAAAAACGCCCAGTAGCATTAAAGTATTTTTTAAAAATTTCATCGCTATGTTTTAGAATTACCCAAAGGTATGTTACCCTTATAGTATTACAACTTTTTTATTCGGAAATAATTGTGGGCAAGTGGTCATTAAACCATTTGGCCCGGTGAATGATCATGGTATGCGTACCGTTTTTGACCCGGATACATTCAGAAATATTTGCAATGGGAAACACGGCATCCTTGTCGCCGTGGATATGAACAAGATTGTCGATAGGACTTTTATGCTTCCAATTTACAATTTGGTCAATGGACCAATCGATATAATATTTGTCCCTTATGGAAAGGTACTCCTCATACAGCGCAAGTCTTTTCGGTACGGTTTCGCCAAAGGCGTATTTTGCAAGCAGTTCTACGTTGTTCACCAAGCCGGTCGGCAATAACTTATGGACTTTGGTATATTTTGCGAACAGCATCCGTTTTGGAAGTTCCGACTCGTGTTTTACACTGGAAACGACGATAACTTTTTTAGGCTTAACAAAGGGTTCCATTTCCTGTACCAACAGCCCCCCGAAAGATACGCCGACCAAAACACAATTCTCATGTTCGACCTGTTGCGCCATTTCTTCGGCATATTCGGATAGTGTAGTTCCCTTTTTTGGTACGAACCACGAAAGCAAATGCTGGCGGTACCGATCTTTTGGCAGTCGAATATGCTTAAAAATCGAGGGGTTGGCCGCCATTCCGGGCATAAAATAGACATGGGTAATATCGGTCATTGCACTACAAAGCTTATGATTTTACTAGGAATTTAGCATTTTTTTAAGTACTTTTGCATTGAAAGTAAGATAATCCCTCAGTTTTAACTTTATTACAACATTTTCGAAATTACGATTGATCTGTCGTGATTTTTTTGTCTAAGACCAATTTTAAAATCACACTATATGAATGAAGTAGAAATTAAAGACAACAGTTTCTTGCGCCAATTTGAAACAAATGTTGATGGACATTTGGCTAAAATTGAGTATTCCTCTCAAGAACGTAAGGTCTTTTTAACAAAGCTGGTGATTCCTGAGGAAATCCAAAGAGAATCCTTTAAGGAAGATTTTATCAAATCGGTTTTACATCATATCCAGGACCAAAATTTAAGAGTGGTTCCCACAAGTCCGCAAATTGCTGGATTTCTAAGAAAAAATAGGCAGTATAAGGAAATGTTGCCAGTGGGCATCCGCATCTAAGGACCTGATGAACGATTTTAAAAAAACCTCCAACGTGGAGGTTTTTTTATTGGCACCTATTTGCGATTTACTCCACTACGGCGGCCATCCACCCAAAACGGACAAGCCCATCCTCATCGATCCGCAAAAGCTTCACCTCATGTAATGTATTCACCAAGTCGGGATTCCAAGGGGCCTTTACCTTTACATAGTTCTCCGTAAACCCATGAATGTACCCTTCCTTGTTTTCCCCTTCAAAAAGCACGGTACGCGTCGTACCCAATTGCCCCTCATAAAAAGCCCTTCTTTTTTTTACGGAAAGTCCCCGTAGCATTTTACTACGCTTCCGGCGGATTTCCGGTGCTACTGGCTCGCTCATCTCTGCGGCAACGGTATTGTCGCGTTCGGAATATGTAAATACGTGGAGGTAGGAAATCTCCAGGTCATTGAGAAAATGATAGGTTTCCAAAAACTGTTCGTCCGTTTCGCCGGGAAAACCAACGATTACATCCACGCCGATACAGGCATGGGGCATAACGTGCTTAATCCGATGTACCCTATCGACATACAGCTCGGTAAGGTATCTTCTCCGCATCTGTTTTAAAATAGCATCGTTACCGCTCTGCAAAGGAATATGAAAATGGGGTACAAATGCCTCGCTCTTGGCTACAAAATCGATGGTTTCGTTGCGGAGCAGGTTCGGTTCTATAGAAGAAATGCGCAAACGCTTTATGCCCGCTACCCGATCTAAGGCCTTGACCAGATCTAAAAACGTATGTTCGTGTTTTTTGTTCCCGAACTCTCCCTTGCCATAATCCCCTATGTTTACACCGGTCAATACAATTTCCTTAATTCCCTGGCTTGAAATCTCGGCTGCATTCTGCAGCACATTCTGTAAGGTATCGCTACGCGATATGCCCCTGGCCAAGGGTATGGTGCAATAGGTACATTTATAGTCGCAACCGTCCTGCACCTTCAAAAACGCGCGCGTACGATCGCCGATCGCATAACTGCCCACATAAAAATCCGCTTCCTGAATTTCGCAGGAATGCACTTCACCAAAGTCATTTTTACTCAGGTCGTTGATATAATCGGTGATCTTAAATTTTTCGGTAGCGCCCAAAACTAGATCTACACCGTCCACTGCCGCCAATTCGTTCGGTTTTAACTGGGCATAACACCCTACCGCCGCAACAAAAGCCATGGGATTAGCTTTTTGGGCCTGTTTTACGATAGTCTTAAAGCGTTTGTCCGCATTTTCCGTAACCGAACAGGTATTGATCACATACATATCGGCAGGTTGGTCAAATGCAACCCGATCAAAACCTTCCTGTTCAAAACCTCTGGCGATTGTAGAGGTTTCCGAAAAATTGAGCTTACAACCCAAGGTATAGAATGCGACTTTCTTTTTCATTATATCAACAAAAGGGTTTCAATATTGCGATTCGCTAAAGTCCCGATACCGCTTACTACGACAGCGGATTGCCAAAAAACAAATAGATCAGTTGTCATAGTTTCTCCATTTACGGGTTTCATCAAAAACATGCTCCAAAATTCTGGCCTCAACGGCATCGAACTCCACTGCCCTTCGGGCCATCATTACCTTTGCGGTATCAAAAGCCTTGTTCGTAGGATAGGTACTAAAGCCAGAGGCACCGCCCCAACTAAAACTGGGAATAAAATTTCTTGGGAATCCGGGAACATATACATTACAGTTTACCCCTATTACCGTACCGGTATTGAACATAGTATTGATGGCAGTTTTACTATGGTCGCCCATCATCAGACCACAAAATTGTAGCCCGGTGTGCTCAAATTTCTCGGTAGCGTAGTTCCATAAACGCACTTTGGCGTAATTATTCTTTAGGTTGGAGTTGTTGCTATCCGCACCAATATTGCACCACTCCCCCAATACCGCATTTCCCAGGTATCCTTCGTGTCCCTTGCTCGAATAGCCGAACAATACGGAATTACTGATCTCGCCACATACTTTCCCAAACGGACCGATGGTCGTGGCACCATAAATTTTGGCCCCCATTTTTACCGTTGCGTTGTCGCAAAGCGCCAAAGCACCGCGAATAAGGCTCCCTTCCCACACTTGAGCGTCCTTTCCAATATATATAGGACCTTCCGTTGCGTTCAAAATACTATGCTCCACGCTGGCACCTTCTTCCAAAAAAATCTGGTCGGGATTGATAAGGCTATTGGTCGGGGAAATGGGCGCGCTTTTTCGGTCTTTGGTAATCATATCGAAATCGGCCTGGAGCGCATCTTCATTTTTGGAAAAAATATCCCAGGTATGCATAATTCGCAAGGGTACTTCGTTAACGGCGATACAGTTAAAGTCCGTCAAAACAAAGGAATCGTTTACCGATTCCGTTCGATAGGCCACCACCACTCCATCCCAAAGCAAAGCCTCTTTTTCCTTCAAGGCGTTTACCTGACGGATAAGATCGGGATTCGGCAAAAACGATGCATTGATCATCGTATTGGTACGCCCCGCCTTTAAGGGATATTTCTCGGAGAGATAGTCCTCCGTTTTTGTACTGATCGCTTGCCCAAGATAACGCTCCCATTTTTCGCGTATGGTCAATATTCCAACACGAATATCGGCAACGGGCCGGGTAAAGGTAAACGGTAATAGGTTGTTTCGCACTTCCCCATCAAAAAGGACGTAATTCATAAGTATCAAATGTTTGCGACAAAAATAGTAAAGCTGCTCTGGAAAATGGCAACATCAAGCCCTTACCGAACATAAGTGCGTTTCGCTAAATGGCGTATTATACAATTTTAAATGAAAAATGGTATAACATACAAAATCATGACCGGAACAATCTTTCTGAAACATACAAAAAACGCCTTCGAATTTCGAAGGCGTTTTACTGTAAAATGTGTCAAAAATATTATTTACCCTCTTCCTTTGGAGCTTCCTCCTCCACTTTGGCAGGTTTCTTTTTAAACTTTTCGTATTTGCTTTTGAACTTGTCGATTCGTCCGGCAGTATCCAAGAATTTCGCTTTTCCAGTATAAAATGGATGCGATGTTCGTGAAATTTCGAGTTTTATCAACGGATAATCAACGCCGTCCACCGTTAAGGTTTCCTTCGTTTCAGCTGTTGATTTTGTAATGAACACATCGTCGTTGGACATGTCTTTGAAAGCGACCAAACGATAGCTTTCCGGGTGTATCCCTTTTTTCATTGTAGTAACATTTATCGCGCCCATTCCGACAGGCACTATTTTTGGACTGCAAATTTAGTTAATTTTCAGAAACACGCAATACAATAGCCAAAAAGAAAAACCAAAATTTAAGCCGTTATTTGTAACCGAAGATCCTTTTTTGATACTAATGCCTTGAAACAACAACTATAAAAATGGAAACAACACCACCAAAAACCGGGAAATTCGGACTTGTATACGGGCTTATATTGTCCGCAATAAGCGTCGCCTTAGGCCTTATCCTCTATTCTCAAAACCTTCACTATGAGCGTGGATGGGCCGTAAATTTAGTAAGCGTTATCATCATGATCAGTGTGATATCCATAGGAATCTATCAATTTAAAAAAGCAAATGCCGGTTTTCTTAGTTTGGGACAGGCTATGAAAGTAGGATTGGGCATCGCCGTCATTGCCGGTATTGTAGGGGTGTTGTGGCAAATGGTTTTCATGAACGTAATCGAACCGGACTTTATGGAGAACGTTGTAGAAAGGAGCAAAGTAGAAATGATACAACAAAACCCCACCTTGACCGATGAACAAATCGCCCAAGGTGAAAAAACGATACGCATGTTCACAAAACCCTCTGTAATGGCCGTTATGGGGCTGGTGGCCAGCTTGTTTTTTGGCTCCATCATATCTTTAATTGCGGGGCTTATCATGAAAAAACAAAACGTACAAGATTAAGTTCAAAATCGTATTTTTGAAGCGATATTTGAAAATACGGTATACTGCAGGTGCACATTATTGCTATTTTGTTTACGCAGACCGTTGTAGTCATTATACCCGTCAGTTATACTGAATGAACCTATCCGTTGTAATTCCCTTATTGAACGAGGACGAGTCCCTTACAGAACTTCACAAATGGATCGTGAACGTCATGCAGGAGCATCGCTTCTCCTATGAAATTCTTTTTATAGATGACGGGAGCTCCGACAATTCGTGGAATATCATATCCGAGCTTTCCCGGAAAGATCCTTCGGTCAGGGGAATACGATTTCTAAGGAACTTTGGAAAATCACAAGCATTGCATGCAGGCTTTAAAGCGGCCATGGGCGATGTTGTTATTACCATGGATGCGGACCTCCAGGACAATCCCGAAGAAATTCCGGAATTGTACGACATGATCGTAACTGGAAAATACGATTTGGTTTCGGGCTGGAAAAAAAAACGTTTCGACTCCATTCTTTTCAAAAACCTCCCTTCCAAACTGTTCAATTGGGCGGCCCGAAAAACCTCGGGAGTACAACTGAACGATTTTAATTGTGGACTAAAGGCCTATCGAAAAGAAGTTATAAAAACCATTGAAGTCTCGGGAGAAATGCACCGTTATATCCCTGTACTTGCCAAAAATGCCGGTTTTGGGGTAATCGGCGAAAAAGTGGTACAACACCAGGCCCGTAAATATGGGAAAACCAAATTTGGCATGGAACGGTTCATTAACGGTTTTCTAGATTTGATCACCATTTGGTTCGTTTCCAAATTTGGTAAACGGCCCATGCACCTGTTCGGGGCTTGGGGGGTGGTCATGTTCATTATCGGATTCGGATTTTCGGTGTATTTGGGAATAGACAAACTCTTCATCAATAAAACCGGAAGATTGATTACCGATAGGCCCCAGTTTTTTATTGCGCTTACGGCCATGCTCCTCGGTACACAGCTTTTTTTGGCAGGATTTTTAGGGGAAATCGTTATCCGTTCCAAAACCAACGGTAACCGCTATAGTATCGCCGAAGAAATTGAACCGCTCCAAACCGCGCGCTAAAATTCTTTGTATTTTTGAAGAATAACCTTGTTGCAAAACGATGATGAATACAATTTTAGATACCGCCAAAAGCTGGCTTACCGACTTTTTTGACGCCGACACCAAAAAAGAAATCTCCGCACTGATCGAAAATGACACCGAAGAATTACAGGATCGTTTTTATAAAAACATGGAATTTGGTACCGGTGGTATGCGTGGCATCATGGGGGTTGGCACTAACCGTATTAATAAATACACGCTAGGAAAAAGCACCCAAGGCCTGAGCAACTATTTAAAAAAAACATACACGGATACCGACATACAAGTCGTTATAGCCTACGATTGTCGTCACAACAGTGATACGCTTGCGCGGACCGTGGCCGAAGTGTTCTCCGCCAATGGAATCAAGGTCTTTCTGTTCTCGGAATTGCGCACCACCCCGGAACTATCTTTTGCGGTCAGGCATTTAAAATGTCAAGCCGGTATTGTATTGACGGCCTCGCACAATCCTCCGGAATACAATGGCTATAAAGTGTATTGGACCGATGGCGGACAAATTGTACCGCCACAGGATGGGGCCATTATCGAAGAAATTAATGCGTTGTCCTATGAGGATGTGAACTTCAAGGCCAACGAACAACTTATTTCCTTAATCGACAAGGAAGTGGACGAAGCCTTTATTACCGCCTCAGTCGCCAATGGCAGCTTTAATGCGGACGGAAAAGATAATTTTAAAATAGTGTTCACCTCCTTGCACGGTACCTCCATAACCGCAATACCTGAAGTTTTAAAAAGAGCGGGGTATAAGAACGTTACCATTATCGAGGAGCAGGCCGAACCCGACGGAAACTTCCCTACCGTTGACTCTCCCAACCCAGAGGAAACGGAGGCCCTTTCCATGGCCATAGCAAAGGCTGAAGCGATAGGTGCCGATATGGTAGTGGGTACCGACCCTGACAGCGACCGCCTAGGAATTGCGGTACGCAACCTGGACGGTAAAATGGAAATTTTAAATGGAAATCAGACCATGGTACTGATGACGGACTTCCTGCTGAAAAAAAGAAAAAACAAAGGGTTCAAAGGCAATGAATTTATCGCGACCACCATTGTATCCACCCCAATGATGGAGGCCATGGCAAAATCGTACGGCGTTGAATTCAAAACCGCGTTGACCGGTTTCAAATGGATCGGTAAAATGATCAAGGATTTTCCCGAGTCGGAATTTTTAGGAGGTGGAGAAGAGAGTTTCGGGTATATGGTCGGTGATTTTGTACGTGACAAGGATGCCGTGACCGCTACCCTACTGGCATGTGAAATCGCAACACGGGCAAAAGCCAACGGCAGCTCTTTTTTCGAAGACCTGATATCCTGTTATGTTGCTTATGGTTTTTACAAGGAAAAACTGATATCGTTGACAAAAAAAGGAATCAGTGGCGCCGAAGAAATAAAGCAAATGCTTATCGATTTCAAGGAAAACCCCGTGGTATCGGTCGCCGGTTCAAAAGTTAAGTGGATCGAAGACTACAATACGGGCATTGCCAAAAATGTGCTTAGCGGTGAAGAAAAAACCATGGATATCCCCAATAGCAATGTATTGATATACGAAACGGAAGATGGTACCCGAATCGCGGCAAGGCCGAGCGGTACGGAACCAAAAGTGAAGTTCTACATCAGTACCAACACGGTTATGGAAAATGCTTCGGAATTTAAGGCAACGGACGGCGAGCTCAACGATAAAATAGCACGCATCGTTGCCGAACTCAATTTGGGTTAATGAACTATTTTAAAAAGATCCTTCGCTTTGCGAAGCCTTACCGGAAGTACGGTTACCTGAATATTTTCTTTAACGTGCTATATGCATTGTTTAGTGCGCTTTCTTTCGCTGCATTGATTCCCATGTTGGATGTGCTTTTCGATAAAAGCAAAAAAGTGAATACGGCCCCTGTCTATAAAGGTTTTCGTTTTATCAAAGACTATATTCAAGATTATATGAATTACTGGGTAACCCAGTATTCCGGTGATGATGAAATGAAGGGGCTCATTCTTGTAATCGGGCTCGTTCTTGTTCTTTTTCTTTTCAAAAATGTTTTCAATTATTTGGCAATGTACTTTATTACATTCCTTAGGAATGGGGTTTTAAAGGACATTCGAAATAAAATGTACAAGAAGATCACGGATCTTCCAATCTCCTATTATTCCGAAAAAAGAAAAGGGGATGTAATCGCTAGGATAACATCCGACGTGCTTGAAATCCAACATTCCTTCCTTTCTGTTTTAGAACTTATCGTGAGAGAACCGTTGACCATTGTGTTCACCATATTGATTATGTTTGGAATAAGCGGAAAGTTAACCTTGTTCGTATTTATTTTTATTCCCGTAGCTGGAAGTATTATATCGAGAATAGGAAAATCCCTAAAGAAGAAATCCGATAATGTTCAAAAAGAGCAAGGAGAGTTTCTATCCGTAGTAGAAGAAACACTTGGTGGTCTTAGAGTGATTAAATCTTTTAATTCCGAATCTAGATTCTACAAGGTTTTTAGTGGTTCTACCAAACGCTTTTTTAAATATTCGAACAGTTTGCTCAACCGTCAAAACCTGGCATCCCCGACCGGGGAGTTTTTAGGGATATTGGTTATTGGCGTGCTGCTTTGGTTTGGCGGAAAAATGGTGCTGGTAGACGAAACATTGGACGCCTCATCTTTTATAGCCTATATGGGATTGGCCTACAATATCCTTACTCCTGCCAAGGCCATCAGTAAAGCCTCCTATGGGGTTAAAAAAGGGAATGCGGCCGCTGAAAGGGTACTGGAAATATTGGAGACCGAAAACCCGATTTCCGAAGTGCCCGATGCGCTTGAAAAAGAACATTTTGAGACGGGAATCACCCTTACCGATGTGTCCTTTAAATATGAAGATGAATTTGTATTGCGGCATTTCGACCTGCAGGTACCAAAAGGGCATACCGTGGCCCTGGTCGGGCAGTCGGGAAGCGGCAAAAGCACCATTGCCAATTTAGTGACCCGCTTTTACGATGTCAATGAGGGAAGCATCGCAATAGATGGCACCGATATCAAACAGCTTACAAAAAAGTCGTTAAGAGGCCTGCTCGGGTTGGTGACCCAGGACTCTATACTGTTCAATGACACGGTGGCCAAAAACATAGGACTTGGAAAAGAAAATGCTACCCAAGAAGAAATCATGGAAGCCGCTAAAATTGCGAATGCCCATGATTTTATAAACGAACTTCCTAAGGGATACGACACCAATATCGGAGATAGCGGCAATAAACTCAGCGGCGGACAAAAGCAGCGGCTTTCCATAGCCCGTGCGGTATTGAAAAACCCACCGATCATGATTTTGGACGAGGCCACATCCGCCCTGGATACCGAAAGTGAACGTTTGGTACAGGATGCCCTGGAAAAAATGATGCGCAACCGAACTTCCATCGTAATCGCGCACCGGCTATCGACAATTCAAAACGCCGACACTATCGTAGTCCTTCAAAAAGGGGAAATTGTGGAACAAGGCACCCACGAAGCATTGGTTGCGGCCAATGGCACCTATAAAAAATTGGTGACCATGCAATCGTTAGGCGCCTAATACCACGGTGAACACCATATTATTCCGATGAATTGCCCAAAACATTCTTTTAATCAGGGCCTTATTAAACCTTTTTATTAAATTCAAGTCTAAAAGTAGAATTCAAGCAAACAACCGTTGTTGGCCGAAAAACAATTAATAGCAGCCTTAACTGACGAACAGACCCGATCAAAGGCCTTTGGACAGTTGGTGCAGACCTATCAAAAAAGACTGTACTGGCATATCCGGCGTATTGTATTGAACCATGAAGATGCCGATGATGTATTGCAGAACACCTTTATTAAGATTTATAAAAATATTGGAAGTTTTAAACAAGAAAGTAAACTCTATTCCTGGATGTATCGCATCGCCACCAACGAGGCGTTGAGTTTTATAAAAAGTAAATCAAAAAAATTGGGATTGAGCGATGGACAGTTGCAGGAGCAAATGATAGCCAATCTTCAGGCAGATGTTTATTTTGAAGGGGAAGCCATTCAGCTTAAACTTCAAAAGGCCATTGCCACATTACCGGAAAAACAAAAATTGGTGTTCAACATGAAATACTTTCAGGAATTGAAATATGAGGAGATTTCGGAAATTCTGGAAACATCGGTCGGAGGGTTAAAAGCCTCCTATCATTTGGCGGCAAAAAAAATAGAGGCGTTTTTAAAAACCACCTCGTAACGAAACGAATAAAAAGACATGTTCGATAATGGACGAATTGGAAGATAAAAAGGAAGGCTTTGCCGTTCCCGAAGGTTACTTTGATAATTTTCAGGAACGTTTGATGCACCGGATCGAGGCGGTATCGGAAGAACACGACCTGCCCAAGGAAGATGGGTTCGTGGTCCCTGAGGACTATTTTGACCAGCTGCAACAACAGCTATCGCAAAAAATAAGCGAACCGGAAAGCAAGGTAATTCCATTGCGCCCTTACCGCAAGTACTACCTTGCCGCAGCTGCCATTGCGGCCATTATTGTGGCCGTTGTCGGATTGAATTGGGAAAGCCAGGAACCGTTAACCTTTCAGGACATTGCCAGCTCTGACATCGACATCTATTTTGAAAACCACGATGTTGGCCTTAGCCCCTCTGAAATTGCGGAGGTATTGCCCTTGGAGGATGTGGACATGGACGATTTTATGAAAGCGTCCTTGGAAGAAGAAAATATCGTTGACTATATCGACGAAAACATAGATGATTTTGAAGAATTAAATTTAGAAGATGATGAAATCTATTAAAACAATACTGGCGCTGGCGCTGCTGCTGTGCTGTACCGTAGGCTTCGCCCAAAATCGGCCGGTAAGGGATAAGATAAAATCCCTGAAGGTCGCTTTTATCACCGAGCGGTTGAATTTGACCAGTAAGGAAGCCCAAGCCTTTTGGCCCATTTATAACGAGCATGAAAAGGTAATGGAAGACCTTAGAGTGGCCGAACGCACCCAAATTAGGGCAAAACTTAGGAACTTGGACGGAGTATCGGAAGCCGAAGCGGACAAACTCCTCGAAAAACACCTGGATCTTGAAGCGGAAAAGCACGAGGAACAGGAAAAACTGATACGAAAAGTAAAAGGCCTGTTGTCCCCAAAGAAGACTTTTGCACTTTTAAAGGCCGAAGAAGACTTTAAACGGGAATTGATCAAAAGGTATCGACAGAATCGTGAAGGCGGCAATTGATCGGTAACTTCGAATAATACTGAACTCGTTTGACCCAAGGGAAATCAATATTGATTTCCCTTTTTTTGATTCCTCGCAAAATGCATTATTCCAATACCATCGGCAACATATAATCGGGGCGAAAAATTGCCAAAAGGACCAGTTTTATACCATTTTTGCTTTTACCAAAGGAAGGTCAAAGCTTTTTGGTATTTGAAGTCACCTACTACCGCTTTTGAAAAAAGAAAGAATACCTTTGCACTCTTATTTTTGGAAGATGAAACTACATAGAAACCTTGTTTTTGCGGTTATAGATGCCCTCAACCTTATTTTTAACGAAGGGGAATATGCCGACAAAGTGGTACAAAAGGTATTAAAGTACGACAAACGCTGGGGTGTTAGGGACCGAGGTTTTATTGCCGAAACTACTTATGAAATGGTTCGTTATAAAAGGTTATATACCGAAATAGCCGAAGTAAAAGCGCCTTTTGGTCGACCGGACTTGTTCCGTATGTGGGCCGTTTGGGCCGTTTTAAAAGGCATATCCCTACCCGATTGGAAACAGATCGAACCCACCCCGGAAAGAAGGATAAAGGGCAGGTTCGACGAACTTTCCAAAATTAGAAAGTTCAAGGAGGCGGTACCCGATTGGATCGATGCGCTAGGCGTATCGGCCCTGGGCGAAAAAAAATGGACTGCCGAGCTTACGGCTCTCAACAAAAAAGCCGAGGTCATCCTACGCACCAATCCTTTAAAGACCACCAAAAGCGATTTGCAAAAGGCATTGCAAAACGAAAACATAACAACGGAGTCCATCAAGGGATATCCTTTGGCCCTGCGCTTACCGGAACGTACCAATGTATTTGTAACAAAAGCATTTAAAGATGGGTGGTTCGAAGTACAAGATGCCAGTTCCCAGCTTGTAGCGGCTTTATTGGATGTAAAAGCCGGGCAACGTGTAGTGGACGCTTGTGCCGGAGCCGGTGGAAAGACCCTTCATTTGGCCGGTCTTATGGAAAACAAAGGGCAGCTCATCGCCATGGATATCTATGGTAGCAAACTAAAGGAACTCAAGCGCCGTGCCCGAAGAAATGGTGCCCACAATATTGAACCTAGGGAAATTACATCGAGTAAGGTCATTAAGAAATTGCATGGGAAGGCCGACCGGCTCTTGTTGGATGCACCCTGTACAGGGCTTGGCGTTATCAGAAGAAATCCCGATACCAAATGGAAACTACAACCGGAATTTCTGGAAAAAATAACCAAAGTTCAGCAAGACATTCTTCAGAACTACAGTAAAATGGTAAAGCCCGAAGGAAAAATGGTTTACGCTACCTGTTCCATCTTACCTCAAGAGAATCAAGACCAGGTAAAGGCATTTTTAGCATCGGAGGCCGGAAGTGCGTTTTCCTTAACAGCAGAAAAAAAGATTTCCGCCGCTACCAGTGGTTTTGATGGCTTCTACATGGCCTTGTTGGAAAAGAAGTGACCGGCAAACCGTTCCCACATCAAAATGGTGGATAAATTGGCTATCTAAAGTACGCTAACAGAATACCCTTATAAAGAAAAGGGAACATTGGTCCGACAAGAGCCATTTCAGCGTGTTTTGGCCGCTCCGTAGTGCAAAAGGTGTTCGGCTGCATCGCATCCGGCCCATGTATCTGTAGGTCGCATTCCTGTGATGCGATATCCCTTGAGCAGCGAAGTAATGAACAATTCGTTCTGAAAACTGTTGATTTCTCATCGGAATCCCTTCTGCATTTCAACATCTAATTTCTAGCAAATACCGTAAATTTGGCTTTTCTAAAACCCAACAATCCCAGCACTCAATGATTCACTTTTTCGGAGAGGTAAAAAATAAGGTTTTTGCTGTAGCCACGGCACAAGAACTTTCACAAGAAAACATCGATAAATTAACTTGGTTGTTCGGAAACCGACCAAAAATAAACACGGCGTCACTAGACGCCTTTTTTATTGGCCCCCGAGCGGCAATGGTTACGCCTTGGAGTACCAATGCTACCGAAATCACTCAAAATATGGGTATCGAGGGTATACTGCGTATCGAAGAGTTTTATAAGGTAGCCGCCGATTTTAACGATTTTGATCCCATGCTCTCTCAAAAGTTTGACGGTTTGGACCAGGATATCTTTACCATTGATATCGTTCCCGAACCGGTACTGGACATCACGGACATCGCCGCTTTTAACGATCAGGAAGGTTTGGCATTGAGCACTGAGGAAGTAGACTACCTGGAAGCTCTCGCTTCAAAACTGGGCAGACCTTTGACCGATTCGGAAGTTTTTGGGTTCAGTCAGGTAAATTCCGAACATTGCCGTCATAAAATATTCAACGGTACCTTTGTAATCGATGGAGCGGAAAAACCGGGTTCCCTATTCAAACTGATAAAACAAACTTCTAAGGAAAACCCCAACGGAATCGTTTCCGCGTACAAGGACAATGTGGCCTTTGTAAAAGGTCCCGAAGTCGTACAATTTGCTCCAAAAAGTGCGGACAAACCTGATTTTTATCAAGAATCGACTTTTGATTCCGTGATTTCCCTAAAGGCGGAGACCCATAACTTTCCGACCACCGTGGAGCCATTCAATGGGGCAGCAACGGGATCCGGAGGCGAAATTCGCGACCGGTTGGCCGGTGGAAAGGGTTCTTTGCCACTTGCCGGGACCGCGGTATATATGACCGCCTATTCGCGATTGGAAAAGGATCGTGTTTGGGAACAGGCAATGCCCGCTAGAAAATGGCTATACCAAACCCCTATCGATATTTTGATAAAGGCGTCCAACGGGGCTTCCGACTTTGGCAACAAGTTTGGACAACCGTTGATAAGTGGTTCGGTACTGACCTTTGAACATGATGAAAGCACCTCATCCAACGAAGGAAAGCCTCGCAAATTGGCTTATGATAAAGTGATCATGCAAGCAGGCGGTATCGGCTATGGTAAGGCCGAACAAGCCTTAAAGGCAACCCCTGAAAATGGTGATGAAATCATTATTTTGGGCGGTGACAACTACCGCATCGGTATGGGAGGTGCCGCCGTTTCCAGTGCGGACACCGGGGCTTTCAGCTCCTCCATCGAGTTGAACGCTGTACAGCGGTCGAATCCCGAAATGCAAAAACGGGCCGCCAACGCCATCAGGGGAATGGTCGAGAGCGATCACAATACCATTGTATCCATACATGACCATGGGGCCGGGGGACATTTGAACTGTCTTTCCGAATTGGTGGAAGAGACCGGTGGTGCCATAGACTTAGATCGACTACCGGTAGGGGATCCCACCCTTTCGGCCAAAGAAATTATCGGCAACGAATCGCAAGAGCGTATGGGTCTGGTCATCGGAAAAAACGATGCCGCCCTTTTGGAACGTATTGCCGAACGGGAACGTTCCCCGCTCTATAAAGTGGGAACGGTTACGGGCGATGACAGGTTTACCTTTGCATCGGCGACCAGTGGTGAAAAACCAATGGATATGGACTTGGAGGACATGTTCGGCAGTTCGCCCAAAACCGTCATGAACGATGTTACGGTGCAGCGGAACTATGCAGATGCGGAATATTCCCTAGAATTTTTTCACGATTATCTCGATCAGGTGTTGCAATTGGAAGCCGTGGGTTGTAAAGATTGGCTCACCAATAAGGTAGACCGTTGCGTGGGTGGCAAGGTGGCCAAACAACAATGTGCTGGACCCTTACAGCTACCGCTAAACAATTTGGGCGTGATGGCATTGGATTTCAAGGGAAAGGAAGGAATCGCCACAAGTATTGGCCATTCCCCAATTTCAGGATTGATCGATCCATCGGCCGGAAGCAAAAACAGTATCGGCGAGGCATTGACCAACATCGTTTGGGCTCCGCTTAAAAATGGACTAAGCTCCGTCTCCCTCTCCGCAAATTGGATGTGGCCCTGTAAAAACGAAGGCGAAGACGCCCGTTTGTACCAAGCGGTGAAAGCCGTTTCGGACTTTTCCATAAAACTGGGCATCAATGTACCCACCGGCAAGGACTCCCTGTCCATGAAACAACGCTACCCTGAAGAAGATGTTATTTCCCCAGGTACCGTAATCATCTCCGCCGCCGCACATTGCGAAAACATTACACAGGTGGTGGAACCCGTACTGCAAAAAGATGCGGGAAGTATTTACCATATCAATCTAAGTAGGGACGCATATCGTTTGGGCGGTTCCTCTTTTGGGCAGGTACGCAATGCTATCGGGCAAGAGGCACCGACCATCATGGATGCGGATTACTTCAAAAAAGCCTTTGATACCATGCAATACTGCATTAAGGAAGGCCGTATTGCCGCAGGCCACGATATTGCATCGGGAGGGCTGATCGTTACTTTATTGGAGCTCTGCTTTGCGGATACCGATTTGGGTGCCGAATTGGACCTATCGGCCTTAGGGGAAGCCGATACCATTAAACTACTGTTCTCGGAAAACATTGGTATTGTTTTTCAGGCCAAGGACGACGCCGTTGAAAGCCTGTTCCTTGAAGCGGGAATAGAAGTGAACAAGATAGGTAAGGTCACCGAAACACCTACCCTACTGATCAGAAACGGCGGTATGGAAATGGGGCTTAACATCGAGACCATAAGGGATACTTGGTACAAAACCTCTTTCCTTTTAGATCAAAAACAAACCGCTAATGGATTGGCGGCAGCACGTTTTGAAAATTATAAGCATCAGAAATTGACCTTTCGTTTCCCCGATTCGTGGACGCAGGCCATACCGCAACACGGGCCGGCCCAAAGACCAAAAGCGGCGATTTTGCGGGAAAAGGGAAGCAATAGTGAACGGGAAATGGCAAACGCCATGTACCTGGCAGGTTTTGATGTTAAGGACGTTCATATGACCGATCTGATCAGTGGCCGGGAAACGTTAGAGGAAATTCAATTTATAGGGGCCGTCGGAGGTTTTTCCAATTCCGATGTGTTGGGCAGCGCCAAAGGATGGGCCGGAGCGTTCAAATACAATGAGAAAGCAAATAGGGCCTTAAAAAACTTTTTTGCCCGACCGGATACCTTGTCTATCGGCATCTGTAATGGATGTCAACTTTTTATGGAACTCGACCTGATCAATCCGGAACACGCCGTTCACGGTAAGATGACCTATAACGATTCCCAAAAACACGAAAGTAGTTTTACATCGGTCACCATTGAGGAAAATAATTCGGTAATGCTATCTTCTTTGGCCGGCACCACTTTAGGTGTTTGGATATCGCACGGAGAAGGAAAGTTCAGCCTTACGGAAGCGGAACAACACTATCAAATAGTGGCCAAGTATGGGTATGACGGGTATCCGGCAAACCCGAATGGAAGTGATTTCAATACGGCAATGCTCTGCGATAAAACCGGTAGGCACTTGGTGACCATGCCCCATATCGAACGTTCCATTTTTCCTTGGAATTGGGCCTACTACCCCGCTTCGAGAAAGGAAGATACCGTATCGCCATGGCTAGAGGCCTTCTTAAACGCCAAGAAATGGCTGAACGATATGGCCAAAAAATGACATGTTTATGAAATTCTGGCGGTTCGATAATTTAAAAATAATTAAAACCGATTGACGCACATGACGATACGACCTGCCGAATTAAACGACCTGCCCTATATCGTCCAACTATTGGCCAACGATGCCTTGGGCGCCCAACGTGAACGTTATGAACAACCGCTTCCCAATAGCTACCATGAGGCATTTGTCCGTATCCAAAAAGACACGAACCAAGAGTTGACCGTATTGGAAAACAAGGACCAAAAAATCATCGGCACCTTACAACTCAGTTTTATCCCATACCTCACCTACCGGGGAGGAACGCGTGCCCAAATAGAAGCGGTCCGAATTCATGAAGACCATCGGGGTACGGGTATCGGACAACTACTTTTTGAATGGGCGATCGCTCGTGCAAAAACGAAAGGAGCGCATGTAGTACAGCTCACAACGGACAAAAAGCGCCCGAAAGCGCTTTTATTTTATCAAAAATTAGGTTTTGCTGCAAGCCACGAAGGCATGAAGTTACATCTATGATCTGCTACGAAAATACCGTAACATTATGTATCGTTACCTTACCATAAGTTTACCGCTCCACGTTTTTTCGTTGCTACTTTGCAATTTGTAGAGGTAGATCCCCGAAGGAAGTCCTCCCCTTTCCAAGGTAAATTGATTTTGACCGGGCCGGCTCTCCCCGGCATAACGATGCGAGGGTACTATTTTCCCGTTCATCGTATACAGCTCAAAAGTATAGGTAGCGGCCGTATCCTCATAAAAATAAAGGATACTGGACCGGCTCATCGGATTTGGCATCAAAATCGACTTTTTGGTATCGGCCAAAATAAAGTCATTGGTAGTATCAAAGTTGGCAAATTCCACATCTTCAAGCATTATTTTCTTTTCCTCATCCGTACCGTTTTTGGCGTGAAGTTCGAACGATATTACTTTCAAGTCCTTAAAATCCGCTATCTCATTGGCGTCCGACTTGAACAATTCCGCCGAAAGGGTATATACCTTTTTCGCATCGGATAGTTGAACCGTGGTACGGTAGGCCATTCCGTTACCCTTAAGCAGTTTTACCTGTAGTTGTCCCGTTCCGGAAGCTTCAAAAACCAAATGTTGAAAAGCGGATAGGTCTACTGGAGCAAAACGTGGACTCAAGGCGCGGTATACCCCCAAGTAATCGTTGGTGGTCCCTTCTAAATGAACGTTCCGTTCTACACGATACCCATCGCCCCGATACGCCTCATCGTTTGGCAGTATCTCAAAAATCTTTGCGGTGCTGGTATTATAGGATGCGTCCAGTCCCCAAGGGGCATCGGCCACAAAAAGGTCGTCCGGGGTGTCCCCTTTTTCATTTTGGATGCGAAAGCCAAAATCGAACAATGCGCCGGTATCAATGCGTACCGAATCCAGATAGCCTTCTAACGACTTTTCAAAACGGATGGTCTCCGCAGTACTGGTTTCCGTCAGTTTGATACCGCCCTCCATGCGAATCGCATTACTCTTATTGGTATTGACCAACTCCATTTCAATACTACCGTTACGATACCGTGCCGACTTTACGAACACCGGTGGCGGTGTGGAAGCCTTGTAATCGGTTATCGGGGCATTTACGGCCAAAAGGGCCAAAATTTCTTCGCCCAGCGTCACTAGGTCATCCACGGAATTGGCCCATACCTGAAAATTGTAAAAAGCCGCGCCTTTCTCATAGGCATCGATGTTCCAGTGCGATTCCACCACAAACTGATTGTCCCCGTTCAAACGGGCGGAGAGCATCAGTACGTATTCTATACTGCCATCGGCTTGTTTGATAATGGATTTGATAAAAGAATGCTCTTGAATGTTGATCGTGGAGACCGATAAAAGTTCCGCTCCCAGAAAACGATCACAGATGAACTTACTATGCTCGTATACCCCATTTTCGGTCTTGATCACCATAAGAGCACCCTTTGTTTCTTTATTTTTCAAATAATCGACAGTATAAATTTCCGATGCATTGGTAAGGTTCAATAAATCGGTCGGTGTGGATTCCACCGTTTCCGTTTCACCAATTACGCCAAGCGGCACCAGTGTAGCTAGCGGTATATTGTTTTTTGAATATTTCCCCGCTTTTTTGTACGATTTGCTTCTTCTGACCTGTTTTGCCGTCAGGTTATCAAAACGATATCCTCTTTTGGCCCGTTGATAATTTCTTCTTCCGATGACTCCGGCCAAACGATCGTTGCTTTCCAAACCTCCGTTATTACCACTGGAAGTAGGGGTAATTACCGGGCAACTACTTACACCGGAACAGGAAGGGTCGTCACAGTCGACCAATCCGTCACCATCATCGTCCAAACCGTTGATACAATCTTCTTGGGGAACGGGTGCGGTAGGGCAGCGCGCACCATCGTTCAACGAACTAGAAGGACCAAAAGCAAAAATGTTCGAACTGATACCGTTCACCACCGCGTTTTGTACGTTGGAAATGATATAGACCGAACCAGTCTGGTTCGCGGATACATAAAAGTTACCGTCCGCGTCGAAATATACCGCCCCATAGGTATAGTTAAGTCCCGACAAAATGGGAACTTCTCCCAAATCCTCCACATCACCGGTATCCGCAGTAATCCGGTACAAGTGGTTGGTATTTTTTTCAACAGTGTAAAGTTTACCGTCCACAGCATTAAAGGCCCAATCGTGAACACTGATACTCTTGTTGAGTACATGACTGTTCAAAAACTCCAGGTAGGTATTGGATTCTGGATTTAAATCAATGGAATAATAGGTGGAAGAGCCCGATCTTAGGTAATATATACCGTCGATACTGACATCGCCTACATATTTGTTGTTGGAATCGGGAAGTTCCGGAATATTGTACGATTCGGTCTGAAAGTTTTTCCCGATCCGTACAATGGTCTTTGCAGGGGTGGAAAGATATCCCCAGATATAACCGTCCGCGCTATTATAAGCCGCTGCATTTACGTTTCCGCTCGTGATATCCTCGGCCACCAAGTAGGCACTGCCGGAAGCAAGATCTAGAGCATAAATGTCGTTGTACTGGAACAGGTATGCATTGTAATCGCACTGAAAAGGTTCCGATTGGGCATACGCGCCCAAACCGATACCGCAGCACAACAATGTGAAAAGTTTCGACTGTCGAAACCAAAGCAATAATGGAGTATAGGTCAGCTTCATAAAGTAAGATTTAGGGTTATTTGTGCTAACATAGGAAATATTTTATAGGTTTTTTCCTACATTTAGTCAAACTGCATTTAGAACACGATAAATGACGTTTTATTGTGGACGAGCTGAAAAAACCCGAAATGTAACGTGGTTTTCTATCAAAAAAAGCTTGGTCTATTCACAATTTGACGATTTGAGATATAAATTTTTCATAGATCCGTAACAAATCCAACCTTCTTTTCCTATTTTGCAATAACCTATCAGAAACTAAGTATGCAAAATATCACCAGACTTTTCGATTTTCCCTATTACGCCTTGGAGCAATACAACCTCAATGAAGCATTGGTTACGAAGTATAACGGCGAATGGGTAGCGACCTCTAATCAGGAGTATCTAAACAAAGCTAATACCATTAGTAGGGCACTACTTCGTATGGGCGTGAAAGCGAACGACAAAATCGCACTGATTTCCATGACCAACCGAACCGAATGGAACATTATGGACATCGGTATTTTGCAAATCGGTGCCCAGAACGTTCCCATATACCCGACCATTTCGGAAGACGACTATGCCTACGTGCTGAACCATTCGGAATCGACACATTGTTTTGTCTCTTGCCAAGAAGTATATCGGAAGGTAAAAGCGGTACAGGACAAGGTTCCATCATTGAAAGCGGTCTATTCTTTTGACCAACTTCCTGATTGCCCAAACTGGGAGGAAGTATTGGCTTTGGGCGAAGACCAGTCGAACCAGGAGGAAGTGGAACAACGAAAGGCGGCCGTAAAACCGGAAGATTTGGCCACGTTGATCTACACCTCGGGAACCACAGGGCGGCCCAAGGGCGTTATGCTTTCGCATAACAATGTGGTCTCCAACGCCATTGAAAGTGCCAAACGTTTGGCCATAAACTACGGAAAAACAAAATGTTTGAGTTTTCTACCGGTATGCCATATCTATGAACGGATGATGGTCTATCTCTATCAATATGCCGGGGTAACCATTTATTATGCCGAGTCGATGGACAAGATCAGCGACAATCTAAAGGAGACCGAACCCCATGTAATGACGGCAGTTCCAAGGCTTCTGGAAAAAGTATATGACAAAATAATAGCAAAGGGTACGGCCTTGACCGGTATCAAAAAGAAACTGTTCTTCTGGGCGGTCGACCTCGGATTAAAATATGAACCGTATGGAAAAAACGGATGGTGGTACGAACGAAAATTGGGACTTGCCAGGAAACTGATCTTCAGTAAATGGAAAGAAGGATTGGGTGGTAACTTGTCACTGATATCCTCGGGAAGTGCCGCCTTGCAACCGCGTTTGGCCCGTATTTTTAATGCAGCGGAGTTTGGGGTCATGGAAGGCTATGGGCTTACCGAGACTTCCCCGGTATTGTCCGTAAACGATATCCGTAACAACGGAATGCGTATCGGAACCGTTGGAAAGTTGTTGGACCGAACGGAAATAAAAATTGCGGATGACGGGGAAATCTGTGCAAAAGGGCCACAGGTGATGATGGGCTACTACAAAGACCCTGAAAAAACGGCAGAGGTCATGATCGACGGGTATTTCCATACGGGAGACATTGGAGAAATCGATTCGGACGGCTTCCTTAAAATTACGGACCGTAAAAAAGAAATGTTCAAGACTTCCGGAGGAAAGTACGTGGCGCCCCAATTATTGGAAAACAGGTTCAAGCAGTCCCGTTTTATCGAACAACTTATGGTTGTCGGTGAAGGGGAAAAAATGCCTGCAGCGCTCATACAGCCCGATTTTGAATATCTTTTTGAATGGGCAAAAGACAACAATATTACCATCAGTGAAAACTCCGATATCATCCTGAACGAAAATGTACTCAACAAATTTCAGGAGGAGGTAGATCTGGCAAATGCAGATTTTGCCAAATGGGAAAAAGTAAAACAATTCCGATTGACCCCGGACGTATGGAGCATCGCCGAAGGCCATTTGACCCCTACCATGAAGCTTCGCAGAAAAATAATCAAGGAAAAATACATGTCGCTCTATAACGATATCTACGGACATTGATTTACAACAAGCTATCGGTTGCGGCACCCATTTGGGACCACCGACAGCAAAAGATGTTCGGTAACCTTAAAAAACGGCAGACCGCCCAGTGCGACTGCCGACTTGTTAAACATTTGTAGCTCCGAGTACCCTCAAGAAAGGTTTGCACTGAAGTGAGTCCTTTCCGTTAACGATGGTGACCAATGAGAATTACATTCAAGTACCGTACAACGGAACAGCATAAAAAAGGAACTACCCTACTATTGGTGATGAGCTTATTTGCTCTAGTTTTAATGTTGGGTATTTTAGGCTTTTGCTTTTATGGTTTGGAAACCGACGACCAAAACACACCCTTAATTTTTATGGTTCCCACGGTGCTAGGGCCCTTGAGTATTTTTCCGGCATTGATCGCAGCGCTATTTCAAGCCGAGATCAAACGCCGTAGGGAGTAGCACAAGACTTTTAGCCATCAAAACGATTTCTTCACCTCAAGGGAATCGGTTCTCCCCTTCTTACAAGAATATTTCGTTTTCATTTTATCGGATTTTCAAAAATTTATTATGCATGCATAATAAATTTTTGCTATATTTGGACTTCCACAACGAATATGATGAAAGATATAACGATTGATTATGCCCTTAGGGCTACGTGGCAAGCAGTGGCCAGAATGTACAATGAAGAGGCCAAAGGATTCGGTTCTACAATGGCGGTAGGATTTACCTTATTGAGTATCGATCCCAAAACAGGGACCCCTTCAACGGCCTTGGGGCCTAAAATGGGAATGGAAGCGACCAGCCTTTCCCGTATATTGAAAAGTATGGAGGAGAAAGGCCTTATACAGCGCAAACCGAATCCAAAAGATGGTCGGGGCGTACTGATCCACCTTACCGAGTTTGGTTTGGAGAAAAGAAAGGACTCAAAAGATGTTGTACTTCGGTTTAATGAAGTCGTAAGAAATAATATCACCGAGGAACAGCTACATTGCTTTTTTGAAGTAATGGAAACGATCAACACTTTGGTAATAGAAAAAAAGATACATATCACGGAAACAACTAATTAATCTTAACACATTAGATGAACAAGCATATCAAAAAAGTAGCGATCATTGGTTCCGGAATTATGGGAAGCGGTATCGCTTGCCATTTTGCCAATATCGGCGTAGAAGTTTTACTGTTGGATATCGTTCCAAGAGCGTTAAGTGACAAGGAAAAGGCAAAAGGGTTGACCTTGGAGGATAAAGCGGTACGCAACCGTCTGGTAAACGATGCGTTGACGGCGGCCTTAAAATCGAAACCCTCCCCTATTTACCATAAGAACTTTGCCCACAGGATCACTACCGGAAATTTAGAGGATGATATTGCCAAGGTAGCCAAGGTAGACTGGATCATAGAAGTGGTGGTTGAACGGTTGGATATCAAAAAGACCGTTTTTGAAAATCTTGAAAAACACCGTACCCCGGGAACCCTAATTACATCCAACACCTCTGGTATTCCGATCAAATTTATGAGCGAGGGCCGTAGTGATGATTTCCAGAAACATTTCTGCGGAACGCACTTCTTCAACCCTGCCCGATACCTAAAACTATTCGAAATAATACCTGGACCACAAACAGCGCCGGAAGTACTTGATTTTCTGAATGGCTATGGAGAACAATTCTTGGGAAAAACATCGGTCGTTGCCAAGGACACTCCGGCATTTATCGGAAATCGCATCGGTATTTTCAGTATCCAAAGCCTTTTTCACATGATTAAGGATATGGGCATGACCGTAGAAGAGGTCGATAAATTGACCGGACCGGTAATCGGCCGTCCCAAATCGGCCACCTTTAGGACCGTGGACGTGGTCGGTTTGGATACTTTGGTGCACGTAGCCAATGGTATTGCCGAAAATTGTAAGGATGACGAGCAACACGCGCTGTTCCAACTGCCCGATTTCATCAACACCTTAATGGAAAACAAATGGTTGGGCAGTAAGTCGGGCCAAGGCTTTTATAAAAAGTCAAAAGGAGCCAATGGGAAAACCGAAATCCTTACGCTCGATTTGGACACCATGGACTATCGTTCCAAGAAAAGTGCGAAGTTTGCGACCCTCGAACTGACCAAGACCATTGATAACGTGGTGGACCGGTTCAAGGTACTTGTCGGAGGAAAGGACAAAGCGGGAGCATTTTACAGAAAAAGTTTTGCGGCGCTGTTTGCCTATGTTTCGCACAGGATTCCCGAAATCACCGATGAGCTTTACAAAATAGACGACGCCATGAAGGCCGGCTTTGGTTGGGAACATGGTCCGTTTCAAATTTGGGACGCTATCGGCGTAGAAGAAGGTTTGGCGATAATGAAAGCCGAAAATGCGGAAGCCGCTCCTTGGGTGGCCGAAATGTTGGCTTCGGGCCAAAAGTCATTTTATGCAGTAAAAGAAGGCGCTACCTACTACTACGACATACCCAAGAAAGCAGTAGAAAAAATCCCTGGACAGGATGCGTTCATCATTCTTGACAATATTCGAAAGTCGAACGAAGTCTTTAAAAACAGCGGAGTGGTCATCGAAGATATCGGTGATGGCATTTTGAACGTTGAATTCCAATCCAAAATGAATACCATCGGCGGGGATGTACTTGCCGGTTTGAACAAGGCCATTGACTTGGCCGAGAAAGATCATCAAGGATTGGTGGTAGGGAACCAAGCCGCTAATTTTTCGGTAGGCGCCAACATCGGAATGATCTTTATGATGGCCGTTGAGCAGGAGTATGACGAGTTGAATATGGCCATTAAAATGTTCCAGGATACCATGATGCGCATGCGCTACTCTTCAATTCCCACCGTATCGGCACCCCATGGGATGACCCTTGGCGGTGGTTGTGAACTATCCTTGCATGCGGATAAAGTAGTAGCCGCAGCGGAGACCTACATTGGTTTGGTCGAATTTGGTGTTGGGGTCATCCCCGGTGGTGGTGGATCTAAAGAATTCGCAGTTCGCGCTCAGGACACCTTTAAGAAAAACGATGTTGAGCTAAACGTATTGCAAGAGTATTTCTTGACCATCGGTATGGCCAAGGTATCCACATCCGCTTACGAAGCATTTGATCTTGGAATCTTACAGCCCGGTAAGGATATCGTGGTAGTGAACAAGGACCGTCAAATTGCTACGGCCAAAGCACATGCCAAGTTGATGGCGGAAGCGGGCTACACCCAACCACCAAAACGAAAGGATATCAAAGTACTTGGAAAACAGGCTTTGGGCATGTTCTTGGTAGGGACCGATTCCATGGAAGCGAGCCATTACATCAGCGAGCACGATAAGAAAATTGCCAACAAATTGGCCTACGTAATGGCTGGGGGCGATTTATCGGAGCCTACTCGTGTAAACGAGCAATATTTACTAGATCTGGAACGGGAAGCCTTTTTATCGCTTTGTAGCGAAAAGAAAACACTGGAACGTATTCAGCATATGTTGAAGACGGGGAAACCGTTAAGAAACTAGTAAAATCGACTAAAAGACGAAAAGAGTAAGGACAAAATGACTCATAATTTCAGAAAACTAAAAATTTGGGAAGAAGGGATGTTATTGGTTCAAAGTTCTTACGGAATTACAAGAACGTTTCCAAAATTTGAGAGGTATGGATTAAGTAGTCAAATGAACCGATGTGCAGTATCGATTCCTTCAAATATTGCAGAAGGAAGTAGCAAAAGTACCGATAAACATTTTAGCCAGTTTCTAGAAAGCAGTCTCGGGTCCGCATTTGAATGGGAGACGCAGCTTATTATTGCTTACCAGGCTGGATATGTTAAAAAGGATTCGTTCAAAGATTTTGAAATTAAAATACAACGCTTACAAAAAATGATATCACGATTTCGAAGAAGTTTAAACAATTAGTCCTTATTCTTTCTTCTTTTCGTCTTTACATCCAAAAATACAGATATGAAAACAGCCTATATAGTAAAAGCATACAGAACAGCGGTGGGAAAAGCGCCCAAGGGAGTATTTCGTTTCAAGAGAACCGATGAGCTCGCAGCGGAAACCATTGAATACATGATGAAAGAACTGCCCAATTTCGACAAAAAGCGAATCGACGATGTCATTGTCGGCAATGCCATGCCGGAAGGATCCCAAGGGTTGAACATGGCCCGTTTAATTTCATTGATGGGACTCGATATTGTCGATGTCCCCGGAGTTACCGTCAACCGTTTTTGTTCGTCGGGAATAGAAACGATCGGCATTGCCACGGCCAAAATTCAGGCCGGTATGGCCGATTGTATCATCGCCGGGGGAGCCGAAAGTATGAGTTCCGTTCCCATGACGGGCTACAAGACCGAATTAAACTATGATTTGGTCAGTGAAGGGCATGAAGATTATTATTGGGGTATGGGAAATACTGCTGAAGCGGTCGCCAATGAGTATAAGGTTTCCCGTGAGGACCAGGACCAATTTGCCTACGATTCCCATATGAAGGCGTTAAAGGCACAGGCCGAAGACCGTTTTCAAAAACAGATCGTACCGATTGAAGTGGAGCAAACCTACATTGATGGTAATGGAAAAAGGGCTACCAAAACCTACACGGTAACCAAGGATGAAGGTCCTAGAAAAGGAACTTCAGTAGAAGTATTGAACAAGCTGCGCCCTGTTTTTGCCGCAGGAGGCAGCGTTACCGCCGGTAATTCTTCCCAGATGAGCGATGGTGCCGCGTTTGTAATGGTTATGAGCGAAGAGATGGTAAAAGAATTGAATTTGGAGCCCATTGCACGCTTGGTCAATTATGCCGCTGCAGGGGTACCGCCAAGAATAATGGGTATCGGCCCCGTAGCTGCCATTCCCAAAGCATTAAAACAAGCCGGACTCAAGCAAGATGCAATAGAATTGATCGAGCTGAACGAAGCCTTTGCCTCCCAGTCCCTTGCCGTAATTCGAGAACTGAACCTCAACCAAGATATCGTTAACGTGAACGGAGGAGCCATTGCATTGGGACACCCCCTAGGATGTACCGGGGCCAAACTCTCCGTACAACTTTTTGACGAAATGCGACAACGGAACATGCAGGGCAAATACGGAATGGTAACCATGTGCGTAGGAACCGGACAAGGTGCGGCAGGGATATTTGAATTTTTGAATTAATAGCTATCAGATGTTAGTATTGGGTACAAAGAATTTAATCAGATTCTCTCAATACTTTCTACTAAATACTTAATACTAGTTTATTATGAGCACAGAAACGATGCAAAAAGACATTCTTAGAGGTGGACAATTCCTCGTAAAAGAAACACAATGCGAAGATGTATTCACTTTGGAAGACCTTTCCGAAGAACAACAAATGATGCGCGAAAGTACCAAAGAGTTTGTAGACCGCGAACTTTGGGCGGAATGGGAACGTTTTGAAAACAAAGACTACGCCTTTACCGAAGAAACCATGCGAAAAGCTGGTGAATTGGGACTCTTGGGCATCGCCGTTCCGGAGGCCTACGGTGGTTTGGGAATGGGATTTGTGTCTACGATGCTCGTATGCGACTATATTTCCGGTGCTACGGGATCTTTTAGCACGGCGTTCGGCGCCCATACGGGAATCGGTACCATGCCCATCACCCTGTACGGAAACGAAGCGCAAAAACAAAAGTACGTGCCAAAACTGGCGACCGGAGAGTGGTTCGGAGCCTACTGTTTGACGGAACCTGGAGCGGGTTCGGACGCAAACTCGGGTAAAACAAAGGCTGTCCTTTCAGAAGATGGTAAGCATTACTCCATTTCGGGACAAAAAATGTGGATATCCAATGCCGGTTTTTGTAACCTGTTCATTGTATTCGCACGGATTGGAGATGATAAGAATATTACCGGATTTATAGTCGAAAACGACCCTAGTAACGGTATTTCCTTAGGAGACGAGGAAAAAAAATTGGGAATCCACTCCTCCTCTACCCGACAGGTGTTTTTTAGTGACACCAAGGTACCGGTAGAAAACATGCTTTCCGAACGCGGAAATGGATTTAAAATAGCAATGAACGCCCTTAACGTAGGACGTATTAAACTGGCCGCTGCCTGTTTGGACGCGCAACGCCGTGTGATCACGGAAGCGGTAAAGTATGCCAACGAACGCGTGCAGTTCAAAACCCCGATCATTAATTTTGGGGCCATTAAGGCCAAAATTGCCACTATGGCGACCAACGCCTATGTTGGGGAATCGGCAAGTTACCGTGCCGCGAAAAATATCGAAGACCGTATTGCGATTCGAGAAGCGGAAGGAAATTCACATCAAGAAGCGGAACTGAAAGGCGTTGAGGAATATGCTATCGAGTGTTCCATTTTAAAAGTGGCGGTTTCCGAAGACTGCCAGACGACCACGGACGAGGGAATTCAGGTTTTTGGCGGAATGGGCTTCAGTGCCGATACTCCAATGGAATCGGCGTGGAGAGACTCGCGCATCGCCCGTATTTACGAAGGAACCAACGAAATCAATAGGATGTTGGCCGTAGGAATGTTGGTCAAAAAAGCGATGAAGGGCCATGTAGACCTATTGGGTCCGGCTACCGCGGTAGGAGAAGAATTGATGGGAATCCCATCATTCGATGCTCCGGATTTTTCCGAGCTTTTTGCGGAAGAAAAAGATTTGGCAGCACGTTTGAAAAAAGTGTTCCTGATGGTCGCAGGTAGCGCCGTTCAAAAGTTTGGTCCGGAACTTGAAAAGCATCAGCAGCTGATGATGGCCGCCTCCGATATTTTAATTGAAGTCTATATGGCCGAATCCGCCATTCTTAGAACCGAGAAAAACGCCAAGCGCTTTGGGGAAGCGTCCCAAGCCACACAAATTGCAATGGCAAAACTGTACCTTTACGAAGCTACGGACATCGTAATTCGCAAGGGAAAAGAAGCCATAGTTTCCTTTTCCGAAGGCGATGAACAACGCATGATGCTCATGGGCCTCAAGCGGTTCACAAAATACACCAATAACCCGAACGTAGTAGCCTTGCGCACTCAAATTGCCGACAAGGTAGCTGCGGACAACGGGTATACCTTTGACTAATTCGGATTGAATTCTGTTTGAATCGGAAGGAAAGGCCGCTCCAACATTGGGGCGGTTTTTTTTATCCCTATCCCTATTTTAGGGGAGTACTTTTTAACCACAAACAGTAGTCCCATATACGGCACGGGATGTACCTTTGGAGCGAAAAATAAACCAATATAGCAACACTTATGAAAATCATCCGTTTTGGTATCGTGGCTACAGTTTTAATGGGCACGATATCCTGTAAAGAAACACCAAAATCATCTGCGACATCCACCGAGGAAATCCTAAGCGAAACAGGTGCCGATTCCAGACAGACCTATATCAATAAATACAACGAATATATCGCCGTTTGGAACAACATTAGCCCAAGGGTGGAAGAAGCGTACACCCGAGTTACCGACTTGCACGACCCTGCAACTGGAAAACCCAAAAAAAAGCAAGACCGTTATTACGTGCCCGCAGTAAACGGTGACTCCTATATCGACCGTTTGGAGTCGATGCTAAAGAAAGAGCCCGCCATTTCCGAATTGGATGGGTTGGGGAAAAAATTGGTCGCTTCGTACAATGCGCTAAAAGGACCTTTGGAAAAACTGTCGGATTACTATAAGCTGCAGTCCTATCTTGAGGACGATTTTGAAACATCTTCAAAATTGTACCCCCAGGTAAACGAGCACCTAAAAGAATATTTGGACGCTAGCGACCAATTGGGTAACGCACTCCAAAAAATAGATGCAAAGCTATTCAGCGAGGAAATGGCTTCCTATAAGGAAGAAGGACTTGATCTTTTATATGCCCGTGGGATGTTGTTGGCGAGCATAAAACAACATACCGCACCATTATATGAACTGCCCTATGACGGATATGAAAATATCGACTTCGAGGCGTATGACAAATCATTGGCCGCGGTTATCGAACACTATAACGCCTTTAAAGAACTATCAAAAGACCCAAAAAGGTTAAAAGCTGAAATGAACATCAGCAGGCCCGCTCCCTTTGTCATTTTTTATTCCAACTTGGATACCTATATCCGAGAAAGTAGAAATCTAAAGGAAATGGTGAAAACACCAAAGGATTATAACCAAATGAAGTCGACGGTGAGTAGCATGGGCATTCAATTTGCAAGCTCCAGCCATGCCAAAGTAATCAATGCCGCAGAAAGTGTGATTACCACTTCGAACAGTTTGAACTAAGCAACGTATCCGCTATTATTCGAATAGTACTACCATTTTCCATACAAGTACCAAAAAATCACTCTTTTCCAGGGTGGTGTTTTTACGGAAATCCGGGGTGTTTTTAGTTGTGGAAATCTACTATACTAACACCTATGACCACACAACGAAAAGATCCGACCATTAGAGTACTCACCATTGGAACCATACTGATCTGTATCGGCAGTTTGGTATATTATCTTTACAATTTGCATGTATCCCGACCAAAAGTTACTTTAACCGAAAACACTGTTCCGGTTTATATGGATTACGGTACTGTGGAGGGTATGGAATACTGTAACGATTTTTTTGCGTTCCGCTTATCGGTTCCAAAAGGGCATAACGCTACCTACAAAAGGTACGATTACCTAAAAACCGGCTTTCAAATAACGGATTCCGTCAATGCGGTTCCACAAAAAGCGAGTACGATCGAAGACCTCACTTTAGTGATTATTGAACCTAAACTGGAAAAAATTGATTTTATGAAGTCGTTCAAGGAAACCAATTCCATAGCGGAGTGGAACGCATATCATAGTGAAAGATCAAAAAGGGAGCGCTTCGGCGCGGACTACCAACTAAGTATTCGTGTGCATAATTTAGCGGGAGCTTCGGCCGCTGCCTATGAAGAACAATTCCAAAACCTCCACCATCCCGGGTACCGTTCCCCAACAATTAAGGAAATATCCGGTGTTTCTTTTCGGGAATACCATGGTATGGAAAGCTTTGGCGGGCCAGAACAGCAAACGATGTTCATATTAATGGGCGGAAAGAACAAAAACATTATTACGTATTTTACCGAAATCAATGGGTTTTCCTTAAGTATCGACATGTTTTACTATACCGAAGCCCAAAAAGCGTTATTACAGAACATGCTCGATGAACTCCATTTTTTTCACTTCCTTAACTGACCGATTACCTTTGTAATAGTAGAAATCGTCGATTTCACAGAACCTATTTTGTGGACTTCAAGTCCCTATCATGAACGACTTTCAAAGATAGTTTTCCGAGCCGACCCTTTGGGGTTATATTGACTTTCTTTCCCTTGGGCGCGTTATAGCGCAAGTGCAATTCATCGTTTACAACGGTCCATGATACCGTAACGGGACCTGCCGGGTGCATCACCGTACCTTTGGCCCATTCCAAATGTGAGGATTGTGGTGAGATTTGGATGATCTCCCGATCTAGGTTTTGATACCAGCCCAATTGCACTCCCAATGCGGCGGTCGCCAAAAAATAGGTCGGATGGCCGCTCCAGGCGTGGCTAGAAGTACCTTGATTTCCTTGGATGTCAAAATTTTCCCAGGTGGTCGGTCTAGAGGAATGCTCCGCCATAGGCGCCCAATGGCGTTTTAAAAAAGCTTCGGCCGTAGCGATTTCCCCATGCCGGTATAGCAAGGCAAACAAATAAAAAGAGCTGTACGGAGTAATCTTTCTTTTTCGGGATACCGTTCCGATCGTGCCCAACTCTTTCTTGAGGTTGCTTAAAATAGCCGTTATCTGTGCGGTATCGGCGACCTCAAAAAACGCAGGCCAGATACTACTGGTTAAATGATGATCTACAATCTTGTTATTATTTTTCACCCCATCGATATACATCCCTTTATCCGCATCCCATAAATGTGTGTTGATGGCCGTCGTCAACATATCGGCTTCCTTATTAAAAAAACGCGCATCCGAAACCTTGCCGAGTTCACTTGCCCAGTTCGCAATCGTTCTTAAGCTCTTTACCAAAAGTGCCTGGAATGCCGTCATATAGGCATCTTCTTTATTCAAATCGGTCCACTCGATAAAAACCCGATCGGCATGTACGAGTCCCCAAGTACCTTTTCGAGCCAAATGCTGCTTTAAAAGCGAAGCGTAGTTTTCATAGTAATCTTTGGCCAAGGTACTATCCCCGGTGTATTGCTTCAGGTAGTCCGCCGTCAACAGGGTTATCAAGGGAAAGTCGTTATGCCGGTTCTGTTTGCCGTCGCGCATCTCTTCTTTGTACATGTCCTGAAAAACGGCCAAGGAGTGTTTGGCAAGGCGCATATCACCGCTCATGGCCATAGTTATTGCCAGTTCGGGAAGCATATCGCCGGCATATAGCCCACGTTCGCGAAAAGGGGTATCGGTATAGGAATCTTCGGCACAAAGCTGTAACGTTCTCCAACCTGCGCCATAAATTTTATTGACTACGGAATCGTTACATTCAAAACGCCCTATCGTTTGAAAAGGATATACCTGCCGTACCATTCCTACCTTCTCGACCGACACCGCATTTTCGGGGCCATAGAGATTCAGTTGAAGGTACTTGGCACCATAGGGTTTAAACGATTCGTATCGTCGGGCGACGCCATCGGCTATGATACGTAACCCTGCCGCTACTTGAAAACGTTTGTATAACCATGGGCCCCCATCCACATGCTTTTCTTCGCTAAAACCAATATCGATTACCGTTCCCTTGGGAAAATCGCCCTCCACAAAAAAACGGCCCAACTGTGTCTCTTCCATCTCATATTGTAGTCCCGTTCCTTGCGCGGCAAGTTTAAAACTCCGTGCTTGGTCTTTTTCGACAATTGAATCCATACTTTTCCTCTTCCCAGGTGTTTTCCATACCATGTCCCGCACCGGATGGTTTGCGGTAATACTTTTGGGGTGGTCAATAAACTCCGTATTGAACGCTTCTTCTAGGGATAGCTCCTTTTTGGTAAGGTCGACCGCATCATAAACACGTTGATTTTTACTATTTTGTGGTAAAAAGGTCTTGAACCAATTCGTCCCCGCTTTCTTTCTTTCCGCTGATACCGTTATCCGTTCCTTTTTTGGGACGGCCAAATAAAAATCCCAAGACCCCCAAATGATGCTATATTTTACGACCAACAGGTTCCATCCCTTATGAAGTTGCCCAGTATGGTTTCGCCTGTAGGTAGCCTCCTCGGCGAGATTATTTGGGGGTAACGGTTTTCCGTTCAAATAGTAGTCGCCCCACCACAGCCCTAAATTCACCTTTTTTTCCGTTTCGCTGAACAAATAAGTGTATCCGATAGCTTTTTGTGATGTATTGTATTCCAACCCATTCCTGTCAGGAGTAGGAATTCTGAAGGAATAAAGGTCTTCGGTATCCAATAACGGAAAAGGTCCGCGGACGGCCTCCGCTACAATTTCGGTCTGGGTGAGTTTTGGTATGGGCCGGGCCTGAAAAACACCCCATTTTTTTGGTCCGACCACAACCGGCGTTTGCCAATTACCATCTTTAGAGTTGCAATGGTCCCAACCCATATCCTTGGAGGTGTCCCAGTTCTCTATGGCCCCGGTGGCAAAAGAAAAACGGGGCATATCTTTTTGAAATCCCTCGGAAGTACGACAGCGCCATTCTAAAGAACTCAGGTCTATTTTTCGATTTTGCCGCGTCTTTATTTCCCCCCATGCAGCAAACCCACCATGATAATCAAATAGTTGGTAGGTTTCCAATCCATTGTTCAGCGCTTTTACCACCAAACAATTTTCCCCTTTGCGCAACAATGGAGCTAAATCATAGCTGTCATAATAGGGATGTTCATGAAAAGATCGTACCGGGCCAAAGTTGACATAGGTGCCATTGACATACAGTGCATATCGAGAGTCGGCATAAAGATACAGGTTCGCTGTTATAGGTGTTTCTTCCAGCATAACCGATTTCTGAAAAAACACCAATTCGTTGCGATCGCCACCATCTTTCCGGGTCCATACCACAGTAGGACTTTGCCCTAGAACCTGATAGCAAAAAAAAATAAAAAAAAGGAAACACCTTAACTTCAAAACTTCGTTCGTTTCGTTGAATTGAATTGAATTACAATTCGCCCCATAAGATAGCTAGAAGTTCTGTAGTGGATGTTACCCAAAACGTCAAAAACCCAACCGTTTTGATCAGGCTGCGATCAAACTTGTGTTACAAGATACAAGCAACTATTTTTAACACATGAAAGAGCAAGGTTTGAAAAACGTATATGATTCGGAAAAATTTCGAGAAAGGGGACACCGCTTGATCGACCAATTGGCCGATCATTTGGAAGATAAGACAACGGAAAAGTCGCACCGTGCCATCCATTGGAATACCCCGGACGAAGAACTCCGTTTTTGGAAGGATTTTCTGAAAAACGGCGAAGTGGATAGTATGTTCTCGAATATGATAGCGCGCACGACATATGTTCACCATCCCCACTATATTGGGCATCAGGTCAGTCCTACGGCCCCGCTTACCGCTCTGAGCGGTATGATCAGTTCGCTTTTGAATAATGGAATGGCCATTTATGAAATGGGAATGGCACCATCGGCCATAGAACGGGTGGTAACCGATATTCTATGTAAAAAAATAGGTTTTGATACAAATGCAAGGGGATTTTTAACCTCTGGAGGCACCTTGGCCAACCTCACCGCCCTTTTGTCCGCACGAAAGGCAAAAATATCCCATGATGTATGGAACGAAGGAAACTCCCAACAACTGGGTATTCTCGTAAGCGAAGAAGCACATTACTGTGTCGATAGGGCCGCAAAAATAATGGGACTGGGAGAACAAGGGATTATAAAGATCCCGGCGACGGACGGCTATGAAATGGACGTTTCGCAGTTGGAAAGCTCCTACCGAAACGCCTTAAAAAAAGGGATTCATGTTTTTGCTATTGTTGGAAGCGCCCCTTCCACCGCTACCGGGGTCTATGACGATTTAGACGCCATTGCCGCCTTTTCGGAAAAATATGATCTATGGTTCCATGTTGACGGTGCCCATGGCGGAGCGGCCATTTTTTCCGAAAAATACGTGCATACGGTTTCGGGAATCGACCAGGCCGATTCCGTAGTGATCGATGGCCATAAAATGATGATGATGCCAACGATTACCACCGCCCTTCTCATGAGGGAAGGTAAAAACGCAAATGCCACCTTTAGTCAAAAGGCCGATTACCTCCTGACCCAGGAAGATCATGAAGATTGGTATAACTCCGGAAAGCGTACGTTCGAATGTACCAAAAACATGATGAGCATTCACTGGTACAGTATGCTAAAGCTATATGGGGAATCCATTTTCGACGATTATCTTACCCATTTGTATGATATGGGAGGGTTATTTGGAGAAATGATCGAAAAGGAAACGGATTTTGAATTGGCGGTCACGCCCGTTTCGAACATTGTCTGTTTTCGGTATATCGACCCTGTAATGGAAATGCAAGACCTGAATGCACTAAACGAGAAAATACGTCAAAAACTACTGGAAGATGGTACATTTTATATTGTTCAGACCAAACTTAGAACAGTGCATTATTTAAGGACTACTATCATGAATCCCCTTACTACGTATGCCCACCTGTCCCTGCTATTGGAAACCATCCGTAAGTTGGCGACCACGATTTTAAAGGAATGATGGGGATTCGGCCACGATATACGACCGGAATCCCCATCAAATAGCTAATCAATACTATTCCTTTATCACTTTAAAACGTTTCTTTCCCGTTTGAACGATATAAATACCTTGGCTCAGCTTACTAAGATCGATACGCGTTACATTGCCCTCTGCAAAGGTACCTGTTACCATAAGTTTCCCGTTCAAATCATAGATTCCGTAAACTTTACCCACTGCATTTCCAGTGAGGTATAGCGTAGATCGTACCGGATTCGGAAAATAGGATATTTCCGGTTCTTCCGTTCCATTTGCTTGTTCAGATACATCTTCTACATTTGCCACGGCATTGATGGCATCGGGCCTAGCGTTTGCCGGTTCAAAAAGCCATCTGGTATGGTCGCCTCTCCACGTATCCGGCTTAAGTACCAAATCCCTATTGGTATTGGTCCGGGCCCGAACATGAAAACCGGTGGCCTGTCTATTGACCAGATATCCATAGGTATCATTTGGAATATCCACTAATGCCCATTGCACGGCCGTACCTTCCAAGAAACTTTGTTTTGCCTCCATTGCGGCGTTTACACTATAGCGTATGGCAGTGCCTTCGCCCCGATTATCCGCTACCGGACGAAACCGATGACCGGTTCCCTTATTCTCTAAAAAAAAGTATTCGGAGCTTCCCGGAACCGCTACCTTACGCCATAAAAAGAAATCACTGTCCGTTTTCGGCAACACGCGCATTTTAGCACCTACAAACCGACTTGCGGGCCGCAAATACTCCCCCGAAACTTTTTGTTGTATATAAAAATATTCCGACTCATTAGGAGGTACATCGCCGTCTCCCGTCAAACGTGCTATGCCAAAGCTGGAAGGATCCCGAAATGAGACATCGGTTATTGCGTTGAAGGAAACTTTGGTATCGCGGTCGCCACCATCATCATCGTCCTGGGCGTGTACATCAAAACCTAACAATGTTCCCTCTGCCACCGTAGCATTAAGGGAATTCCATGGTATGGAAAACTCGATTCGATAGCCATTGGCCGTTCGTACTTGAGATTTTTGAATGTTGGCAATGGGCAGCCCTTTCCCTATAACGACCTCATCGTCGTCATACCCAAATTGTATCTGGTAATCGTCCGGGCCATAAACCGCCAATTTATCATGTCCGATATCCAAATAGAGCTCGGCCCCATCGTCCTGAAACACTTGTTCGGAATCATTGATCAACGACTCGTCCGTAACCTCTATCAAATAATAAAGCGCCGTAGTATCCCAGGCGCTTTTGAAGCGTACCGCAAAGTCCGAACTTGACGTACTTCCACCTACCAGTACGTTGTTGAGGGCATATTCCGGCCTGGAGTTCCAAAGATCATCGATTTCACCATCGATAACCGGGGCCGTAGGAACCCTGGCAATATCGATCACCTCACCGATCTGTAAAGTAAACGCTTTTGAGACCCGGTCCCCAGTAGCATCCTGGACTTGAATCGTAAACGTAAAACTTCCCGTTTGGGTCGGTGTTCCCGAAATCGCTCCGGCGGAAATGGAAAGGCCATTGGGCAAACGCCCTGCTACGCGTTGTAGCGTAATCGGCAAATCTCCTCCCGAGACGCGAATGGCAGCATTGTATTCCTCCCCTATCAGGCCCACAGGCAGCGAACTTGTTGCGATTATCGGTTTACGGTCAAATGGGGTTCCATCGATAATATCGATCAATGCTTTATATTTGAATCCCCTGTTTAGGTCGGTAATGATATCGGTAGTTCCCCAAAAACCCGATTGGGTGTAAAACTTATGGGAGGCAAAATACATGAAGGCACCACCATTGTTGGCCTTGAAGCCATCATAGAAGTTTTTCTTGATGAGTTCCCCCATTTCTGCCGTTCGTTCCGCACGTACCCTGTTCAATAAATTTTTGGTAGCGTTCACGCGGTGGCCGGGAGCGCCCTCATAAACCGAAAATTCCAAGCCTTTTTCCAAGGCAAAGTCTCCAAAATCCTGATAATCCGAAGGAATGCCGGCTTCCGCCGCTTCAAGAATTTCGGCCACGCTCGACCCTTCGGGCAATGCATCGATAGTTGCCGCTCCAAAATAGCCCGTACGTGAAATCGATGAAATGTACTGATTTACGGGACCGTAGTTGTCCTCAATAAACTCCACCATTGCCACCGTGGCCAAAAAAGGGCTTCCAGCTGCGGCACTTCCGGGTGCGGAAGCAAAATATTGTAATACCGGTCTGAGGTTACCCCCTATCGTTCCCACTCCTTCATTCTGAAAGATCTGCCCTATCTCCACAGTTCGTTTGGCCATTCTTCGCGCGGCCCACAGGTTATCGTTACCATTGGCACCTTGTGCGATGATGCTTCCGCTATTGGCTTCTTGTACCGCCTTTTGAAAATTCCAATCGGTCTGTGAAAAAGCCCCCGCAAAATTCCAAGCTTCGTTACTGTACTCCACATATAGGGTGATATCGGCGGTCAACCTGTTTTTAAACAGACGTGCCAAATTACGGACATAGTTATCGTTGGCATGGATCGGTACATTGATCCAGGCATCCTTTCCGGTAATATTAATATGATCGATAATGGTCTCCCATGCAAGTCCCCTATTGTCAAAGGACCCGGCCCGTATTGTTGTAGCATCGTTTTCACGAGCTACCCTACGCTGATTCCAGCTGATTTCCAAAGGTCCCAATTCCTGATCCGGATTGGAAAATGTAGCATTTCCGTTAGTTTGGGACCAATCCATATACCTGTAAATACTAAAAGGTGCAATGGCGTTCAGCCATAAATCGGTAAACACTTGATCGGTATCCAGTTCATAACCGGGCCTTACGATTTTCAAATCCGTGATGCCCGTATTTTGAGCCGATGAAGGATTGCGTTTTGTTCCTATCAGTTCTATTTGAAAAAACGGGCGTCCAGGAAGGTTTGTCCTAAAATCGATATCAAAGGTCGTGGTATTTGTAGCCGCATTATAACTTTCGTTAAGGATTTCGCCATCGAATTTCACCCGTATGCGTTCGGCAATACCTTTAAACGATGCCTTATAAATACCATCGACGTTCAATCGTGGTGGATTTGGATCCTGTGCGGGGCTGTTTTCACTACCATACCCTCTACCGTTCCGTAGGTCAAAACAGGTTAAAACAAAATCTTCCGTCGGCCAACCTCCGGAGTCCGTTGCCGAAGCCACAAACTTTCCATCGACTTTATCGGGTTTCTGAAAGCCGCGCGTATCTTTTACGATATCGACAAAGACCAGACCACTTCTGGGATCTCCGAGATTCATACCTACATTGTCCTGTGCACTTCCCATGAAGTGTCCAATACAGTAGAGTGTAAAAAAGAGTACTATTTTTAACGTAGTTTTTTTCATGATTTTAAGGTTTTTGATGATACATTTAAGGCAGTAGGTGTTTCGTGCCTAGTATCCGAAGCCAAACAATCCTATGATTAGGATTACACGACACTAAGAATAGTTCGACAAAAACATCTATTTTTTGAATATTTCTTAAACTTATCTACTTAAATTGATAAAATCACAGTTAAAAACCGTTTATTAACCGTTAATTGAAACAGAAATACAATTTGATCCTATGGGAGAAAACGCACTTTTAGAGGAGGCCCAACGCATAGCCACCTCATCGGTCATGAAAGGCTCTTCTACCTATTCGAGCCTATTACTTTATCTTGCCAAGGCATCTATTTCCGGAAATATTCCAAAAGAGAGTACCATAGCTTTCGATATTTTTGGTAGAAAAAACTTTGACCCTTCCCAGAGCACGTTAATACGGGTATACATTTATCATCTTCGAAAGAAAATCGACACCTATTATAATTCCATAGGGTCCAATAACGCGCAACGTTTGCTCTTACCTAAGGGGAACTACAAATTGTTTATTGAAAAAAAGGCACCTAGCCAAGGTTGGACAAAACAAATAAGACCAAAACATCTTGTAATACCGGCGGTAACGGTTTTCGTGCTATCGGCTTTGGTCTGGGCAATTCCGGCACTAACGCGCCTTGCTACGGGCCAGAAGGACACGGGACTTTGGTCGGACCTCATTTCGACCGACGTACCGTTGACCGTAGTCATCGGCGATTTTTACATTTTCAACGAATATCATGCGAATACCAATAATCGCCGTTTGGTACGGGATCCGGAAATCAATTCTAAAGAGGACTACGAACGCTACATGAACACTGCCGGTATGGGCAGTAAGACCAATACCCTTAATTTTACCATGCTGCCTTTTTATAGCAGTTTTTGGATAAAGGATATTTCGCAGACCTTTATCCCACACGACCGCAGTTTTTCGCTGAGGACGGCTTCCCGATTCAATCCCGTGGAACTACAAGACCATAATATTGTTGTGGTCGGCATGCTCAAGACCATAGGCATGTTTCAAAGCTATTTCGATAATTCGGACTACAGTTTCGTCGATAACTACTGCTTGGTATATACCGATCCCAAAAGTGGAAAAGAGACTACTTATACCCCTACCGGAAACCCGAGCGAGGGCCACAAGGATTACACGTTTATCTCAAAAATCCCTGGCCCCGGCACCAATAAAATCTACCTTTTTGGTGGGCTATGGGATATTGGTGCCGATGAGGGACTAAAGAATTTCACCAATCCCGAACTGCGAAAAACATTGGAAAAAACCATGGTAAAAACGTTCGGGTACGTACCGGAATATTATGAAATTTTAATGGAGGCCAATGGGTATGACCGTATGGGAATAGACTCCAAGATCATACGCATCAATGAAATACAAAAAGAAAAGGTTGTATGGGATTTTAAGGTTGTACAACGATCGCCCTAATTGACACAACGTATTGCCATTGTGGACCCTCCCGGGCAGTCCAATAAAATTTCCTATATCCGCATGGCATCCAACACCTGTTCCTCGGAATCTTTTCGTGAAAAATTAATGGCACATTCGATCAGGGCCAAATGCGAGTATGCCTGAGGGAAATTGCCCAACAACCGTTTCGTCCTAAAATCGATATCCTCGCTAAAAAGTCCCAAATGGTTGCTATATCCCAACAACCGGTCAAAATATTCCTTGGATTTTTCCTCCTCCCCTATTTTGTAAAGGCTGTTGATAAACCAAAACGTACAGATGGTAAAGGAAGACGAGGGCAGACCGAAGTCGTCTTCGTTTTTGTAACGGTACAGCAGTCCGTCGTTGCTCAGTTCTTTTTCGATGGCCCTCACGGTACTTACAAATTTCGGCTCCTTGGCATGAATAAAGCCGTACGATTCCATGAGCAGTACAGAAGCATCCAAATCCTTTGATCCGTAAGATTGGGTAAAGGCATTTACCTCTTCGTTCCAGGCATTGTCATGGATATCCCTTTTGATTTCCTGTTCCAAGGCCGTCCATTTCTCCATTTTGGTGGTTTTTCGGAGGATACGCGCCACTTTAATGGCCCGGTCTACGGCCACCCAACAAAGTACCTTTGAAAAGGTGAAATGCCGATCTTCCGTACGGAATTCCCAAATGCCCTTATCGGCCTCTTTCCAGTGGTTCGACACGATCCATACGATGCCCTTGGTAATGCCCCAAAGCTCCTCACCGTTTTCAATATCGTTCGAATACTTTGCGAGTTGCTCGTAAATGACATCCATTAAAATACCGTAGATATCGTTCTGCTTTTGTTTGTAGGCCGCATTTCCGATGCGTACCGGTTTGGAACCCTTATACCCCTCCAAGTGGTCCAATGTTTGTTCGGTCAGTTTCTTTTCCCTGTTGATACCGTACATGATCTGCAGTTTCTCGTCCTTATCGGGCATGAGGTCTACAATAAATTGCAGGTAACGTCGGGCAACATTTTTATGGCCCAAATCCCCGATTACCTTTATCACCATGGAAGCGTCCCGGATCCAACAAAAACGATAGTCCCAATTACGGACCTCACCGATGGTTTCGGGCAGTGATGTGGTTGCGGCGGCGAGCACGGCACCGGTACGATCATAGCTCAATAGCTTTAAGGTAATGGCACTGCGACTGATCTGGGCATTATATTTTTTATAGGTGGGTGTTTTGCTGCTCCAGTTCAACCAGTATACCTTGGTACGTTCCAACTCGGTATAAATTTTCCGAACCGTCGGCACAAATATCTTTTCGTTATAACCGATAAGCACATAACCGTCCTGGCGAAGTTCAATTTCCCTTCCTTCCACCAGTGCATTTTTATTAAAGGAAGTATATAAAAAGATGGTATCGTACTTTTCACCATGGGTAAGGCTGGCGACAAAGTTCTTTTTTACATAGGTCTCGGTCTTTCCCATGGCGTACTCCAGACGCGGATCATATTTGATCCGAAAACTGGGTTTCCCGGAAACATGTTTAAAATACCGTACTACCTCGGGCGGGGAATTATACCCTCCCCCTTCCTTACGGTACCTGGGCATAAAATCCCGAATCTCAAAAACATCCTTTCCTTTTGAAAAATGGGTAATCAGCACTGCCGTATGTTTTTTATACCGTTGCTTTATGGTATAGCCCTCATCCACTAGAATCTCAAAGCTCCCTCCCTTGGAGTCGTCCAACAGTTTGGCGAACACGGAAGAAGAATCGAATTCCGGCAAACAACACCAATCCAAACTACCCGTTTTTGAAATTAAGGCCGCACTCCGGCAATTTCCTATAATACCATAGTCTAAATTATCCATTCCGTAAAAATCTTGATTCAATCGGGCAATCCATTGGTTTTACCCCCGTTTTTGTCGAAATTTAGAGAAATTATTGGCAACCACTAGCAAAAAGATCCGTTTTATGGGTAAAACTATCATAATCTCAAATAGACTCCCCGTTCAATTGCAAATTAGCAATGGGACCATTGCCGCCATCCCCAGCGTCGGCGGTTTGGCAACGGGAATGAAATCGGTACACTCGGGAGGCGATAGTCTATGGATCGGATGGAGCGGACTTACGGACGAAGAAATACCGGAATCGTTGGAGCGCGATATCGACACGGCCCTGGCAAAGCACGGCTCCTCCAAGGTAAGGTTGACCGAAGCGGAAGTGGAGGGCTTTTATTTTGGGTTTAGCAACCGTACCATTTGGCCGTTGTTCCATTACTTTTTGGAATACTCCGAATTTGAACTGGATAGCTGGAACACCTACAAAACGGTAAACCAAAAATTTGCCGATGCCATTTTGGAAAAGGCGGAGGCCGACGATGTGATTTGGATCCATGATTATCAGTTGATGTTGGTGCCACAAATGGTCAGGGAGAAAAGACCGGAGGTTTCCATTGGGTTCTTTTTACATATTCCCTTTCCATCCTTTGAAATATTCCGAACCCTACCATGGCGTCGTGAAATATTGGAAGGGCTTTTGGGATCCGACCTTATCGGTTTCCATATCTACGATTATGAACGGCATTTTTTGAGCTCCGTGCGCCGCCTTTTGGGGCTTGAGGTCAGTTTTAACGATATTTATCAGGACAACCGTATTATTAAGGTCGATTCTTTCCCTATGGGAATCGATTACAAAAAATTCAGCACGGCCGCCGAAGAACACGGACAGCGAACGGTAACGGAGCAGTCGGAACTGCAACAGCGCTTGAACAAACATAAGACCAATGATCCGGAGGCAAAATTCTTACTGTCCATAGATCGCTTGGATTATAGTAAAGGCATTGCAAAACGCTTGTATGCCTTTGAATATTTTTTGAACAAATACCCGCAATATAAAGAGAAGGTCCGTTTGATCGTACTCGCGGTACCTTCCCGGTCCAATGTACCACAATATCAATTGTTAAAACGGGAAATAGACGAATTGGTAGGCCGTATCAACGGAGAATTTTCGACCGTGAGCTGGACCCCCATTTGGTATTTTTATCGTTCCATGCCCTTTGATAACCTGATTGATCTGTATACTTCCAGCGATATCGCCTGGTTGACCCCTTTGCGGGACGGTATGAACCTGGTCGCAAAGGAATACATTGCCACACGGACCGACGGAACGGGCGTATTGATCTTGAGCGAAATGGCGGGATCGGCAAACGAAATGAACGAGGCCCTATTGATCAACCCGAACAATTTTGAGCAGATCGCCGACACCATCGATGAGGCCATCAACATGCCAAAAGAAGAACAACGGCAGCGAAATGGGCAATTGCAACAACGCTTAAAACGGTACAATGTGGAAAAATGGGCCCAAAGTTTTATGAGCTCCCTGCTTGCACAAAAAGAACGTGATGCCGCCCATGTATCTCGAAAATTGAACGATTCGCGTTTGCAAACCATATTGAACGCCTATACCTCCGCGGACAGGCGATTGCTTTTCCTAGATTATGACGGTACCTTGGCAGGGTTTCACAACGATCCCCAAAAAGCGGTGCCGGACGAAGAGCTTTATGCGCTTTTGGACGCCCTTCACCAACAAAAGGGAACCGACCTTTACCTGATCAGTGGTCGCGACAAGGATACTTTTTCCCGATGGTTTCAAGCTAAAAAATACAATATGATCGTAGAACACGGGGTTTGGATCTCTCAAAATGGTGAGGATTTTAGAATGCTGGAAAATGTAAAAAACGATTGGATGGAAAAAATACGTCCCGTATTGGAATCCTTTGTTGATCGAACACCGGGAAGTTTTATTGAGGAGAAAAATTATTCCTTGGCATGGCATTATCGCAAGACCGACCCCGATTTTGGAAACTTAAGGGCTTCCGAACTGACAACCGTATTGACCAGCCTAATCGGAACCGACGATTTAAGTGTTCTGAACGGTAATAAAGTAATGGAGGTAAAAAGCAGTAACGTAAATAAGGGACGGGCGTCCGTACGGGTGTTTGGTGAAAAGGATTATGATTTCGTATTCGCTATCGGTGACGATTGGACCGATGAATTTATGTTTCAGGAACTGCCCGATACCGCGGTTACCGTAAAGGTGGGGCTTCAAAAGACACATGCGAAGTACTTCCTTGAAAACACCAAACAGGTGCGGGAACTATTGCATGCCTTCCTGAAGGAGGCTTAAAACGATTCCAAATACTTCGGCAGCTCCCGTAATGGAGCTATTTCGGCTACCGATGTAAACTGTACCATACGCTTTATAGACCCTAATACCATTTCAAAGTTAAAATGGTATAACACCTTTCCAATACACTTCGAACATCTGGTATTCAAGGACCACAAAAAATGGCGGTTTTTTATTTGGGTAGTTTCAAAGCAAAAATGGTATAGGGTGTATTTTTAAGATAAATTGGTATAACTTATCTTGTCGGCCAAATACGGATAGTACTATCCAACATGAATAACAGCTTATATATGGGACCAAAAAAAACAGTGTTTGTCGCGGTTTTCGTTTTTTTATTGCTTTTTCCGTTCCTTACCGGAAACGCACAGGCCAATACCGAAGTATATCTGTTTCGACTTCAGATGAACGGGGATAGCGTACGGCTATCCGATCCGAGGAATATTTCGAATAATGAAGGATACGACAATCAACCCTCTTTTTATGATGAAAATAGCGTATTGTTCGCCGCTACCAGAGATGGGCAAACCGATATTTTAAAATTCAATATTGAAGAGGGCAGCACTTCCTCATGGATCAGCGACACGCCGACCGGTAGCGAATACTCTCCGTTACGGATACCGGCAACGGATGAAGTTTCTGCCATTCGGTTGGATATCGATGGGCTGCAACGCCTGTATCGCTATAACACCGACAACGGTACCTCAGAACTATTGGTCCCAAAAATGAAAATAGGCTATCAGCTATGGTATGCTCCAGACATTTTGGTGTTCACCGTACTTTCCCAGGATAAAATGGACCTTTGGATGACGGACTTTACGAAGGGTACCTCAAAAATGCTCCAAAAAAATGTTGGTCGATCTTTACAAAAAATACCGAATACCAATTTGATCAGTTACACAAGCGCTACCGATCAGGTGCTGGAGCTAAGATCGATAGATCCCATTTCGGGCAAAACGAGTACGATTACGGATTTAAAGGATATTCAAGATGTTTGTTGGCTTCCTGACGGCTCTTTGGTCGCCGGAAAGGGAAAGCGCATCTACCGTATGATCATATCGGAAAATGCGGAATGGGAACCCTTACAGGCGTTTACCGATACCAATATCAACGCCATTTCGAGAATAGCGGTAAATACCAGTGGAACACGACTGGCCTTTGTAGCGGAAACCTCCCCTGAAACCATCGTGCAAAAGCAACTGGATGCCTGTAACCGTCGTGATATCGATGCCTTTGTGGCGACCTTTTCAGATGACGTTGCAGTGTACGAGTTCCCCAACAAGCTTAGTTACAAGGGAGTGACGGAACTTCGCAACAGATATTCCGCCTTTTTTGAAAAAACGGGGAACCTACATTCCAAAATCGTCAAAAGAATGGTTATCGGAAACAAGGTAATAGACGAAGAAGAAGTAACCGCTAACGACGCTATTTTTAAGGTGGTTGCCGTGTACGAAGTGGCTGAAGGAAGAATACGTAAAATGACATTTATCCGATAAGCACATTTGAGACCTCCCGGACATATCCTTTCGACCTTGATCATTGCACAATTTGCATGTACCGCTACTTGGTTTTCCGGTAACGTAATCGTGAACGAACTTGCCGAAAAAACAGGTTTTGGACCGGAAGCTTCGGGTTACCTGCTTTCATCAGTGCAATTGGGTTTCATTATCGGCACATTGGTTTTCGCCCTTTTTACGATTGCCGACCGCTTTAGCCCTTCCAAGGTTTTTTTTGGCTGTGCACTGCTAACCGCGCTATGTAACCTATCCTTACTTTTTATCGATAGTTCTAAAATAGCCTTGTTACTGGCCCGCTTCGGAACCGGTTTTTTCCTTGCGGGAATTTACCCCGTGGGAATGAAAATTGCCGCGGATTACTATGGGAAAAAACTGGGGAAAGCCTTGGGTCTTTTAGTGGGCGCCTTAGTGCTCGGGTCGGCACTCCCTTATTTGATACGTGCCCTAGCTTGGGATACCGATCATACCCTGATCATAAAGGCGACCAGCGCCATTACCGTTATCGGTGGTTTACTGTTATGGCTATTGGTTCCGGACGGGCCGCACCGCAAACCAAGTATCGGATTACAGTTGGGAGCAGGTATACAGCTCTTTAAAACGGCCCCTTTTCGTAAAGCGGCTTTTGGGTATTTTGGCCACATGTGGGAACTTTACGCCTTTTGGGCCTTTACCCCCTTGGCAATAACCGCGGTAAATGGCGGCAACGGCACTACGATTTCGGTTCCTTTGATGACTTTTTTGGTTTTTCTGGGCGGCGCGCTATCATGCGCCATTGGCGGTTTTTGGTCCCTTAAGATCGGAAGTAAAAAAGTGGCGTTGCGCGCACTAATGGTTTCCGGCTGTTGTTGCCTGCTGTCCCCATTATTTTTTGGTTTTACCACCATGGGCTTTGTTACCATCTGGTGTTTATGGGGCATGGCGGTCACCGCAGATTCTCCACAGTTCTCCAGTTTGGTAGCACAAACCGTAGCGGCCGATCTAAGAGGAACGGGGTTAACACTTGTCAATTGTATCGGCTTCGCCATCAGTATCGTCAGCATTCAGTTGCTATCCCTGATGTCCGAAAACATAGCGATAGAATACCTATTTGTTCTCTTGGCAATAGGGCCGCTCATCGGTATTTTACAGCTTAAAAAAGGGAAAACCGGTTCTGGGTATTAATGCCCAAGTTCGATGCAATTGGGATGTGACATTCTTAAAAAGACATCGATGTCGCAGACATACCGGAAATGTCCGTCGCATAGCATTTTCGACCGAACGGAACGAACCCCGACACAACCACTTCAACCATCCGCTAAAATCGTTGGCAGGGCAACTGCTTTTTTTATCTTAATAATCCAGTTAATTTTAATACATTGTTCCTGCAACCAAACGCATATGTCATGTAACCGCCATGCACCGAACACTGATATTGGATGTCGCTATATTTCCGTTCGTCATCCACCAGAAACCAAATGGTATGGCCCTAGGAAACAACAATGTGGTGCAATGAACTCGTTTAAACTTTTTTCATTTGCACAGTAGGTAACACTAAAAAAATTAACTATGCGAAAATTACAGTTCTTTCTATGTTTGTGCTACGGTTTCCTCCTTATGGGACAGGATGTACCTAATTTTGATAAACCGACAATATCCATAGGCCTTGTAGCTTCCGATATGGAGGCATCTTACGCCTTTTATACCGAAGTGATCGGATTGCAGGAAGTGGGTGCCTTTACCGTAGATTCGACATTTAGCAAAAGATCCGGACTATCGGGAGGTGTGGCCTTTGACGTAAAAATTCTTAAGGTTGAAAATAGCGAAACCGCCTCTGAGCTCAAACTCGTTTCCTTTCAAAAAGAAGGCTCGGGAAAAGACCGATACATTCAAGAACAGAACGGAATGCGTTACATGACCTTGTTCGTGAATACCATGGACGCAATATCGGAACGCATCAAAGTAAGTGGTATTCCCTTGTTGAGCGAACCCGGCCTTACCATTGGGGATGGTCGCAAATTTGTGCTCATACAAGATCCCGATGGTGTCTTTGTAGAGTTAATCGGTAATTGAACACCATAAAACGGTTCAAACTTTTTCAATTTACAAATAGATGAAAAGCAGATTTTTATTTTTAGCATTTTTCGTTTGTCTTATGGCAAACGCACAGACCGATCAACGCCTGTACTCCATAATCGATTCCATTTCCGCCGAACGAATCGCTTCCGATGTTGCCACATTGGCAAATTTTGGCACGCGACACACCTTAAGCGATACCCTTTCCAAAACGCGGGGCATCGGGGCCGCAAGAAGGTGGATCAAATCGGAGTTTGAGAAAACGGCAAAGGCCTGTGCAGGTTGCCTAGAAGTTTCCTATCAAAAAAATCTTGTCCCGAAAGGAGATAACGACCGTATTACCAAGGATGTTTGGGTGGTAAACGTGCTGGCCGTCAAACGGGGTACAAAATACCCTAACCGATACATCATTATGAGTGGCGATATCGATTCAAGGGTAAGCGACCCGAACGATCATACCTCCGATGCTCCCGGCGCCAATGACAATGCCAGCGGCATGGCCGGCACTTTGGAAGCCGCTAGGGTACTTTCGCAATACGAATTTGAAAACAGTATCCTCTTTTTGGGACTATCGGGAGAGGAACAAGGGCTGTATGGCGGGAAAGGCCTTGCCGCCCACGCCAAGGAACAAGGATGGGAGATCATAGGTATTTTCAACAATGACATGATAGGCAATATTACCGGCGTAGATGGCATTACCAGCAACACTGATTTTAGGATATTTTCGGAACCCGTACCGCCGACCGAAACGGAGAAACAGCGTAATGCCCGTCGTTTTTATGGCGGTGAGGTCGATGGTATTTCAAGACAATTGGCCCGTTACGTCTATAAAAATGTAAGGACCTATATGCCGGAGATGCATCCAATGCTGGTATACCGCCTAGATCGTTTTGGACGTGGTGGACACCATAGGCCTTTCAATGACGCAGGTTATGCGGGAATTAGAATTATGGAGGCCCATGAAAACTATACCCAACAACACCAAGACATCCGAACGGAAGGAGGTATTGCCTACGGTGATGTTCTGGAACATGTAAATTTTGAATATGCCCGCAAGTTGACCGCCGTAAATGCCATCAACCTCGCCTCCCTGGCATGGGCACCACCGGCACCGACCTCGGTAAGTATCGGCGGAATCGTAGAACCGTCCGCAAAGTTTCAATGGAGTCCGGTGGACGGGGCCGTTGGCTATAAAATCTATTGGCGCGATACTACATCCCCTACTTGGGACAACAGCCGGTTTGTTGGGAACCTAACGGAGTATACCCTGGATGGCATCGTTATTGATAATTATTTTTTCGGAATTTCGGCAGTGGGAAAAGATGGCTTTGAAAGTCCGGTCGTTTTCCCGAACGCTATTTTTCGATAATCAAGTTCATACCATTGTTATGGCCTTATAGTTTGATTCACCCTAGCCCCAAGCCCAAAATGAGCAAGCCAATACATTATTTCCTATTTTGCTTGATGCTGACCGCCACTGCGTTCGGACAGGAATTTACGATGCAAGATACCCTTAGGGGCAGTATAACACCAGAACGGGCCTGGTGGGACCTTAATTATTATCATCTCAATATTGAGGTACTACCCGATAAAAAAAGCATTGCGGGACATAATACCATACGTTATCAGGTTTTGGAAGAACAACAAGTGTTACAGATAGACCTGCAACCACCCCTAAAAATCGAAAAGGTAATTCAAGAGGGCCAAGCATTGGAGATTTCCTCCAAGGGAAATGCCCATTTTGTAAAACTCGTAAAAAAGCAAAAAAAAGGAGCGTTCAACGAAATACGGGTATCCTATTCCGGAAGTCCACGAGAGGCGGTAAACGCTCCTTGGGACGGAGGGTTCTCCTGGAAAAAGGACACTAATGGAAAGCATTTTGTGGCCACTTCTTGCCAAGGGTTGGGTGCTAGCGTTTGGTGGCCCAACAAAGACCATATGTACGATGAAGTGGATAGCATGGCCATCAGCGTAAAAGTCCCTAAAGGACTAATGAACATCTCCAACGGGCGTTTGCGCAAGGTAGATACGGAAACCAATACCTACCATTGGTTCGTTTCGAACCCGATCAACAACTATGGGGTCAACGTAAACATTGGCGACTATGTACATTTTGGTGAAAAATACAAGGGCGAAAAGGGTATTTTGGATATGGACTACTATGTTCTTCGTGCCGATCTCGAAAAAGCAAAGCCCCATTTCAAGGATGCCCCCAAAATGATGAAGGCCTTTGAGCATTGGTTCGGCCCCTACCCTTTTTATGAGGACGGCTTTAAACTGGTACAGGTGCCTTACTTGGGCATGGAGCACCAAAGCTCGGTGACTTACGGAAATCAATTTAAAAAAGGATATTTGGGTACCGACCTTTCCGGTACCGGTTGGGGACTCAAATTCGATTTTATCATCATACACGAGGCCGGCCACGAATGGTTCGCCAACAACATTACGTATAAGGATGCCGCGGATATGTGGGTACACGAAGGGTTCACCGCCTACTCCGAAAGTTTGTTCTTGGATTATTACTACGGTACCAAAGCAGCCGCGGACTATGTGGTAGGCACGCGGCGTGGCATTCGCAATGATCGTACGGTCATCGGAACCTATAACGTAAACCATGAAGGTAGTGGGGACATGTATTACAAAGGGGCAAACCTCTTGCATATGATCCGAACACTTCTCGACGACGACGCGAAATGGCGAAAAATATTAAGGGGGCTGAATACCGAATTTTATCATCAAACGGTGACAACCCAACAAATAGAGACGTATATCATGGAGAAGTCGGGCCTGGACCTGGCACCGATATTCGAACAATACCTTAGAACCACCGATATTCCCGTATTGGAATACCGGTTTAACAGCGACGGAACCGTTAGCCATCGGTACACCCATGTGGTGGAAGGTTTTGAAATGCCCATTTTGGTGCATACCGGTAAATCGTCGCATGTGATTTCGCCTACTAGCGAATGGCAGACCGAACGCTTGCGGTATAGCGAAAAGCAGCTGGTAACGGCCCGTGACTACTACGTAACGACCCAATTGGTAAACTAAAGGCGGCATTATGAAGGTAAAGGTTGGTCTTGTACAGGATAGCCCCGTTTTTTTTGACAAGGAAAAAACCTTGGACAAAGTCGTTTCCCTGACCCAAAAATATGCAGCGGAAGGCTGTCAGTTACTCGTTTTTCCGGAGTCTTTTGTCCCCGGATACCCCCGAGGTTTCGATTTTGGGGCGACCATTGGAAGCAGAACAAAAGAAGGCAGGGAACTATATGCGGAATACCATAAAAACAGTATTTCGCTGCAGGGTGAAGACCTTAATAGGTTGGAGAAACTGTCGGCCGAGGAAAACGTATACCTCAACATCGGATGTACCGAAAAAATGGAACATAACGGTAGCTTGTACTGTTCCATGCTGTACATTTCACCCGAAAAAGGGCTGCTTGGGGTGCATCGAAAAATAAAGCCTACGGGCACCGAACGTATTGTTTGGGCGGAAGCGGGCGCCGAATCACTCGTCAGTTTCCAAACTAAAATTGGTCGCATGGGCGGTTTGATCTGCTGGGAAAACTATATGCCCCTGGCCCGTATGGCCATGTATCAAAAAGGACTGGACCTTTATATTGCCCCAACTGCGGACGCCCGCCCGGAATGGACGGCCACTATGCAACATATAGCCCTAGAAGGACGCTGTTTCGTTCTGGGTTGCAATCAATACCATACCAAATCGATGTATCCGAAAACGTATCAAAAACTATTGAAGAAGTCTCCCGAAGTCCTATGCCCAGGTGGGAGCCTTATCGTATCGCCTTTGGGCAAAATTTTGTCCGGCCCCCTTTTCGGCTCTTCGGGATTGGTCAGTGCTACCTTGGACTTGGAAGAGGTTATCCAGAGCAGGCTTGATTTTGACGCGAACGGGCACTACAGCCGACCCGATCTCTTCCATTTTGAAGTGGAAGGACAGCCAAAAACCGTCAACGAGTGAAAAACCACTACAAAATTTTCAAACACCTCAAACATTATGACTTTTTTAAGTCCGGATTATATGTAAATCCTTTTTTGTGCGTTAGTTTTGCACGTTAAAAGAAAACGCTTTTGATCCAAGACTTCTTTATAGCATTTTTATGGAGCATCTCTCCTTTTGGGGAGGCGAAAGTCGGTATTCCGTTCGGAATGATTAAAGGGCTGAATATCTATGCCGTTTTCGCCATATGTTTTACGGCCAATGTGCTCGTTTTTCCAATGATGTCCTTTTTTCTTGATCGTGTGAACAAGTATTTACTACGTTGGAGGTTTTACAAGAAAAATGCCATTTTTGTAGCAAAAAGGGCCAAAACAGGTTCCGGGAAAAATATCAGAAAATATGGTTTTTGGGGGCTTATCTTCTTCGTTATGCTACCGATACCCGGTACGGGCGTATACGCAGGCAGTATTGCCAGCTATCTTTTTAAAATAGAACGCCAAAAAGCCTTTTTGGCCAATACCATAGGTATCTTTTTTTCTTCATTGATCGTATGGACCATGACCCTCGTTGGCATGCGACAACTCTGGTAAACCTACTTTGTTGATAATTCGGGACAAACTTGTTTTTGGGAAACCAAAATCACTTCTATTTTTGCCAACTTTGAGTCCCAATGGAAAAATTAAAAGTAGGCGATAAAGTGTATAATGTGCGGCAGGACGGATTTTCCGATTTTGCGCGATATTCTTTTTCCGAAGTAGTGAAACTTACCAAAACCCTTGCCATACTTAAAAATGGAGTGCGATTGGTAAACCAACCGAAAATATCCTATATCGTGGCCGATATCGGTTATTCCGTTTCCCGGAACAAGGGAGCACATTGGCACATCGTTTCCTTAAATGCCATTCGAAAGGCCCAAGTGGAAAACGAAAAAATTGCGGCACACGAATGGTTTGAAAACAAAACATTTACGCTTCCCGAAAAACAAGAGATTTACAAGGCTTTCCTGAAAATGGAAGCGGCCGATATGGCTGCGTCCCAGTTGGACGTAAAACGATAGACACATTTTTTATCACAATACATTTCCCTTCAAAATAATCGATTATCGGTACAGTGGTAATGTATCCTACGGATTATCCCGTCACACAAAAGGCCAGTTCCTAAGAACCGGCCTCTTCTATCGTAAAATTTAGTACCGACCAATACCATTTTAACTTGGAAATGGTATGCGTCTATTGGTGACTATCCATTAAAACGAACGTTCATTAAGGCCACTTGGCCTAAAACCGCTCCCGCTTTGGGCTTGTACACAAAATAAACTTCCTTGGCCTTCTCGTTTATGGATTTCGCCAGGGGAATGACCACCATCCCTCCAGGTTGTCCTGCGACCGGCACCGGCATGCTGCCCGTACCCAAAAGTGGCCCGTCAGGGGCGTTCAAACGCATTTCTATCTGCATACCCGCCTTTGGAGCCTCTTGCCAACCGGCCGTAATACCTACCGAGGTTACGCCAGTAAGATCGATCTCCTCGAGCGCGAACCATCCTTCTTCGGCAGGTACGATCAATAGTTTCATTCCGCTGAACTCTATAGGGGCAAAACCGGATATCTTGTCCTTTCCGGTAAAGGGTACGGTACTGCCCCGGAGGGTAACCGAATTCACTCCGGTCAAGGGGCCGGCCACGGCACCGCCCTTATCCGTATAACTGGCCGTCAGCACCATTACATTATCGGCAGGCGAAGGTTTGGGTACAATACTGCCCGCTAAGGGGAGCGACTTTTCCTCATTCCCGGTAGCGACCAAAGATTGGATATAGCGTGCAATCTGCTCCGATTCGCTACTGGTTACATTTGGGTGCGCCGGCATCATAACCTCGCCCCAAACACCCGCACCACCCGCAATGATCTTCTTTTGCAAATAGCTCAAGGCATTGGCATCGCCCTGATATTTTTCCGCTACGGCCAAGTAGGTAGGTCCGATCGAGGCTTCCGCTTCTTTATGGCAGGTTTTACAATCCATCGACTGGGTTAGCGCTTTTCCGGTAACCGCTGCGGAAACTTGATGGTGTCCAAGGGACTTGTTTACTTCATCCATCCCTTCCATATAATCGACCGATACAAAAACGTTGTTCAGGTCAATGGTATCCTCACCATCGGCATCGTTAACGGTCACCTTATAATTGACCGGGGTTCCGGCAATAAAAAAGGAAGCGTTACCACCGCTAAGATCTATAGAAATCTCTGGTCTTGAGTTACCAGCGGTCACCAAAACCGGTTTTGCGCTGGCAGCCGCACCTTTGTCGTCTTTTACGGTAACGGAAACCCTGTAATCCCCTGCATCTTTATAAGTATGCTCGATTTCGGGTTCCGTGGTTTCCCGGGTTTCCCCGTTTCCTAAATCCCACTCATAGCTTACGACGTCTTTTTCCCGGTCCCTAGCGGTTACGGTAGCCTTGATCGACAGGGGAAGCTTCCCAGAAGTTTTGTCGACGATCATATTATCGATCAACGGTGCCCGATTGCCACCATTGAAAGAGACATAGCCCAGACCGGAATCATCGTTTTTGGTAAACCAACCACTGCCATACTCCAAAAGGTACATACGGCCGTCGGGGCCCAGCTCCATATCGATGAGATTGTTCACCTCAATATCCGAAGCAAAAGGTTCCATTTTATTAAAAGTACCATCTTCAAAAAGGGAAACGGCCATCATCCAACCCCGCATCCAATCGTAAACGATCACCTTTCCGTCATAATATGATGGAAGTCCACCCCCATCCGGGAAAAGATCGGAATAATAAGTGGGCCCCGCCATCGCGTTTCTTCCACCCGAGCCGGCCTGGGGATAATCGGGCGAATCCGTGTAGGGATAAAACATAAATGCCGGTTGGGCAGGGGGCAATTCTTTAAGCCCCGTATTGTTTCGGGAATTGTTTACCGGAAGTAAAGGATCAAAAGCCGTACCTGTTTCGCCCGTGGCATAATCGTATTCCATATAGGGTTTATTGTCCCCAATGAACAAGGGCCATCCAAAGTTACCGGCGCTCCTGGCCTGGTTCATTTCATCGTACCCCATGGGCCCTCTCGTCGTTAAACTGTCCGCTCTGGAATCGGGACCGATATCACCCCAATATACGTAGCCCTTTTTGGGGTCAACGGAAATTCGGTAAGGATTCCGATGCCCCATGGTATAAATTTCAGGGCGTGTTTTTTCGGTGCCCTCAGGAAATAGGTTTCCCTTGGGTATCGCATAGCTGCCATCTTCCTTTACCTTGATACGGAGTATTTTCCCCCTCAGATCATTGGTGTTTGCCGACGAACGCCGTGCATCGTACTGTTCCTTACCGGGCAAATCGTTCAAGGGTGCAAAACCGTTATTGGTGTAGGGAACATCTTTTTCATTGAACGGTGTGGAATTGTCGCCCGTACTCAAATACAAAAGCTTGTCGGGACCAAAGGCTATGGAACCTCCGGTATGACAGCAAATTTCGCGCTGGGTATCGACTTCCAATATAATCTGTTCCGAGTCCATATCGAAAACTGCGTCTTTATATTGGAAACGCGAAAGTCGGTTTACCCACTTATCCCCTGCCGGTGCGTAGTATACGTATACCCAGTGATTGGTATCATAGTCGGGATCTTTTTGAATGCCCATAAGCCCCTCTTCCGCATTTGCATCAGGTGTTTCCAGTGTTTTGTGGTACACCTCTAAAAAGGCCACTTGCTTGAGTTCTTTTTTGCTTTCGTCGAACCGTAGGATTTCGCCCCTTCGTTGGGCTATCAAAATATCGTTAGCGGAGACAACGGTCATTTCAGTTGGTTCATAAAGCCCTCCGCGCAACAGTTCTACCTTGGAAAAACGGTCGATATCCGGTGGTATCTGTGTGGTCGCCTTGGCATAGTCCAGCACCTTGTTCCCTCCTATCGCATATTGGATACCGCCCAAAAGGTGCTTTAAGAACAGTTCTTCGGAGTACGTTTCATCGGTATGTCCCGCACCGGTATAAAAGGCCCGCCCACCATCATATTCATGATACCATGCAAAAGGGTGGTCCTCGCCATTTTTTCCGCCCTCATAGGTACTTTCGTCCACCGTCATAACCACATTTACGTCGGTATTTATCTTTTTATAATTATAGATTTCGTCCTTTCGCCGCCATATGCTATCGGTGAAATGTGCGGTCGCTTCAAACTCGGTGTCTACGATATGGAAGTCCGCCTCCGGTGTTCCGGCGGGATGACTCAAAAACTGTGCGCCGGCCAGTTTGGAATACCAGCCCCAATCGTATTCGGTATCGGCTGCCGCATGAATACCGACATAACCGCCACCAGCTTGTATATACCGCTCAAAAGCAGCTTCTTGAACGTGGTCCAATACATTTCCGGTCGTACTCAAAAACACTACCGCCGAATATTGTTGTAAGCTTTCGTCGTTAAAGGTCTCCGCCGCTTTTGTAGTGTCCACCTCAAAACCATGGGCATCGCCCAATTTTTGAATGGCCGCCATACCCGCTGGAATAGAGCTATGTTTAAACCCCATGGTTTTGGAAAACACCAAAATTTTGGGTTTTCCCGTCCGCTGCTCCGTATCGCTGCAACCTGTAAACAATATCCCAATGGACAACACCAAAAAGTAGAATACCTTTTTCATTTCAAATAGTTTTATCATTTCCCCCTAAAAATAGGCAATACCCTTCGCATTTGTCCAATCAAAACGCTATAAAGTCTTATTTTTGATTCTAAGGAAAAGTTTCTTCCCTCATGGAAAACATCAAAACATATTACTTTAAAAACGATTCGGAATGGCGCAATTGGTTAAAAATCAATTTCGCCCAAAAGGAGGGTATTTTTCTGATTTTCTATAAAATCGCCCATGAAAAACCTAGTATGCGCTGGGAAGAGGCGGTAAAAGTGGCCTTGTGTTACGGCTGGATCGATAGCACCGTAAAAAGTTTGGGGGATGGAAAAAGAAGACAGTACTTTTGTCCCCGAAAACCAAAAAGCGTTTGGAGCAAATTGAACAAGGGTTATATTGAAACCTTGACCGAACAAGGCTTAATGCACGAAAGTGGATATGCCAAAATAGCGTTGGCGAAAGAAGACGGGTCATGGACCGCCCTGGACGATGTCGAAAACGGAATTGTACCCCAAGACCTGCAAAAAGCGTTCGAGGCCAATTCAAAGGCCTTGGAACATTTTGACGGTTTTACCCGAGGCCAACGAAAAAACTACCTTTATTGGCTCAACCAGGCCAAACGACCGGAAACCCGTCAGAAACGGATCGCTGAAATCATCAGGCTTTCGGAGAAAGGTATTACATCACGTACAGGCGGTACCCGATAAGGTCAATACACGATATTAAAACAAAAGCTATGCCCATTACCAGAATTATTGCTGTCTCTTTTTTAGCTACCATTTATAAACCTATTATAAAAAATTAAACTTCACGAAGCGATTGTAAAAGTTATTGAGTCAAAAGGAACTCAAATGACGACTACTGAAATCGCAAACGAATTAAATAAAAATAATTGGTATCGGAAAAATGATGGTTCAGAAATAACTGCCTTTCAAATACACGGAAGGACTAGGACTTATTCAAATTTATTTAATAGAAACGGGGCAATAGTAAGTTTAGTTGAACAACCAAAAACTGAAAAATCTTTTAGACCACCGAAATGGCACAGGGATGAAATAATACTTGCACTTGACCTTTATCATTCAATTGAACCAAGAGAAATGGATAGTAAGAATCCGAAAGTCATTGAGGTTTCAGAAATACTAAATAAGCTTCCTATTCATAAGGAAAGGATTGATAATGTAAAATTTAGAAATCCTAATGGAGTATCTATGAAGTTAAACAACTTAAAGGCTATTGACCCTGAATATGATGGAAAAGGAATGGATAGATACAGCAAGCTTGACGAAGAAGTTTTCTTTGAGTTTCAAAAAAATAATGATGGGCTTAAACGAATCGCAAAACAGATAAAGAAAACTGTTTCTAATTCGGAATTAACCAAAAACCTGTATCGAATTGGAGAAGATGATGATGAAGAACAACTAAAAGTAAAAGAAGGGAAAGTAATTTATAAATTACACAAACACAGAGAACGGAATCCAAAACTGAATAAAAAGAAAAAAGAGAATTACTTAAAAAAGTACGGAAAGTTAGATTGTGAAATATGCGGATTTGACTTTTATGAAATCTATGGAGAATTGGGAAAAGGATTTATGGAATGTCATCATAAAATGCCATTGTGCGAAATAGAAGGTGAATCTCAGACCTCATTAGATGATTTAGCTTTAGTATGTGCAAATTGTCATAGAATGCTTCATCGTGAATTGGATTCTCTAAGTGTGAACGAACTGAAAAAAATAATAAAAAAACGTAAACTTAGGTATTAAATTCCGTCAAGCCCCTCTCCCTACATATGGCATCGCGGCAGCATACTTCCAGAAAATAGCGTGAGGTGTCGCTTTACCAAATCGTAAAATTAACCTTATCTTTGCGTAAGGAGCAAACAGTGTTTTGGGCCAGCGTGTTTTCGTTTCCCTATTTTCTGTTTTCCCCCAGTTTCAAATGTCAAAACTACCCAAGGAGAATCAATTTTTTGATTTGTCGGACTATGGCAGACCAATTGCCAGAATTATTGCCCAACGCCTAAAGCATACCGCTTTCACCCCTGTTCATGTCACCATAGGTTTTGTACTATGTGGCCTAATGGCAATCGTATGCGTATTGCAACAGTACTATTGGGCAGCCGCATTTTTTCTGGTGCTGAAATCCATTTTGGACGCTGCAGACGGGGAATTGGCAAGAATAAAACAAACCCCCAGTTATACCGGCCGCTATTTGGATTCGGTTTCCGATATTCTTTTAAATCTTATGATCTTGATTACGGTCTGGTATGTTACCGATGCCTCCCTGATGTATACCTTGTTCGCCTTTTTTGGCATTCAACTACAAGGCACCCTATACAATTATTACTATGTTATCTTAAGGAACAAGCATGATGGAGACAAAACCAGTAGGGTTTTTGAAAACAGCACCCCAACTGCCATGAAAGGGGAGAAACAACGTACCGTCAATATTCTTTTTATGGCCTATACCCTACTTTATGGGGTTTTCGACAGAGTCATTTATCATTTGGACCGCAAGGCGGTAGAAAGTCAACATTTGCCCAACTGGTTCATGACCATCGTGTCCACCTTTGGTCTTGGTTTCCAACTTCTTATCATTGGTGTGATGCTCGTTCTCGAAATGAAACACCTTATCGTTCCCTTTTTTATAGGGTATTCTTTTTTCATTTTTGTTTTTATCGCGGTTCGAAGGTTGATGAACCCAAAACGAACGGTACCGCATAGCAATTCCCAATAGCACTACTCTACTGTATTCATCAATTCCGTTACGGCACGTTCCAATTGTTGGTCCCGCCCTTTATCGATGATCCCTGGCATATTTTTCACTTGAATATCCGGTTCGGTCTGGTTGTTTTCCATCCATTCCCCAGCTTTGTTTTTGGCACTGACCGGTACCACGCCCCAGCTGCCTCCATTGGGTAGGCGTTCCCATCCTGCAAAGCTACAGGTACCGGGAACGGGCATGCCCACCGTTTTGCCGATCTTAAGATCTTTATACCCACTGGCAAAGCATGAGCCATCGCTATACATTGATTCGTTGAACAGCGCCAAGGTAGGTTTTGTCCACCTTGCCGTGGGTTCCCCTCCTACTTTTCGGGCTTCGGTCTCATAGGAAAGAAACGGTTCCCCCGTAAAAAACATGGCCAAATCGGCCACCAAATCGCCACCACCATTAAAACGGGTGTCCACGATAACGCCCTTCGTCCCGTTAAATTTTCCCATCATACGCTCGTAAATGGTACGATAGGGGCCGTCGCTCATACCGGGAATATGTACATAGCCCAATTGTCCCTTACTTTTAAGGGCGACCTCTTCTTCGTTCTTTTTTACCCATCGTTTGTATAGCAATCGGTTTTCTTCCCGCAAGGATATCGGTTTTACGGTATACTGGGTACGTTTTCCTTTAGCATCCAACACCTCTATAAGCGTAAACCTACCCGCCTTTCTATTCAAATATGCGGCAACATCCCTAGAAGGAAGCAGTACTTCCCCATCTATTTTTTCGATGATGTCGCCCGGGGTAACGGAAACGCCGCTCTTGTCCAAAGGGCCTCCCTTGATGATCTCTACTACCTTTATACCGTTACCGCTATAATCGTAGTCCCTAAAAATGCCCAAGGAAGCGGTTTTATCCTCGTTCGGTATAGTACTGTTGTAACCGGAACCGGCATGGGAAACGTTCAGTTCGCCCAACATTTCGGAAACCAACTCCGCAAATTCCACGGAATTCCCGACATGAGCTACACGGTCTTCATAAGCCGTGCGCATTTTCGGCCAATCGATCCCATGAAAATTGGAATGGTAAAAAATTCCGTTGGTGCGCGACCATATGTGCTCGAACATGTACTTCCGCTCGGCGGTACTGCTAAATTGCATTTCCGCTTTTATTTTTACAGGTTCCGTTTTTTTACCTTTCGTATCGACTTTCGCTATTTTTCCATCGGAGAGTATGTACAAGTTTTCTTGATCGGAATCCCACTGCAAACTTGCCGATTTTGCCCCAAGGGGCACCAGCATTTTTGTTTCTTTGGTGCGTAATTCCGTTTCCCATAAATTTAGGTCCTTTTCAAAACGCGCTAAATAGTACAGGTGTTCACCATCTTTTGAAAGTACGGCATCGCTCAAAAACGCGGAATGTATGGTGAGTCGCTTCTTGCGTTCCTTCATATCCTCCCAATCGAAAGTAATCGGTGTTACTTTTGCTTTTGTCCCCTTCTTCCCCTTTTTCTCGTCTTTTTTCTTCTCATCGGACTCTTTTTCCTTCTTTTTGTCCTTTTCGATCAATTTTTTAAGATCATACTCCTCCTTGTCCATATTGAACTCGTCCCAGGCATCCTTTGAAAAAAACATGCTGTATACATCAAACTGAAGACGGCCGCTGGTCGCGTAACTTTTAAGCCCGTTGCGGTTCCCGAACCATATCATTTGCTTTCCCCCGTTCACCCATTTCGGGGCCAGATCATAATAACCGCTATCGGTAAGGTTCACACGTTTTTTTCCGTCGGCGGACAATACTAATATTTCGTAATTGCTCAGGGTAGCCCCCCATTCCACCAATAGCCATTTGCTATCCGGGCTCCATCTGAAATATTGGTCCCCATCGGAAAAATGATAGAGATCGTTTGGCGTCAAAAGGGTTTTAGTCTCTTTGGTGGTAAGGTCCATCACTTTTAGGGTCCTCCTGTCCTCGATATAGGCCATTGACGTTCCGTCGGGTGAAAATTCCGCCAGATAATTGGCCTTATCGTTCTTAAGTATCGGTACTTCATTGAGCAACGTAGCGGCAAATAGATAGGGTTCTTCCTTTCGTACGATTTCGGTTTTGTAAATTCCCCATCTTCCATTTCGTTCGCTAGAATAGGTAACGGCTTTACCATCGGGAGTAAATTTCACAAAACGTTCCTGTTCGGGTGTATCAGTAAGGCGTTTGGTAAGGGCACCGTCTACAGCGGTAACAAATACCTCGCCCCGCGAGATAAAAGCGATCTGTTTTCCATCGGGCGCAATATCCATCTCCTGAACATTACCATTGACCGACAAAAAGGCATCCGTATTGCCAACATCCTGGGTGCGTATGTCGATGATCACCTTTTTAGGCGCTCCAGCTTCTTCCATCACATAGAGCTCTCCATGATAAGAAAAGGCCAACCGACCGTTTCCGGAACTTAAAGAACGTATCGGATGTGTTTTAAAAGCGGTAAGCTGTTCCGACGTTTCGGGTTTGGCCAAATCTATTTGGTGCACATTAAACGTACCCGAGGCTTCACTCAAATAAAAAATGGTTTTTCCATCCTTACCGTAAACCGGGTTTCGGTCCTCCCCTTTGAACTTGGAAATCATGGTATGGGTATCCGTGGCCAAATCGTACTTCCAAAGATCCCTTGTTATGGCAGAAACATGGTGTTTTCGAAATTCGTTCTCGTACCCTTTTAAATCGTGATATACCATTTGGGTACCGTCGGGGGCAATTTGTACGTCTTCTGCCGGAATGGACCACACCTGTGTCACACGCCCACCGGACACTGGCACCTGATAGAGTTCGGGCTGTTCCGCAACCGGAAATTGGCGATGCAATACATGGTCCTGACGGACAGCACCAAAAAGAACGGCGCCGCCATCCGCGGAAAACGTATAGGGACTTTCATCCGCACTATGAAAGGTGAGCCGTGTTGCGCGACCACCCTTGGCATCCATTACAAAAACATCAAAATTACCATAACGGTCCGAGGCAAAAGCCAACGAATTTCCATCCTTGCTCCACACGACCCTATTATCGTGCGCTTCATGAAACGTAAGCTGGGTCGCGGTACCGCCTTCCGAAGATACGCGAAAGATGTTTCCCTTGTAGGTGAACGCGATTACGGTTCCGTCCGGGGATAACGATGGGTATCGTGCCCATTTGGGCCGTATTTGCCCGAAAGCAACAAAAGTGAGTAGAAAAAGAATGGAGAAAAACGTTCCTTTGGTCATAGGTGGTCGGTGCTAAAATGAAAAAGCGCCAAGATAAGAAAAGCCCCACGATCGTCTTTTGTATTTTTGATATATTTAAGAACGCTTTACAAACATAATATCCATGCAACAGGATACCGAGGCCTATTACTGGACACAACGCTATAAAGAGGAACGAACAGGATGGGATATTGGCAGCCCCTCTACCCCTTTAAAAACGTATATTGACCAATTGTGGGACACCGAATGCAAGATCTTAATACCGGGAGCGGGAAACGCATACGAGGCGGAATACCTTTGGAAAAAAGGTTTTAAGCACGTATTCGTATTAGACGTATCCCAAACGCCCTTGCTGGCGTTTTCGAAACGCAATCCCGATTTTCCAAAAGACCAGCTTTTACAAGAAAACTTTTTCGACCATCAGGGCACCTATGCGCTTGTTTTGGAGCAAACTTTTTTCTGTTCCTTCGTGCCTACCAAAACCAATAGGAATGCCTACGCAAAAAAGATGCACGAGCTGCTCATCGAAAACGGAAAATTGGTCGGACTCTGGTTCGACTTTCCATTGACCGGAGACATGGAAAAACGACCCTTTGGAGGCACGAAAACAGCATATTTAACCCATTTGGAGCCCTTTTTTCATCCCATCGTATTCGAACGATGCTACAACTCTATAGCACCACGGCAGGGAAATGAATTGTTCGGCATATTCCAAAGACGTTCAACGGACCGTCCAAAATGATTTTCAAGCTGAACTTCCGTTTCTGGCGCATATCCCTTTTTAGGAGATTGTTCGGCACACGATTTAACAAAAAAAGCAGTGCGTAAAAAGGAGCTTCCCTTAACAACTCCTTAAGAAATACCGTTAAAGTTTTTGGTATATTTAGACAGACTAATAATTACGGTAACGACGATAAAAAATACATGTGGGCGGCACCTATTCTGGCCCACTTTTTTATTGTTTTTCCGTTGACCCAAAAACGAAAATTTGAAAAATACTCCGCTTCTTGCCGTGATGCTCTTGGCATCGTTCTCCCTATTTTCCCAAAAATTTGACATGGACCTCCTTCAGGACATGACGCCCCGTAACATAGGTCCCGGTGGTATGAGCGGTCGTGTTACCGCAATCGATGTCGTGCATGACGATCCGGACGAAATTTATGTGGGCACTGCCTCGGGTGGGTTATGGAAGTCCACTTCTGGGGGAATTCAATGGAAACCTATTTTTGATGAGGAAGTTACCGCCTCTGTCGGGGCAATCGCCATTCAGCAAAGCAACCCTTCGGTATTGTGGGTCGGTACCGGAGAGGGCAACCCAAGAAACAGTTTGAACGGTGGTTATGGTATTTATAAATCCCTGGACGGTGGGAAATCATGGCAGGCCATGGGCCTTGAAAAGACCCGTCATATCCATAGGATAAAAATCGACCCTACCGATCCGAATACGGTTTATGTAGGCGCGATCGGATCGCCTTGGGGCGAGCACCCGGAAAGAGGGGTCTTTAAAACGACCGATGGTGGTAACACCTGGAAAAAAATACTTTTCGCAAACAACAGCACCGGTGTTGCCGATCTGGTAATGGATCCGAACAATCCCAACAAATTGATCGCGGCCCTATGGGAACACAAACGGGACCCCTGGTTCTTTAAATCCGGAGGAGAAGGGAGCGGCCTTTATATGACCCATGACGGTGGTGAAAATTGGAAAAAACTGACGGATGAAGACGGGCTTCCGAAAGGCGAATTGGGCCGCATCGGTATCGCCATCGCTCCAGGTAAGACCAATGTGGTGTATGCGCTGATCGAAGCCAAAAAAAATGCACTCTACAAATCGGTGGACGGTGGTTTTAAATGGAAAAAAATCAACGATAAAAGCGATATCGGCAATCGCCCGTTCTACTATTCCGAAATTTATGTCGACCCTGGAAATGAGAACAGGGTATATTCCGTATTCACCTATGTGAACGTTTCGGAGGACGGTGGTAAAAATTTCACACAGTTAATGCCGGCTTACGGAGTGGACAATGGTGTTCATCCCGATCACCATGCGTGGTGGATACACCCAAAAAACGGTCAGTTTATGATGGACGGGAACGATGGCGGCGTAAACATCACTAAAGATGGGGGCAAATCGTGGCGGTTCATCGGAAACATTCCGGTAGCACAATTTTACCATATCAATGTAGACAACGAGTTTCCGTACAATGTGTATGGCGGAATGCAGGATAATGGCTCGTGGCGAGGCCCGGCCTACGTTTGGCGCGCCCAGGGTATCCGCAACAGTTATTGGCAGGAAATTGCCTTTGGTGATGGTTTTGACGTGGTACCCGACCTTGATAACAACCAGTTTGGCTATGCGATGAGCCAACAGGGGTTCGTGTCCCGGTACGATTGGAAAACGGGAAACAATTATTTGGTACGGCCCACACCACCAGATGCCGAAACCAAGCTCCGTTTTAATTGGAACGCCGCAATAGGCCAAGACCCTTTTGACAACGGTACGGTTTATTTTGGGAGCCAATTCGTACATAAAAGCACCGATAAAGGGCTCACCTGGCAGGTAATTTCACCGGACCTGACCACGAACGATGCCAACAAACAAAAACAAAGTGAAAGTGGTGGACTTACCATGGATGCCACCGGTGCGGAAAACCATTGCACCCTATTGGTAATAGAACCCTCTCCCCTGGAAAAAGACATGCTTTGGACCGCCTCCGATGATGGCAGGGTACATTATACCACCACAGGGGGCAATGACTGGGTAGAGGTTACCAAAAATATTAAGGGGTTGCCCGCCGGTAGTTGGATCACTCAAATAAAGGCCTCCAATAAAAAGAAAGGGGAAGCACTTTTGGTCGCGAACGACTACCGCCGCTTCAATTATACCCCATATGCCTACCGAACCACGAACTATGGACAGACCTGGGAACGTATCGTTGACGAAGGGGACGTAAGCAGTTATACGTTATCCATAGTGGAGGATATCGAAAACGCTAACCTTCTCTTTTTAGGAACCGACGATGGTCTTTATATTTCTTTCGATGCGGCAAACTCTTGGCAAAAGTGGACAGAAGGTTTCCCGACGGTTTCCACCAAGGATCTGGTGATCCAACCCAGGGAACACGATCTGGTTATCGGAACGTTCGGGCGTGCCGCCTGGGTATTGGACGATATTCGTCCACTGCGCAAGTTGGCTTCCAATATGGAAACCCTACAGGAAGAAATTAGGCTATTCACACCTCCCATCGCTTATCAGGCGGCTTACCAACAGCCTACCGGAAGCCGTTTTGGCGGCGACGCCCTGTACAACGGCACCAATAGGAAAGAAGGGGCCATGATCACCTACTACATAAAAGAAGGAAAGAAAAAAGAAGCCCAAGACGATAAAGAAGGTGATGCCGCCGAAAAAACAGCGAAAGATAGCACAACGACAGATACCGACGCTGCCGACAAAAAAGAAGATTCCAGAACCGGGGTACAGAAAAAGGACTCCATACAGTTCAATTTTTATGACGGTGACCGTTTGATCCGGACCTTAAAGTACAAGACCCCTGAAAAAGCCGGTTTTCATCGTATTTATTGGGAAATGGATGAAAAAGGCCCGGATCGTCTGGCGCGCAAACCAAGTACCGATAAAAGCGAACGCGGTGGTAAGGCCGTAAAACCGGGGAAGTACACCATTGAGGCCTTGTTCGGAGAAAAGAAGTCCGAAACCGTTATTGAAGTGAAGACCGACCCGAGACTCCGGGTCTCCGAAACGGCTATAAACGAGGCCTACGATTACTCGGAAAAAGTACACCAAATGACACAGACCGCGGCCGATGCCCTAAAGCAACTTGTCGACAGTAAGGAAATCGCGGCCGACTACGAGAAAACGTTGAAGAAGCGGGACAAAAAGCAATATGCGGACCAGATAAAAGCGTCAAAAACGATGACCAAAGAAATCGATAGCATCATCGCCTTGTACATTGGCAAGGAGGACAAACGGCAGGGAATTACCCGAAATCCGGAGATGACCGTTACCCAGCGCTTACAAAACGCCGGTTATTATGGCGCTACGCGACCGAACGGAATCACCGCTACCGAAAAGAAACTGTTACAATATGCGCAGGAGGATCTAAAAAAAGCCTTGACCAAAACCAACGCTTTTTTTGAAGAAAAATGGAAGACCTACCGAGAACAAATAGAGGCATCCGCGGTTTCCCCGTTCAAAGAAGTAAAAATCTTTCGTTTAGAATAGCGTGATTTATCCCTTTAGACGTCCCAAAAAACGAAACGTACGCTTTAGCCGTAGAAGAAGTTTAAGTCCATTCAAAAATGTTCCCTCGGAAAAACAGAACATCAATTAAATAAATCATCATGAAAAAACGTATTGTAGTTTGCCTTTTGGCAGTAATTGTTTGGGGTTGCAAGGAGAAAGAGACACCGGTAGAACCTACCGTTGCCGAAACCATGAAAACCTACACCATTGAACAAATGATGGATAACGAAGCCATCCGTGGCGGTAGTTTTTCGCCCGATAAATCACGGTTACTGGTTTCGAGCAATCGTTCAGGAATTTACAATATGTATACGATTTCGGCCCAGGGCGGGGAAATGAAACCCGTTACCGCTTCGGACAGTTCCTCCGTTTTTGGGATTTCATATTTTCCCGAAGACGAGCGCATGCTTTTCCGTATGGATGGTAATGGCGATGAAATTTATCATATTTATTTAAGGGACCTCGACGGTTCTCATCGGGACTTGACGCCCTATGAGGGAAAAAGGGCCAATTTTTATGGTTGGACAAAAAATAAAAGTAGTTTTCTATTTTCCTCTAACAAACGGGACGATCGTTATTCCGACCTGTATGAAATAGATATTAGGGATTTTTCGGAAAAACTGGTCTATACCAACGAAGAAGGATATTTTCTAGGAGGGCTCTCGAACGACAAAAAATACCTTACGTTGATCAAACCCATAAATACAAACGATTCCGATTTGTTTCTTTATGGTATTGAGGACAAGTCCCTTACCAAAATTAATCAGAACCAAAGCGCAAACAGCCCTGAGGACTTTTCCCCGGACGGTAAATATGTTTACTTTACCACGGACGAGGGTGGGGAGTTCAGTAGGCTTATGCGCTATGGTATCGCAGATAAAACGGTCGAAGAAGTGATGCAGCGGGACTGGGACATTCTAGGAAGTTATTTTACCGAAAACGGCACCTATCAGGTTACCTATATTAACGAAGATGCAAAAAATGTAATCGAGGTGATGGATGTCGCCAATGGGAAGAACATCGAACTACCCGCTTTGGACGGAATGGATATTACCAACGTGGGATTCTCAAGGGACGAAAAGTCGATGCGGTTTTATGCGGGCGGCTCCCATACTCCGTCGAACCTTTATGTCTATGATCTAGAAACAAAGGAACAAACAAAACTCACAGAAGTACTGAACAATGAGATCCAGGGACAAGATTTGGTGCATGCCGAAGTAATTCGATACAAATCGTTCGATGGCCTGGAAATCCCCGCTATTTATTATAAGCCACACCAAGCCACCGCGGACAACAAGGTACCGGCCTTGGTATGGGTACATGGCGGCCCTGGAGGACAATCACGACAGAATTTCAATTCCCTGCTCCAATATGTCGTAAACCACGGTTATGCGGTACTGGCCGTCAACAATAGGGGAAGTAGTGGATATGGAAAGAGCTTTTTTAAAATGGACGACTTGAACCATGGCGACAAAGATCTTAAGGATTGTATTGAAGGAAAAAATTGGTTGGCGGAACAGAAAGAGATCAATCCCGATAAAATTGGAATCATAGGAGGTTCCTACGGTGGTTATATGACCATGGCCGCCTTGACCTACGCCCCTGAGGAATTTGATGTAGGTGTCAACCTTTTCGGGGTTACCAATTGGATCCGTACCCTTCGGAGCATTCCACCATGGTGGGAGGCCCAAAAAGAAGCGCTCTATTTAGAGTTGGGCGACCCCAATAGTGCCGATTCAGTACGTTTGCGTGCTATTTCCCCATTGTTCCATACCGACAAGGTGACCAAGCCGTTGATCGTACTTCAGGGTGCCAAAGATCCAAGGGTACTCCAAGTGGAATCCGATGAAATTGTAGCCGGGGTCAAAGCGAACGGGGTGCCAGTGGAGTATGTACTATTTGAGGATGAGGGACATGGTTTTGTCAAGAAAGAGAACCAGATCAAGGCCAACAGTAAAATTTTGGAATTTTTAGACCGGTATTTGAAAAAAGAGAAGGAAAAACCGGTACAAGATGGACAATCCATGACGACCGATCCGGAAACCAAACCATAAAAAGTAACGATAATTCATGAAAAAAATAGTAATCTGCGTAGCTTCATTGCTATGTATTACAGGGCTAGTCGCCCAAGATTCAGGCGAGAACGCCTTGGGTTCTTGGCATATGTATTTTGGTACAAATCGTGTTTCCGATAAACTGAGCATCCATACCGAGGGCCAGTTGCGGTATTATGAAACAGGCGAGAACTTCAACCAATTGTTGCTCCGCACCGGGCTCAACTATCACATCGACCCGAATGCTATCGTTACCGGGGGGTATGCCTTTATCGATACCGACCCCACTTTTGAAGAACTTGCCGGTGACCGAGATATAACCGAACATCGTATTTTTGAACAGCTGATCTTAAAAAACAAGGTTTGGGAGCTTCTTTTTGAGCATCGTTACCGGCTAGAGCAACGTTTTTTGAACTTTGGCCAAAACAATACCGATGTGCAACACCGTGCCCGGTATCGCGTACAGGTTACCTTGCCGCTAACCGACACTTTTTTCCTTAACTTTTATGATGAAGTGTTCTTGAATTTACAGGATCAGGTATTTGGACAAAATCGGATGTACGCCGCGGTCGGGATTCATGTCACCAACAATTTGAGTGTACAGTCGGGCTATTTAAAAAATCATTTTAACAATACCAACTTTGATCGCTTACAGGTCGCCGTTTTTTACAATCCCGATTTTCGAAAACAAAAATGAGATTGACCAGCAACGGACCAATACGTAAAACCGGTTTTTATTTTATATTTTAAACATCGCATATGGGCATACAAAAAGTTACTTTTTCAAATAAGGAAGGACAGAACCTCGTGGGTAGAATAGAAATGCCGGTCAATGGCCATCCGCACAATTTTGCCATTTTCGCGCATTGTTTTACCTGTAACAAAAACCTGCTGGCGATCAAGAACATATCAAAAGCACTGACCGCAAGCGGTTTTGGATTGCTACGGTTCGATTTTACCGGTCTTGGCGAAAGCGATGGAGATTTTGCCGATACCAACTTCTCGGGCAATGTTACGGATCTTGTTGCCGCTGCCGACTTTCTTAAAGCGCACTACCAAGCCCCTAGCCTTTTGGTAGGGCATTCGTTGGGTGGTGCCGCCGTACTTTTTGCCGCGGAACAAATTGCTTCCGTAAAGGCCATGGCCACTATTGGTGCCCCATCGGACCCGACCCACGTACAACATCTTTTAAAAAGTGGTTTGGAAGAAATCGAGAAAAAAGGGAAGGCGGTCATCAATTTGAGCGGACGCGATTTTACCATTAAAAAACAGTTTCTCGATGACCTTAAAACCAAATCGCTGCCAGAGACGGTTAAAAAGCTTAGAAAACCGTTACTGATCCTCCATTCCCCTCAGGACAATACCGTTGGCATTAAGAACGCCGAAGAAATTTATGTGGCAGCGCACCACCCCAAAAGCTTTGTTTCCTTGGACGGTGCCGACCACTTGCTGATGAAAAAGGCCGATTCGCTCTATGCGGGCCAGGTTATCGCGGGCTGGGCACAGCGTTATATTAGCGCTCCGGAAAAAGCGGTACTTAAATCGAAACATAATGTAGTGGCAAGTTTGGATGCCGAAGATGGTTTTACCACCAATATGAAGGTCGGCAACCATTATGTAACCGCCGATGAGCCTTTGGATGTCGGGGGAAACGACTACGGACCCTCCCCCTACGAATTCGTATCGGCCGGACTTTCGGCCTGTACCGCAATGACCATACAAATGTATGCGAAACGCAAAGGTTGGCCGGTAGAAAACGTTGAAGTACATACGTCTTACGTAAAGTCGCATGCTGCCGATTGTGAGGCATGCGAATCGGAAAGTTCAAAAATAGATACCTTCCAACGCGCCATCAAACTGGTAGGTAATCTGGATGATGCGCAAAAAGCGCGCATATTGGAAATTGCCGACAAATGCCCGGTCCATAGAACGTTGCATAGTCCTACACAGGTAATAACTGAATTACTGGACGCGTGAAAAGTACCGTTTTTGAAGTAACGCTCATGGGGAAATCCGGAATATTGCTTCCAGAAAAAATAGTCCTACCGTTTTTAGAAAAAGGTTTGAAACGCGTACAGGTCGAGGCCAAGTTTGAAGGGAACACCATTAGCTTTCATGGCGCCATACAGCGACGGGGTGACGGTTATTTTATGATGTTCGGCAAAAAGAACCAAAAAACCCTGGGCATTTTTCCCAATGATTATTTTACGATACAATTTTTTGAGGACCGTACCAAGTACGGCGTTTTCATGTCCGAAGAGCTCGATGCCGTTTTGATGAGCGACGTAGCGGCATCCCAGATTTTTGAAGGGCTTACAGATGGCAAAAAAAGGGGCATTATTTATATGATCTCAAGATACAAAGGAGCACAAACTCGTATCGATAAATCCCTATTGCTTTGTGAAAACTTAAAGAAAGGGATACGGGACAATCGACATCTCCTAAAAACCTGACTCCGCTTCCCAATGTGGATTTGGACTTTAATACCGCTTCGGCGTTTCTGGCACTACACAAAACTACATTCTTAAGAAGGTCTATGGCCAAAAGTCAATTTGATACCATACTCACACCGCCTATCTGAAACAGGAGCTTAGAAAAAAATACCCCGATACTTTTGCATCGGGGTATTGTTCACATCAGACCAGTTCAAGTAACGCCTTGTCGATGGGAACATCATTTGAACTGATCGTATGATAAATGATCTGTCCTTTGAGATTGACTTCCCAAAATTCGTTCCCGTAGGTCCTGAAATACTCAAAATTTGCAGTTCTCCATTCGTACATAAACTGCACGGCTATTTTATTTTCCGAAAAAAGGGTTACGTTTTTCTCGATAACGTAATCCAGTTCTCTTTGCCATTTGATCTCTAAATTCGATTCCAGCTCCCTTCTATTGGTAATAATCTTACCTCTATAGCGAAAGTAGAATCCATCGATGGCAAAACAGGATAAAATGCTCCGAATATCCTTGTTATTCCAAAGATTTTCGGCAATCTGAACGGAACGGAGTACGGTCTCTTCCGTAAACGGTGGTTTCACTAATTCCATACGGCTACCTTATACCATTTCCACAGTTTCGTTTATCTTGCGCTCATTGACTACCGTAAAAGGATTCAGATACAGGTTTTCCTGTAAATAATCGCCTATCACTTCCTTGATCTTATGGATCATACGATTGTAATCATCCGCCGACTGTTCCTCAATCTTCTTTTCGGAACCTACGATAAATTCTTCTTCGTGCATAATTCTTAAAACCTGCTTCTGCATCCTAAAATGTTCCGTATACAGATGGCCCCAAACGTTGGTGTCCTGAAATTTATAATCGTCTTGATGTTTGAACTCGTTATAATGACCCCTGGAAGACACTTCGCCAAACCGACGTATCAACGAAATTGCCTCAGGGTGGTTGTGCGACATGTAGGCCATTTGATTTTGATCTTCGAGCATTTCGTGCAGTTCTTCAATACGTTTCACATAACCCACGAAAGTACTTTTAGAAAAGTTATTTTCGGACAACGCCTTCAAAATGGCCGTTTTGGCATGATACCCCATTGCCACACCACCTGTTAGGCCAGGGGAGCGCAACGGATCGATAAAAAAGGCGGCATCGCCCACCGTCAACCAGCCATCACCCGCGATTTGCTTGGCACGTCTTCTAAAATTCAACCGTTTTGCAAAAGGTTTGTGATTGGGATAATACCCATCTAAAAGTTCCGCTCCATCCAAGAGTTGCTTTAGGGTCGGTATTTTTTCGATATACTTTTCAAATGTTGCAAGGGAACCTTCCTCATTTATAATGTTGTCCCTATCGTTTCTTAGCGAAATCCCGATGCTCCAAATCTGTTCGTATACACAGTTAAACGTACTTGCCAGCACGTCCCTATCCAAAACGGGATTCTCCGGATCGCTTAAATAAATCAACATTGCGGAGAGATTTTCCGGCTCCGATTTTTGCCATGACACCAAGGGAATGTACCAAACCCAACCTTCTTTAAAACAAAGATGCTGCGTATATTCGTCTCTCGGATTCTCCGCGTCCAACGCCCAATTCTCATAATCCTTCAACCATTTCACATTTTTGTAATATGCCCAAACAGCTGACGTTTGAAAGGGAACGTCGGACTCCATATAATCTCCATCGGAACAATAATGATTGTTAATGATACTTGCGGGGCCTGTAGCGTCGACCACAATTTTACAATCCAAAAACATTTCCTTTCCATCTTGGATGTATTTGATCTTGTTCCCGTTGGATGAAAGGTTACAGCCCGAAGCATTGACACGTGCCCCCCTGGTAATCGTTATCCCTTGCTTTTGACAATTTTTTTCAAGCAATTCGTCGAAAGTCCTTCTTTCGATCTGAAAGGTTTCGTCAAAAGTTTCTATAATATACTCGGGCAATGTCGTGAGGTCCTTGTTCTTTTCATTACAGTGCCAAAACCCCAAACCTTTTTTTGTGTAAAAAAGACGTTGAAAGACCTCGTGCCTTACGTCGTTCGATCGTATCGCTTTACAAAATCCCGAAAGCGTGCTTTCCCCGATTTTGTGTGGGTATTTTTTTTGGCCTTCCAATACAATGATATTGGAATTTGGGCGCTCTTTTTTGATCCAAGAAGCCAGATTCAGCCCTTGTGGGCCCGCTCCTAAAATTGCGACGTCATAATTCAGATTTTTTGTTTCCATTTTCCCTTTTTTAAGAATTAAATATTAATTAAAAATTGATACTCACTAATTCTGGTTTCGATGCTCCTATAATTGGTGCTTAACCCTGTTCAAAAGGGTTTCGATAGTGGGTAGGGGTTAAACCCGTTCCCCCTCGACTGTCCTCGAATGCTCAGTAACCATTGGCCGTCCATACGGCGTATTAAGGTATAGCCGACCCCTGCCCAGGCAGCTAAACTTCCTATACCGAAGTAAAAGAGCATCCTGCGACCAAGAAACTTAAACGATTAATCAACATGCGCATTACTCGTCCATTCCAATAGTGCCCATCGAAAGGGACACCGCACTATTGGCATTGAAACATGCTTAAACTAATGGTGGTGAGTTATATTAGAATTGTATCGCTGTTGGGCATACGGACATCGTTGCGATCAAATCATCAATGTCGGTCGGTACCGTAATGTCAGCGAAAAGTTGGTGGTCAGATAATATGGCCGTAACCCAATTACTCCTAAATGAGTGGAAGCAACACATTACGTATCTGTGATTCTATATTATACTTGTAGGTTTAAACTTACTCTAATATATGATTTTACTTTTTAAATACACAATAAAATTTTAAGATGTCCGAGGATAAAAACATAACGACTTGGTTTTTATCCCTTTAAATATTAAAATATTTTTTGAAGTACCTACCATTAGTCCCGCTCCCATCAAAAACCGAATCTTGACAGGTTTCCAGTTCCCCGACACACCTGATTGTCCGTTCCATACTATTGCCTTCCTTGCTTGAACTTTTCTAAGTAGTAGGTTACAATAGCGTCCAAAGTAGGGCACCGTAAATTTATACGCATCAATGTACTGCCCCTTATATAGATAGCGCCCACTTATAAAAACCTATGGGCAATTATTGCCATCGGCCATAATTTTGTTTAATTTTAAAAACAACTTAAAAACAGATACATAGATGAAGCGTTTACAAATTTTGACCCTTGTCCTATTAGCAGGTTTTTCATATCAGTGCAAGGATGCGAAAAAGGGAATGGAGGATGCCAAGGAAGAAACCGAAGCGGCAGTCGATGAGATGAAAAAAGAAACGGAAGAGGCGATGGCCCCAAAGACCATCACATTTGCCATGAGCCCTAAAAGCGATAGTTCGGTCGAGGGCGAGGTAACGTTCACGGAAGAGGATGGATCGGTGAAAATGGTAGCAATGCTTTCCGGACTTTCCGAGGGGGAACATGCCATACACATACACGAAAAAGCCGATTGCTCCTCAGCGGACGGCAAATCTACGGGAGGCCACTGGAACCCTACCAAAGAACCTCATGGAAAATGGGGCGCGGCCGAGGGATACCATAAGGGCGACATTGGAAATTTTGCCGCCGATGCCGAAGGAAAGGCAACAAAAACGTTTGTAACCGACCAATGGTGCATCGGTTGTGACGATGCCACCAAAAACATTGTAGGTAAAGCGGTAATCGTTCATCAAGGGGTAGACGATTATGAGAGCCAACCCAGCGGTGCTGCCGGAAAAAGGGTAAGTTGTACCGGAATTATCCAATAAGCGAAAAGGGACAACACCAAGAATGAGCAATTCGTTTGCACTTATATTTTACGCGTCAAAAGCAAATGGTGTGCCTTTATTTGGTCATTTTAGCCGCTATAGCTAAGCCATACATATTTAGAATGACTTCATAATTGGTTTAAAGCGGATTCTATCGCTTTAAAACGTTTGACATAAAAAAAAGGCTGCCGATATCATCGGCAGCCTTTTTTTGTTTTCAAGTGAACCTGGTCCACTTTTTCTCAATTGCTTAAGAAAATTCCGTTTTCTTTTTTGTGTTCAATGTCTTGTTCAACGCTTTTTTAGCGGCGAACAGACGGTACGCCATAAAAAACATAAATGAAAACCAAGTAACGAGCAATGTATATTCCATAATTTTCGGGGGATTAGTGGAACAATGTTCAATTAAAAAATGTAATCAATTCCGTAACACTTGGGGCATTGCAGAATTTTAATAAAACTTTAATATATTTAAATGTAATGTTTCTTTTTCAATTTTCCTACATTTTAATGCAATATTACGGTGATTTTATTTCAGTGCGTTCCAAAAAAGATAGGAAAATACTAAGAGTGCCGTTTCTTAGTGTTTTCGTTTAAACCAAGAAGGCTCCGTTATTTTCGGAAGAAGAAGATCAACCGCGACATCCGCGAATAACACCGAACACATAATCGTCCAACGCTTCGTCAAACTCGTCTCCACAGTTCGCATCGCTACTTCCGCCACTTGAATTGTTTACATTGCTGCATTGATCATGATCCAAGCAATCCTTGGTCCATGCGCTCGGAATCCACCAACGACCACAATCCGCACCGCAGCGTCCCATGCATCCATAGTTTTCCCTTGCCTTACTACCTACGGCCACATTATCGACATGGTTGCCCCTACTATCGTCGTACTCCGCGTTCACAAAGGTGTTTTTACGTATACAGGTAATACCTTCATTTCTACTTTTAAGCACAGCTTGGGGGTCCTTTGAATAGACCTCTCTTTTACCATAGGTATAGTTTTCGGGAGATTTTCCCCAATATTCGATCAAACTGAGCAGGGAATATTCCACCAGCTCGATATCACCGTCCTTGGTGACCAACAGGTATTCGGCAATGTGTTTGCCAACTTCCAAGAGGTACTCCTTTTCCACCTCGGAAACCACATAATCGTGGCCATCTACCGAAATAGACTCGCTCCGATAATCTACTTTACCGTTGATTTCTTTTTCATTCAGCAAAATATCGATATCGAAAGTAAGTTCTCCAGTGGCTGTGGCGGAGTAGGCAATGTCGGTATCCTGAATGGCCATTTTTCCGGCAAAGACATCTTCATTTTGTCGATGGAGGCCAATAGTGCTTCCTTGGGGGTCGGTGCCATCGTCAGCACAGTTATTGAACAAAAGCATACCACATAGCAAGATTGCTACTTTTAAATAATTTTTCATGATTTTTGGGGTTTAAAATGTATTGAAAATTAAAGATTTTTAAAAGATTAACAAGAAAAAAGCCGTTAAATAGTTTTCCAAAACCGTATTTCGCCTGCCGACCAAAAACGAGTCCGACTGCTGCCCATCTCCGTTTCGCATTGGGAATTCTGCGATTTATTTATGAGAACGGATAGCTAAACAGTACCCGGTTGTCCGGGTTACCGCCATTGGTAAATCTGGTATTTTGCTAGGTAAGCTCAACATATTTGTCTTACTTTGATTACAAATAGTAGCATTACATGAACCCTTCGGCCCCAGGATGGATCACCAAGTTTGGATCTGAGGTACAAGACCGACCAAACCACTATAAGGACGTTACGGACCTTTATCAAGGACTCAAAAAAACGGGTTTTGTGTACGGTATCAATACCGATATCCCCAAATTTATTGAAACGGCACATTCCCTTTCCGAAGATGAAAAGGCAAAACTCAATCTGCTCACGGCGCTTTACTATACGTATCGCTTAGAAAAAGGGGAAAATGATTTTACCATTTTTTTAGAGGTCATATTCGCCTTCTATCAGGAGCTCAGAGTAAACCAAATCTCTTTTCTGGCCAGTCTTTTTGTTGAAAAAAAGACTTCTACGCAACTGGAAAAACTAATAGAATCCAGAGTGTATTTGGATGACAACGTTATCAGCAAAACGTTCAATAGCATCATTACCAACTCGCTGTTGTTTATTGATGTGTTGTTGTTCAAGCGCTATTTAAAGCATTCTGAAGGCATATATCAATATGCCCAGACCTTGGAATATTTGGCAATCAACGTTACCTATCATGCATTGCATTCAAAGGAAAAAAATAAAAACGATAAGAAATTGGCCCAGCTGTTCGAGGCCTCCCTCACCTTTATCGACGGTAGTGCGCAACATTTTGACGGTTCGTACCGGGAACGATTGCTAAAGAACAAAACACCCCTTGAAAATCAGTATTTTTTGGATATCGCTTGCCTATCGGTATGGGAAGACCATTCTTTGGAATATCAAGAATCGGACTTTATTTTCGGTATCGGTAACGATTTAGGGTTCCAAAACAAGCAGATTGCCTTGGCGCTTGAAGAGGTCACCTACTTTTTCCATAAAAATGCCGATACGATACCATTTTTAAAAGATCAAAACCTAGCATTACAGTTTTACGATAGCATGTCGAAAATTGTAAATAAGTTGATTTTAAGAAATAGCAAAAGACTGCAAAAAGAACTTTCGGAAAGTAAAGAGTTGGTTTCCTTGATATCAAAATCCACGATCAAGGAATTGACTCCCGACGAACGCAAAAAAATGCAGCATCAGCTGTTGGATATTTTCAAGAGTATTCCGTCTTTGGCCATTTTCATATTACCGGGCGGGGCCGTGCTACTTCCCATTTTCATCAAACTCATTCCTAAATTATTACCATCGTCTTTCGATGACAATCGCATCGAAAAATAATCCGATTTCTGATAAAACAGGCGCTATAAGGAAAATCTATTGCTCATCTCAATACGTTAACATTCAGATTTTTAATATTCATTACTCCAACCATAGCTTAAAGTCTTTTACACGTTCCCTACTCACGATGATTTCTTGGTCGGAAAACCGGTTAAGCTTTATTTGAAGTCTTGAATTGGTATATGAAACGATGTCTTTGATGTGCTCGATGTTGATGTAAAATTTACGACTTACCCGAAAAAACGTTTTGGGCTCCAACTCTGTTTCCAATCCTTCCAAGGTCGTTTCCAAAAGATAGTTCCTGCCATCTGAGGTGGCGGCATAGGTACCTTTGTTCTCGCTATAAAAACACTCGACCTCATCTGCATTAATGATTTTTAAGTGCTGCCCTACCCTAGCCGTAAATCGTTTTTTATACTCTCGCTCCAATGGGTTTACCAGCAGTTTTTTAATGTCATCAAAATCCAGGGCCATTTTTTGGGTTTCCGGTTTAAAGTCCCGATATTTTTTTACGGCCATCTCCAACTCCTCGTCATCGATAGGTTTTAGAAGGTAGTCGATACTGTTCAACTTAAAGGCCTGCAACGCGTACTCGTCATAGGCCGTGGTAAAGATGATGGCACTCCGCACATCTACTTGCTCAAAAATTTCAAAGGAAAGCCCATCGGAAAGCTGAATGTCCAAAAAAATCAGGTCTGGGTGCGCATTATCGCCAAACCAGGCAATCGCTTCTTCTATGGAGTGCAGCATGGCCGATACGGGCACGTTCAATTTCTCCAACAGCCTTCCCAGTCGTCTTGCGGACGGCTTTTCATCTTCTATTATTATTGTTTTCATTTGTTATTTTTTAGGTCGGGATACGTATATAATAGCACGGGCAACCTATATATCGCCCCCCTCTTTCTCCATATATTTCCTTATCTGTCGTTCTTCCCACTTTTTGCCGAATGCGGGAACGCCGATGTACACTTTAAGCGCGTGCAAAAGCAGCACCGCACCCCATACGATCGGAGTGCCAAAAAGGTCCCAATCGACGGGTTTTAGTATGTCCGGATTACCCAAGGCCTCTTTGCTGACCAATATTACCGTAATACGGCTCTGAAACACGAACAACATTAGGTTGACCAGTACATAGAGCAAGACATGCCTGTAAAAACGGCGAAGTTGCTTTACGCGTTTCTTGGCCCGCTCCAATTTGGTCAGTTTTTTAGTCTTTGCCATCGCCTATCCGAAATGTATAGTTAGGGCTTTCCTGCACCCGATCTTCTTTTTCCATAAACTTCCTCATCTGCCTATCTTCCCAATTTTTACCAAAAATCATATAATCGAATGTATTTGCGGCATGAAATGCCAAACCGACCCCCCAAGCGAGCCAAACGAAAAATGTTCCCATGTCCCAAAAGGCATTCGTAAGGGATTCCCCATTCCTCAAATGAGTGAATATTTTGGTTACCGTAATAAACGAATTTACGATAACATAGGCGGTAAAATGGGTATAAAATCGTTTTAGCGCCCTTACTTTTTCCCGCGCTTTAGCTTCTTTAGTCTCCATGCTTTTTCTTTTTAGTCGTTATTGTTGTTTCCATCGATCGGATGAGCGATCGTCCTCCATGAATTCTTTCATTTTACGTTCCTCCCATTGTTTTCCAAAAAACGGATTCCAACCGAAAGCTTTTGCACCTTGAAACAACAGGCCGATACCCCAACCCAGGGCGGGCCAAAGAAACCAGGCATAACCCCACTTGTCGCCCTCGTAATTCAAATAGGCCAAAAATGAAATGACCACGATGTACGACAATACACTGGTGTAGAACTTTTTGATCAAAGCAACACGTTCCTTTGCCCGCATGTATTTAGCATCATCGTTTTCCAAAAAGTTCATACTTCTATGATTTTATTATTTGGTACAAATATCGGAACGCTTTAAACGGTTTTAAAGAAAGGTGTTCCGAACTGTATTTTTTTGGGGACGAACCGTAATATGGATACGATCCTACTTTAAAATTGCTCAGAAGTGTTCGTCCTCCATAAGTTCCCGCAATTTGCGCTCTTCCCATTTTTTCCCCCAGAGCGGATGAATTCGGTACGCTTCCAAACCATGCACGGCCAAACCATAGCCCCATCCCAAAATCGGGAAAATGACCCAAGGAAAACTGGTGGTCTTATAGTTTAAAAAGGCTAAAAACGGGATGACGATACAAAAACTGAACAGGTTCCCATAAAAACTTTTTACCGCCGCTACCCGCTCTTTGGCCTTATGGTATCGCTTGTCCTCGATGTAGTTTTTTTGACCCTCCACCGCGGATACTTGCTTTTTCAACATGGGGATCCGTACCTGAAAGTCCGATGCCGTTTTATCAATGATTACTTTTTGGTCGGTCAACAGTTCGTATCGTTGCCGTATGTTTTGAAGGCCTACGCCACTGCTCTTTTTAACCACTTGTTTTTCCTGAAGATTGTTCGACACCACCAAATAGCCCTCCTCGGCGAACACCTTTAGATGCAACGGTTTTGTTTTCATAACGATGTTATGTTTCACGGCATTTTCCAGCAACAGTTGCAAGGACAATGGTATAATATGCGCCTCCGGTATGTTTTCCATTTCGGGAATATCGAACACGATACTATCTTCAAAACGCATTTTTAATAAGCGAACGTAGGTTTTTGCAAAGCGCAATTCCTCATCTACCGAAACCAGTTCCTTGTTTTTTTGCTCCAGCACGTAACGGTATACCTTACTCAGGGAAGTGGTGAACTTTTGTGCCTGATAGGGATCTTCCTCAATTAAACTGGTAAGCACGTTCAAACTGTTGAACAAGAAATGGGGATCTAGTTGGTTTTTTAGGGCATCGAATTTTGCAGAGGCCGCACCGGCAATGATCTTCTGTTCTTTTACGCGCCGGTCCTGTCGGTTTTTGTAGTACCAAATCACGTAAAAAATAGTGACTACCACAATGGATGTCGTCAGCGAAATCAGATAATCGGCGGCACTGCCACCCTTAAGGACCGTTGCAAAATCCTTTTCGTGAATACCCACATAGATGATGATATGAGCGGTAAAGATTCCCAACATGGAAACCACCACATGCCCGAAAAAAGCAGTGGTCAACGGTTTCGGCCGAAACAACGTTTTCTTGTATTTCCGTGTCACATATTCGAACCAAATGGTATTGGTGACGAAAAGCAGCATGGAGAAAACAAAATTTTCCCAAAAACTGGTCCATAAATAATAGGCCGTTATCCCGTCGTCGAACCTGCCTAAGAAAAAGTTGACCATCAAAAAAACCAAATACAGGGAAAAAGCCACTATAATCCCATTTTTCAAATGCTTTTTGTAATCGATCATGCTAAATTTTCCGTTCTGTTATAAATTCGACGCTATTTGCTATGCAGGGCCATACCCTTTTAACACCAAGGATAAAGGTAGGAAAATCCCCGAACAGCAGCTCAACCAGAAACTACCGCTGCGCCCCGTCATTTTATTGTTCAACCACAAAAATGGGGTTTGATGGATATGCAACGGAAAAAAAACTACCCAATTGTCGTTTTCGGATACTGAACCGTAATCCGGGCGGGCACCATGGGAAAAGAACACCGGATAACACGCCCAAGGAAAGGCCATCGTTTTTAAATCACGGTCCGCAAAGCCCCCAAACAAGAAATGCAGCTTACCGTCAAAGGATAAACCTTCACCTAAAATGAGTATCTTTAATAAAATCAATAACAGCCTTATATGCCCAATTTCAACACTCCATTGGAAGCTTTTTTTTACTGGGAACAGAATGATGCGGACCGTATTTTTCTGCGCCAACCGGTCAACGGAACGTACACCGAACATACGTATGGCGAAGCGGGACTAGAGGCGAGAAAAATAGCATCGGCGATCATTGCGCTCGACCTACCACCAAGAAGCCAGATCGCCCTGCTCTCCAAAAACTGCTCGCATTGGTTTATGGCGGACCTGGCCATTATGATGGCGGGACATGTTTCCGTACCCATATATCCTACGTTGAACGCGGATTCCATTGCGCAAATTCTACAATTGAGCCATGCCAAGGCCATTTTTATCGGGAAGTTGGATGATTTTGAGTCGCAAGAAGCCGGTATATCGGGCATAACCAAAATCGGGGTAGCTGCTTACGGCCATACTACCGCACTTTTATGGGAAGGGCTTTTGGAGCAACATCCGCCCCTAACGACTCCACATCAACAAAAACCAGAGGAACTGACCACCTTGATCTATACCTCAGGGACTACCGGAAAGCCAAAAGGCGTTATGCACAGTGCAGGTAATTTTATGACGAGCGCCGCTGCGCTTGTAGATTTGGTAGCACTTCCCGAACATCCGAAACTGTTTTCCTATTTGCCGTTGTCCCATATTGCGGAACGCGCAGGGGTAGAAATGCGGGGAATGCTTATGGGCGCACAAATATTTTTTGCGGAATCGTTGGATACGTTTGCACGAGACCTAGAGGCGGCCCAACCCCATTCCTTTGGGGCCGTACCCCGGATCATGACCAAATTCCAAGAGAAGATATTGGAGCAACTTCCACAAAAAAAATTGAATGTATTACTTAAAATACCTCTACTTAAAAATCTAATTAAAAATAAGTTACGAAAAAAATTGGGGTTAAGGGATGCCCGTATTATCGTTTCCGGGGCGGCACCAATGGCAAAATCGCTTTTGCATTGGTACGCAAAACTCGGCATTGCCGTAAACCAAATGTACGGGATGACGGAGGATTGTATCGTTTCCCATACCAATGTGCCCGGGGCCAACAAAATCGGCAGTGTGGGCAAACCGCTAAAAGGAGTGCTTACGAAGCTGTCGCCAGAAGGAGAAATATGTATAAAAAACGACTGTTTGCTGCTCGGGTATTTTGAAGCTCCCGAAGCTACCAAGGCCACCTTTACGAGCGATGGTTTTTTAAAGACCGGGGATGTGGGAGAATACGACCACGACGGTTACCTTACCATTACGGGACGATTGAAGGACCAGTTTAAGACCGATAAGGGCAAGTACATTGCGCCCGCTCCCATAGAACTTGCGCTATCGAAAAATACCGACATCGACCAAATATGTATCGTAGGAACCGGAATCCCGCAACCCATTGCCCTGATCACCCCTTCCCTGGCCGGCAAGGAAAAACCTAGGTTGGAGTTGAGCAGTAGCTTGGAAACGACCCGTTCCGAACTGAACCAAACGCTCGAAAAACATGAAAAAATAGAAAAAGTAGTGGTCATGAAAGAAGAGTGGACCGTTGACAATGGCTGTATTACCCCTACTTTAAAAGTAAAACGAAACACTATCGAGCAAATGCACCGTGCCTACTACAAATCGTGGTTCGACCTTTCGGAAACGGTTCTTTTCGAGTAAGCACATTTCCGGTTTTTGAACCGGCACGACACACGACCAATAAAAAGCTACGATATCCGTTCGGTTACCCTACCTTTGCCGATCATTAACAATTGTATATGACGTTTAAAGCGCTCGGCATTGCCGAACCGATACTCAGGGCCATCGATGCCGAGGGATACACCAGCCCCACCCCTATTCAACAACAGGCCATTCCCATACTTCTAAAGGGCAAGGACCTGCTAGGGGTCGCCCAAACGGGAACCGGAAAAACCGCTGCCTTTGGAATACCGATCTTGGACCATTTGTACCGAAACGGCCAAACCAACGAAAACCGGGGAAAAAGGAAAATAAAGGCCTTGATCGTAACCCCTACCCGGGAATTGGCCATACAGATCGGTGAAAGTATTACCACTTATGGCAAACATACCGGTTTAAGAAATACCGTCATTTTTGGGGGTGTAAAACAGGGCAAGCAGGTAAATGCGCTGCGAAACGGTGTCGACATTTTGATCGCCACTCCCGGAAGATTACTGGATCTGATGAACCAAGGATTTATCTCTTTCCAACATTTGGACTATGTGGTACTGGACGAAGCGGACCAGATGCTGGATATGGGCTTTATTCACGACGTACGGAAGATCATCTCCAAACTCCCAAAACAAAGACAGTCCCTTTTCTTTTCGGCAACCATGCCCAAAGCCATTGTGGAACTTTCGGGACAATTACTCGGCGATTTTGAACGGGTGACCATTAAACCGGAACAGGCCACGGCCGAAAAAGTAACCCAGGGCGTTTATTTTGTAAGCAAAAAAAACAAGCCCAAACTACTCATCCATTTGTTACATGAAAAAGCCAACGATTCGGTATTGGTCTTCTCTAGAACAAAACACGGGGCGAACAAGATTGTAAAAAAACTGGCCCAGGCCGATATCCGGTCCGCGGCCATTCATGGAAACAAATCGCAAACGGCCCGCCAAAAGGCCTTAGGGGCTTTTAAGGACGGTAAACTAAAGGTATTGGTCGCCACCGATATTGCTGCAAGGGGCATTGATGTAGAAGAGCTTTCCCTGGTAATCAATTTCGACCTTCCCAATGTGCCCGAAACCTACGTGCACCGTATTGGCCGGACCGGAAGGGCCAGTGCCAGTGGTATAGCACTTTCTTTTTGCGACAAGGAAGAACGCCCTTATCTCCGTGATATCGAAAAATTGATCAAACAACAGGTACCGCGAATGCCCGAGCACCAGTTCGTTGACGAGGGGGAAAACCATGCCGAGGATGAAAACCAGGATCGTTCCCCTGCAAAAAAGGCGCCTGCTTCCCCTAACCAGAACAGAAACCGGAACAGGAACAGGAACCGAAATCGCAATCGGAACAGAAATAGGAACAGGAACAATACCAACGGTGGAAAAAATACCGGAAACAGAAATCGTGGACAAGGTAAAAAGGACAGCAATTCCTAATTAAAGCATTCTCCTAAAAGCACAAACAACTCCAACGCCTACGGCAATATGTTCCCGTGATAGCCTTTTCAAATTTGGTTAGCAGTTTGCGCCGGTTTCTTCCAATTCTGTTGTATGATGATTACCTTTATATGGAAGAGGAAAACACTTTTGTGTCAGTCCATTGTCGGGAACAGTATAGCAATCAAATGTAAGCGGGTTGCTATATTTCATTCCCCGACGGTTCGGTAAAACGGTTCAGTATGAAAAAACAACTCCTTGCGTATGGCAGTGGGAAGCATACCCGCCCTTTGTTGCGCTACCTTGCGGAAATGACCGGAAAGGAACATCCCAATATTTGCTTTGTTCCAACGGCCAGTGGTGATGATGTAGGATATATCGATCGCTTTTACGAAGTATGTAAAACGCTGCCGGTGGTCCCGCATGTGTTAAACGTATGGATCAGTTCGTATTCCCAGCAAGAAACCTATGCGGAAATCATTCAAAAGATGGACGCTATAGTGGTCGGTGGGGGAAACACCCTGAACATGTTGGCCATTTGGAAGGCACAGGGCATCGATGTCCTCTTAAAAGCCGCCTACGACAATGGCGTAGTCATGGGTGGCGGTAGTGCAGGATCCCTATGTTGGTTCAATGGAGGTACAACGGACTCCCGACCAAAAGAGCTCAGCATCGTTCACGGTATGGGATTTATAGACAAAAGCCATTGCCCGCATTACAATTCGGAAGCCTCCCGACGCCCTTTATACCATAACAACATATTGAACGGGCACTTGTCCGATGGTTATGCTTGTGACGATGGAGCGGCAATCCATTTTATTGATGGAGCGGTCCACAAAGCCCTGGCGCTCGATGTTTCGCAACGGGCATATTACGTAAGTGCTACAAACAATACCATAACAGAGGAACTATTACCCGCTACAGTTCTTCCAAATTAAGGATACTAATGGTACGCGAACTTGGGGAGCAGGTGACCAAATGGTTTCAAAAGTACATGCCGGACGCCTTCGTGTTCGCCATTTTATTGACCTTGATCGTTGTCATCGCCGCGCTCTTATGTACGGACACCTCTCCTATGGGTATCATCATAGCATGGTACGATGGTTTTTTTGACCTCTTGGCATTCGGTATGCAGATTGTACTGATCATTATTACCGGTTTTGCCATTGCATTGTCCCCCAGCGTGAACAAGGGTATTGATTTGATGACACGCTTCATCAAAACCCCTTTTCAAACGTACCTGTTTGTGGTCATGATCGGGATGCTGCTATCCCTGGTCAGTTTTGGTTGGCTGGTCATTACCGCCGTGTTGGCCCGGGAACTGGCGCTTCGAATAAAAGGGGTGCACTATCCTTTTCTGATCGCCTGCGTATACATTTCAATGAACAGTTGGGTAATGGGACTGTCGAGCTCCATACCTTTATTATTGAATACCGAGAATAACTTTCTCATCAAGGAAGGTATCCTCTCCGATGTCGTTCCTTCTTCCGCTACCCTGGGCTCCCCATTAAATCTGACCATGATGGGGCTTATGGTTTTCGGTGCTCCCTTGTTAATGGTGCTTTTGGCGCCAAAGAAACCGCAATCGAAAGCATTGGAAGATCTTCGCCCAGCGTCCTCGGAAATGAAGGAACCAAGTATCGAACGGGAAGCGGAAAGCAATGTTTCCGAAAAAAGGAACGTTTCCGACCGACTTAACCACAGCATGCCGTTACAGGCCTTAATCACCATAATGGGCGTCAGTTATATCGTATATCACTTTGCCACAAAAGGATTGGACCTGAATTTCAATATTATGATCTTTATCTTCCTGATACTTGGAATGGCATTGCATAAAACCCCGATCGGTTTTGTTATCGCCATGAAACGGGCCAGTAGTAATGTTTCGGGCGTGCTTTTTCAATATCCCTTTTATGCCGGTATCATGGGAATTATGGGATATACCGGTTTGGGCAACCAACTGGCCGAAGGCCTAGCAACTGTGGCTACTGTAGATACCTTTCCTTTCTTCGCTTATTTGACCGGTGGTGTGGTCAATTTCGCCATTCCCTCGGCGGGTGGGGAATTTGCCGTTGTGGGGCCGGGCATGCTAGCCGCTGTACAAGAACTGGGGCATGGGCTGCCCGAGCAGCAGATTACGGCAATGGTATCGAGAGCTTCATTATCCATAGCCTATGGCGAAAGCCTGAGCAATATGCTTCAACCGTTCTATCTTTTATTGGTACTACCGATAATGGCAAAAGGTGTTCGATTACAGGCACGTGATGTTATGGGCCATTTGTTGATCCCGTTTTTACTCTTCTTCATCATTCAGGTAATCGTGGTAACGGTCGTACCATTGTAAAAGTAAGAATCCGGGCAATCATGCCCCCCACTTTAAACATATGATAAGCGATTTGGCATCGTTAGGAACGTTGAAACCTTGGTTTTAGAATCGTTCTTATAGTAGTAATTACAGTATTGCTTTAAGCAGATTTAAAAGAGAAATTTGTTTTTTCACGCTCTTCGGAGTTTCCTAAAAAAAAACATAAAATTCTAATAATCAATAATTTATATATTTTTAAATGTTAATAAAATATTAAAATAGTACCTTTTTATACATAGTACTGTAACAAAACAATTCTTGCGTCGTCTTTTAGTACAAGTCAATCATACAACAACGAACGATCTTTATAAAAAACCACAATATGAACACGATCAATAGCAATACGGCCATTACAAATAAAGCGTTAGCGCACTTTACCGTTCCCGGCAACAACCGGTCTTTCGCTTGGGCCAAGTATAAAAATCCCGAGTATTAAAATTGTTTGGACGGTCGCATTTACAATTCAGTCATCAAAAATTACAACTGGGTGATCCGAATTTCAACCGCCGATACAAAGCAACTAGTTTTACATCATCAATTAAAAACAACATTAAAAAACATATTATGAAAGCAGCAAGCAACAAAACAGCAACAGAATCGAAAACCGGACAGTACTTCTCCATCTTGGGAAACAGCAAAAGAGCACAATGGGCACAGTACCGAAAGTTCAACCGCTAAACAGCATCCACTAAAAACAACAAAAAACAACGATCATGAAAGCAGCAAGCAACAAAACCGCAACAGAATCGAAAACCGGACAGTACTTCTCCATCTTGGGAAACAGTAAAAGAGCGCAATGGGCACAGTACCGAAAGTTCAACCGTTAAACAACATCCACTAAAAACAACAAAAAACAACGATCATGAAAGCAGCAAGCAACAAAACCGCAACAGAATCGAAAACAGGACAGTACTTTTCCATATTGGGAAACAGCAAAAGAGCACAATGGGCACAGTACCGAAAGTTCAACCGCTAAAAAACATTCACTAGAAACATCAAAAAACAACGATCATGAAAGCAGCAAGCAACAAAACCGCAACAGAATCGAAAACCGGACAGTACTTTTCCATATTGGGAAACAGCAAAAGAGCGCAATGGGCACAGTACCGAAAGTTCAACCGCTAACGGTATTTACGAAAAACATCAAAAAACAACAATCATGAAAGCACTCATCAATCTTTCCCATACCGGACGCTTCGAAAGAACGTTCGAATCTAAAAGGTTCAGGTCAATTAAGAAATTGATCGACGGCAAACGCTTTCGAAATCCTGAACGCTCCTTACGCCTATAACAAACCGTAGGATTTCTTTAAAGTTAAAAGATGCCCCTCATCAAGGCATCTTTTTTAATGTCCGTTCGGGTCGTTTCACTACAACAGAAAACGACGCTCAAAGTACCCTCTCCTTTACTACCGAGCATTAAGAAATTCAATACGATTGATCTTACCCCGAACCATTAACCCTGTCGAGAACGTAGAGATCATGCCATTCGTAGCGATGTCGTACCGTTGCACCTTAGTGCCGACCGCGCTTTGACAACACTGATGAAAGCGGCCCTACCCCAACCGTCAAAACAAATATCATGTGAAACCTATAAGGGCGCACTTTCAAACGCAACTATAACGTTCAAATTCGAACACAACATAACTTGGCATTACCGAGCGCCGGTCGTTAAAAAAGAAACAATACTATAAGTTAAATCGATGCTTTTTTATATTTTTATCTTGTAAACCTATAGTAAATGACCATAACGCAATTGCAATACGTGCTCGCGGTAGCGGAACACCAAAACTTCACCCTTGCCGCGCAAAAAAGTTTTGTTACCCAACCTACTTTGAGCATGCAGGTACAAAAGCTGGAAGATGAACTGGACGTTCGTATTTTTGACCGGGGCAAAAAACCGATCGGCATTACGCAAGTAGGTGAAAAAATTATCGCACAGGCCAAGAATATCGTCAACGAAGCGGAGCGCATTAAAGATATCGTAGATCAGGACAAAGGTTTTATCGGCGGCGATTTTACCTTGGGTATCATTCCTACCATTATGCCAACGCTACTGCCCATGTTCTTGAAAACCTTTATTAAAAGGTATCCTAAGGTAAACCTGATCATAAAGGAGCAAGGTACCGAAACCATGATACAGAACATACAGGAGGGCCATTTGGATGCCGCCATTGCGGCAACCCCTTTGGAAACGGCTTTTATTAAGGAGCGCCCCCTGTATTACGAGCCTTTTGTAGGTTATGTACCGCCGAGCCACCGTTTGAACGACCGAAAAAAAATAGATCCCGCCGATTTGGAAATCAACGATATTCTATTGTTACAGGACGGGCATTGCTTTAGGGACGGCGTCATCAATCTCTGTAAGGTTCCTAAAAACATTAAGGACGACCATTTTCAGTTGCAAAGCGGCAGTTTCGAAACCTTGGTGAACCTATCGGACGAGGGAATGGGCATGACGCTCCTTCCCTTTTTGAACACTTTAGGGCTCGACGGCGACAAAAACAAGAACCTGCGACATTTTAACGACCCCAGTCCCGCTAGGGAGGTCAGCCTGATCTATCATAAAAATGAACTGAAAATACAAATTATCGAGGCCATGCACGAGGTGATTTCGGGAGTGGTCAGAGGGGCCATTGCCTTTCAGGACGTGAAGATTATCAGCCCCTTGAACCGTTCTTAGTGTCATGGTCAACTATCCCTGACGCCCCTGTTCGATGTTTGTAAACGTGCTACCGACTTTTTGATTATTGGTGGTAGCGACCGAAACGAGCCGGTTACGGGACGACTATAATCCTTTTTGAGGAATTTCCCTGAAAGGTAGTGTTACCAACATGGCCAAAAAAAAGCCCCAACGGATGTCGGGGCTTTTCTTATGCTTTTAAAAAAATTAAACTTTCGTGTAGTTCCGGCTTGTCGGTTAAAAATTGACGCAACCAGTGTTTTAGTTCTTCGACTTCGTTAGGAAGTAATCTTTGAATCGCTTTTTCTACCTCCTTACAAAACAATTTCGTGTCAAAACTAACTTTTTGGAGAACTGTTTTAGTGTACTCCAGCATAGCTCTAGGCATATATCAAAATGTTTAAGTGAGTTGTTACACCCAAGTTAACAAAAAAACCAGCTTTTTATTGCGGCCACCTAGTTAAAAAATAACTAATTTAGTGTTAAACGCCCTAGATATCGATATTCAAGCCCTTTCTTATTTTATGAAATTCTTAAAAAAACCGCCGTTCGTAATACTATTTTTGTTGATGACGGTATCGGGCTGTGGTTCAACAAAATCGCGCAAAGTGCACCGGAAGATACACCCTTTGCTGATGTCGGAACAGTACCAAAATCAGTTTACGGGGCTTTTTGTAATCGATGCCGATACCCGCGATACCCTGTATAATTTTAACGGTGACCGCTACTTCACCCCGGCAAGCAATACCAAAATAGCGACCCTTTATTCCAGCTTGAGGCTTTTGCCAGATCAGATGCCGGCAATGCGTTACAGCGCCAAATCGGACACCCTTTTTATTCAAGGTACGGGAGACCCTACATTGTTACACCCTTACTTTATGGACAGTACGGCACTACGGTTTCTTCAAAGCGCGGAACAGCCATACGTTTCATTATCCCTTGACAATTTTTATGACGATCGTTTCGGTCCCGGTTGGGCCTGGGACGATTACGATTATTACTACCATCCCGAAAAAAGTGGCTTTCCGCTCTACGGAAATGTCCTTACCCTGTATCAACGGGATTCCCTTTTCGCCATTCCTCCCTATTTTCAGGATTCGGTAGTACCATCCAAAAGAAACCGCTACCGTGAAGAACATCGAAATACCTTTTATGCTTACGGTACCCATGGAGATACCCTTGTTGTTCCCTTTAGGGCGGATAACAGTAGTATTCGAAGTTTATTGGAGCAAGCAACGGAAAAACCTGTTTTTATGGGCACCGCTCCTCCTGAACGAGCGTATACCATACTGTATGGTACCCCTTCCGATTCGGTATACCGTAGGATGATGCTAAAAAGCGATAATTTTTTAGCGGAACAATTGCTGATTATGGCATCCACTACCCTATCCGATAGTTTAAGCGGTAGCATCGCCCGAAAGCACATCCTCGCGAACGGCCTTTCCGATCTGGAACAAATGCCCCGATGGGTAGATGGTTCCGGACTTTCCCGTTACAACCTTTTTAGTCCAAAGTCATTGGTCCATATTTTATATAAATTGCACAAGGAGGTTCCCCAAAACAGATTGTTTCAATTTTTTCCGGCAGGAGGAAGTTCCGAGGGGACTTTAAAAAATCAGTTTAAAGATACCGACACGCCCTACATTTATGCGAAATCCGGAAGCTTGGGGAATAACTACTGTCTTAGCGGTTATTTGCTGACCGCTTCAAAAAAAACCCTGATCTTTAGTTTTATGAACAATCATTTTCGGCGTCCGGTAAAAGAGACCAAAGCGCAAATGGAAATTGTTTTGTCTGCATTAAGGGATACCTATTGACGCATCCCATCGTCATATTTGTTCGGAAACGGCCCTAAAACAACTTATGCAACGCGGCATACTGAAGCAACATGATGGTCTTTGCATCTTGGATCGCTCCCGTCTCCACCATTTTTAGGGCATCGGTAAAAGACAGCTCCAACACCTCTATGTTTTCTGTTTCATCATCGGCTCCGCCCCCTTCGCTTACCTTCATGGTATCTTCATAGGTGCCCACGAACAAAAAAACGATTTCGGTTACCGAGCCTGGTGACATGTAGGCCTCATATACCCTTTTTACACTATGAATACGATACCCGGTTTCCTCTTCAACTTCCTTGCGTATACAATCTTCAGGATGATCTCCATCCAAAAGCCCCGCGCATACCTCTATGAGCATACCGCTTTCATTTCCGTTTACATAGGTCGGCATTCGAAATTGTCTGGTCAGTACAACGGTTTCCTTTTCCTTATTGTATAATAAGATCGCTGCCCCATTTCCCCGGTCATACGCCTCCCGTTCTTGCGTTTCCCATGTGCCATCGTCTTTTTGATACTCAAAACGGTATTTATGCAACAAATACCAATTGTCGGACAACAATTCTTTTTCAATATTTCTAACCCGTTTGTTTGCCATAGTGCTAATATACGGTCTCTTTGTACACCTACGGCGCAATGGAATCGATCTCCTGAACAAATATGGGCTTTGGGTTTGATTCTGTCTTTCATTAATCGTAATTTTCCCGGCAACGAACGTTTTAAAATCATCACCCTATGCAACTGCGCCCTACTCTTTTTTATTTGCTTTCAACAGTCTTGCTCTTTTTAAGTTCATGCTCTGCCCCACAAAAGGAATCGGCTACGGTATTGATTTTTGGAGGGCCCATTTATACCGTTGATACTACGCAGACTACCGTGGCCGCGGTAGCGACCAAAGACAGTATTGTTCTTTTCGCGGGAAGTTTGGAAGAAGCGGAAAAATACACCACGGAAGAAACGGTGCGGATAGACCTAAAAGGAAGAACCATGACCCCCGGCCTCATAGAAGGCCACGGTCATTTTATGGGTTTGGGATACAATGAGCTCAATTTGGATCTATTGCAGACCACCAGCTATCAAGAAATTATCGATGCGGTCGCCGCAGCGGTGGAAAAGGTGGCGCCCGGCGAGTGGATAACCGGCCGGGGATGGCACCAAAGCAAGTGGTCGGAAATGCCCGAAGATACCGTTCATGGCTTTCAGACGCACGATCTTCTGAGCGCGGTATCGCCCGATAATCCCGTTTATCTGCGGCACGCCAGCGGCCACGCCGGTTTTGCCAACGCGAAGGCCATGGAAATTGCAGGGGTCGGCCTGTTACCAAAGGACGGAGTGGACAAATTGGCCATAGAAGGTGGAGAGGTCATGCGCGATGGGCTTGGAAGGCCCACCGGTATTTTTAACGAGCGGGCCATGACCCTCATTACAAAACACATTCCCGAGAGCACTCCGGAAAAAGATACAAAAGCCTTTAACTTGGCCGTTGCCGCTTGCCATAAAAACGGTATCACAAGTTTTCACGACGCAGGAATCGGTAGGGAGACCATAGCCCTGTACCGGAAACAAAAAAAAGCGGGCGCTATGAACGTTAGGCTATACGCCATGCTCACCGGTTGGGAAAAGGACCTTTTGGAAGAATGGTACGGCAAAGGCCCGGAAATAGACCCGGACAACCGGCTTACCATTCGATCCATAAAACTCAACTGCGATGGCGCTTTGGGATCGAGAGGTGCTTGGTTATTGGAATCTTATAGTGACCGACCGGGACATTTTGGACATGAGACGCTTCCGATGGAGTTCGTGAGGTCCACCGCCATAAAAGGGCTGCAAAATGGATTTCAGGTTTGCGCACATGCCATCGGAGATCGGGCCAATCGGGAAATATTGGATCGTTATGAAGTTGCGCTCAAAGAAATATCCCTTGCGAATGCGGACCATCGTTTTCGTATTGAACATGCCCAACACCTCCATCCTGACGATATTCCTCGTTTTGCGGCCTTGAACGTTATCCCGGCGATGCAAGCGGTACATATGTCGTCCGATAGGCCTTGGGCAATTGATCGGTTAGGGGAAAAACGGATCAAAGAGGGCGCCTATATGTGGCAGACCCTTTTGAAAAGCGGTGTTCCTATCGTAAATGGGACCGATGTACCGGTGGAACCAATAAACCCTATTGCCAGTTTTTATGCCAGTGTTAGCCGTAAAACCTTAAAGGGAACACCGGAAAATGGTTATGAACCCGACCAAAAAATGACCAGGGAGCAAGCCTTACGCTCGTATACGCTAGACGCCGCGTACGGTGCTTTTGAGGAGAACATCAAAGGGTCCATCACCAAAGGAAAATTGGCCGACTTTACCATTTTTGATCAAGATTTGATGACAGTTGCCGAAAACGAATTGCTGGACACCAAGGTGGTCATGACCATTTTTAACGGAAAAGTTGTTTTCGAAAAAAAGTAAGCACGACTATAGGCACGCTCCCTACTCCTAAACAATTGTTGGTGCGAAAATTTTAGGTGTTGGCCGGGCGACACAATATTTGTGAGGGCAATACCATTTTAACTTTGAAATAGCGTTAACAAATAGTTTCCCTTTAAGGTATATCAAAAGGAAATTTAGGACCTTATTACACGGTGACCGCCCTGTTCAAATACCGTCGGAAAGGAAGCATTTCTTTGTAGACAGCAATGACCTTTGTCTCAAAATCATCTTGAAATACCCATTCTATCGGAAATTCCTTGGCCACGGCAAAGGTTTTGTTACGAAGTAAATCGATGTGCGGATGGTCATTTGCAAATCCCTTTGGGGCATTGGTCAGTTTGGTATCCTCATATAACCCGCCGAAGGTTTTTTTAAAGGAAGGCTTTTTCAGAATTTTTTTAAGCTGCTCTCCGTCATAATCGATGGCGTCGCGTATGCTACGCAATTTTTTTGGTTCGGGCCGCCACAGCCCTCCTGCGAACATGCCCCTTGTGATACCGATTTCAATATAAAAATCCCCTGTACCGGGACGTTTATCGAGTCCCGCTCCAAAATGATCCTTATAAATAGGCTTATTCGGATGGAACATTAGGTTGTTGTTGATCCTATTGATTCCTTTTCGACCAGGGGTGTCGTAGTACCCATCGTCCACGGTCGCCAATTGAGCATTCAAGCTATCGAGCCAATGGATGAAGGCATCCCGTACACTGTGGTACTCCTTTCTGTTGGCGTCCATCCATTCCTTGTTATTATTGCGCTGTAAGTCCTTTAAGAACTGTGTTAATCGAACAAAATCCATGCTGATGTATGTGAATTGTTTGTTTTACAATATAGCGTAAAACAGCTTAAATTAAAGTGTAGTCCAATGAATGACAATGGCAGGCCCGTTGGGCACTTTATCAGTATTTAGTAGTTAGTATTAAGTACTTGGTATTCAGTACTCAGTACTCACTACTCGGTACTAACTACTCACTACTAACTACTCAATAGTGTCCGGTTGTAACTAAAAGATTTTCAATTGGTTGCAATTGTCGTTCTTTGAAATTTGAAATTCGTTC